>JAFSZJ010000103.1 GCA_017458965.1 Kiritimatiellia bacterium | reverse complement strand
GCGCAAGGAGGAGGAAGACGTGATCCTCATGATCTGGCAGGAGGACCTCTACACGACGGGCGTCTCCTGGGGCATCTCGAAGCGCGGCACCGATGCCGACGATGAGGCGTCCGGCGCCGCAGCGGGCCAGCAGGCGTTGTCGCCCCAGCCAAACAACCAGGTTTTGCAAGGCGGGCTTAGCCCCGCAGACAAAGCGAAGGACAGGAACTGAAATGAATCTCACCATCCGTATTTGTGCAACCGCTGCCTTTGGTTTAGGCATCATCCTTGCGGCTTCCGCTGACAAGCCTGCGGCGTATTATGTTAGCGATGGCACGAAAACCGATGCAGACGGGAACGCTGTGTGGCGTCCGATGACGCAGGAGGAATTCAGCGACTACATAGCGGAAAAATACGCCGGAGACTACGCCGGCAATGTCGGCGAGATCAATCAACTCCAAAAGGACTGGGAGGACGCGCGAAAGGAATGGAACGAAAAGCACCCCGACGACAGACAAATAACAAGCGATGAGGATGACCCGAATTTCGACTATGGCGACGATGACAGCGGCGATCCGAACGCCGACCATGGCGAAAACTATCAGCCCACGGAAGAGGAGATCAAGAAGCTTTTGGCCAGAAAAGACCTTGATTCGAAGGAGGATTCCGACGATTACGGCGGCATCTACGAAGCGAAGGAAGGTGATAAGACCAGTGACGGGAGCGAATACAGCGCGGACATCCAAAAGGGCGCGATAGATGCCGACAAAGACGACGAGACGACGTCGAGGGGGCTTTTGGATGCCGCAACGCTTGAAGATGCGAATGGAAACATGGTGAATAAGACGTTTAATCTCCTTTCCGGCGGCGTCAGCCCTGGTTCACACAGCATTGACGGCCTGTTTGGCAGCAATGCGAGGTCAAACGAGGATCCGCCGGATTCGCCGGTTCTTTTAAGTCTGCCTTTCGTCAGTGAAACGGACGAGGAAGCCAGGAAGCTGGTCGGATATCCGATAACGGAAAGGGAGTACTCCACTGCGTATGGAACCAAGAGAATTCCGAAAGGGTGGACAAAGGGGCGCGTTCTTATAAACGGGAAGAAGCACAACACTTACGAAATCTACCGCGATGTGACCCGCAAAGTCAAGGGCACAATTGAGGACGTCGAAGAACCCGACGATGAGGAACCCGACTGGGAGGAGTTGCCAGAAGCTCCGGAGAACTACTTGGACGAGGCGCAGTTTTCGTCCTTTAAATGGGACTTCGGCGGCTTCAAGGGCGGCGATGCCGTTTGGGGCGGGGATCCTGGAAATGGTTCCGGCCCTGTGATCGGCAATTTGAAAATGGGCAAGGATGGTCTTTCCTTCACTTACGAGAACGGTCTTGCGGGCTGGGGGCTTGAAAAAGATGACGCCAGTGCCTTGGCATGCCTGTTCGTGAAGGACAACGACGGCAATTGGGTTGGCGGCAAGTTTGACTGGATCTCCACAAGCCGCAACACTCGTGACTTTGAAAACATCTATTCCGGCTACAACGGCTGGGACCTCTCCAACGTCCCAAAAACCACCACCGTAGCCTTCGTAATAGTCTCCAAAGACCGGAAGTGGCGCTCCAACGTCATCACGGCGATGTGGGAGCGGTAGCGCGCGAATAGCAAGGCAAAAGGCCATGTCCGACAATTCATTCCTAGTACTGTTCCTTGGCCCAGTCCGCGAGTACCTCGCCGATGAGGATGTGTCCGAAATCCTGATCAACGGCCCTTCGGCGGTCTACATAGAGCGCAAAGGGCGGCTGGAGAAGACGCCTGCGGTCTTTCCAAGCGAGGCGTCGCTTAGGGCGGCCGCGACGAACATCGCGAAGAGCGTCGGGCGCATGCTCGACGAGGCCAACCCGCGTCTCGACGCCCGTCTTCCGGATGGCTCGCGCGTCCACGCCGTAATTCCGCCGCTCTCCCGCGTCGGCACCGCCATCGCCATCCGCAAGTTCAAGAAGGATGCGCTCTCGATCGACAAGCTGCTCTCCTTCGGCAGCATCTCCGAGGATGGCGTCAAGCTGCTCCGGGCGATGGTGCAGCTCCACCGGAACATCATCGTCTCCGGTGCCACCTCCTCCGGCAAGACCTCGGTGCTGAACGTCCTCTCGTCCTTCATCCCCGCGCATGAGCGAATCCTCGTGCTTGAGGACGCCTCCGAATTGCAGCTCCAGCAGGAGCATGTGCTGCCATTCGAGACGCGCAAGGCCGACAAGTTCGGCAAGGGAGAGGTGACGATCCGCGATCTGCTGCACTCTGCCCTCCGTCTTCGTCCCGACCGCATAGTCGTGGGCGAAATCCGCGGCGGCGAGGCGCTGGACCTTCTCCAGGCCCTCAACACCGGACACGCCGGCTCGATGTCCACCATCCATGCCAACTCGCCGCTCGATTGCCTGCGCCGCCTTGAAACGTGCGCGCTCCTCTCTGGCATAGACATCCCGCTTTCGGCGCTCCGCGCCCAGGTCGCTAGCGCCGTTCAGGCTGTCGTCCACACGGCGCGTCTTTCCGACGGTTCCCGCAAGATCGTCGCCGTCTCCGAGGTCCTGCCGCTCGAAAACGGCGAATACAGGACGAGCGACCTCATACGCTGGCGCACCGACCGCGTCACCCCTGACGGCAAGCTTGAAGGCGGCTTCGAGCTTGTCAACGAACCGACCTTCGCGGCAGACGCCGCAATAGCTGGAATCGAACTGCCCGGAGGCAGGGGATAGGAGGTAAAGGACTCTCAATGAACACTACGGAAGAAATCCCCAGATTCGGGCATGTCGCGTCGGCATTCGTTACTGATGTCGGCCGCAAGCGCAGAAACAACGAGGACAACTGCGGGACGTACCCTGAGCAGGGCGTGTTCTGCGTCGCGGACGGCATGGGCGGCGCACGCGATGGCGAAGTCGCCTCGCGCATCGCGGTCGAACACGTGGCCGCCGCCGTCTCGCAATGGCACAGGATATCCCCGCCGATGGCACTTGAGGATAGGCTGGCGCTTTTGGACAAGGCGCTCAACGACGCCTCGGCATGGATAAACGGATATGCCGATTCGCATGACGCGCATGGTTGCGGGACGACTTTCGTCGGCATGGCGCTGGACCCTGGCGATCCATCCAAGGCTGTGGCGATGCATGCTGGCGACAGCCGCCTCTACCGGATCCGCCGCCGCAGGATAACGCAGATAACGAACGACCATTCCGTCGCCAACATGGCCGGCGTGAAGAACGAGGCCGAGCTAGATCCGGCCTTCCGCAACATGATCCTTCGCGCCGTCGGCATAAAGCCAACAGTGGAGCTTGAGCGCACACCGTTCGACGTGTCGGATGGCGACTGGATCATCGTGTGTTCCGACGGCCTTTCGAAAATGGTGGACGACAAGTCCATAATGAAGATCGTGGATGCCTCCGAAGATCCGGCCTCCTGTGCGCAGGCGCTGGTGGATGAGGCTAATCGTCGGGGCGGCAAGGACAACGTGACGGTCGTGTGCGTACACATCGGGACATTCTCCAAGGCGTTGCCTGTACATCAGAGGCTTTCCGCAGCCGAGCTTGAGTCGCTGGTAAGCGGTGCCGCCGCCGCTCCGGAGGGGCAATCGACGATATCCGACTTCACCATGCCAACCACCGTCACGGACGGTGGTTCGGCCACCGAAGCGGCGGATGGCTGGATGGGCGCCGATTCAGATGAAATCGACGTCCCGAATGCCGCCGGAGAAGAAAAGGCCTCCGACAAAGCGATCGCAGAAGCCACAACCGATGACATACCATCCGAAGCCGGCGCAAATGGCGTCGATTCGGCCGGCGACAAGGAACCACAGGCAAAGGTCGCATCCGAAGCCTCAGCCAAGGTCGGCGTTGCGGACGCAGGAACTACCATAGAAGACGGCCATGCGGCGGATGCGACGTGCGCAACCACGGCGCATGGCGCGCATTCTTCCTCGGCGCCGTCCGTCAGGGTGGTGCGCAAGCGTAGGAAAACCCCTTATCTTATATCGGCGGCTATCGCCTTCATCGCGGTCATTGGCGCGCTTGGGCTTGGGATCGCAAAAAGCCGCCCCCCATCCAGGCAGAAACTCGACATGGCGGCTGCGGGGGAGACGTTGGCCTCCGAGATGCGCATGCAGGAGTCCGTTGCCGCCAACTTGTGCAAGGTGATAGAGCAAGCCGACGAACTCGCCGATTGCTGTGGCAAGGCGGAGAGCATCAAAGGCGCGATGGCCGTTGCGTTGGCGACCGCCGCAGAGACCGCCGGCGTCGCCGACGGCGCGGTGTATCGCGATGCCAGCGCCAAGCGCGATGAGATCGCCAAGGCGCTTGATGGCGCCATCGCATCCCGCCAGAAGCAACTCGACATCGTTGTGGCGAAGGAGAAGCTTGGAATGACGATGGCCAATTTGAAGGTCGAAGCCAATGCTTTGTGCGATGCCATCGCCAAGGCGGACGATCTGAAAGATGTCCGCGGAAAAGCCAATGCCGTCAAGGACGCAATGGACGCCGCGCTTGCCGCTGCGGCCAGGACTGACGGCGTCGCGGACGGCGAGGCGTACGGCAAAGCCTGCGCCAAGCGCGATGGCATTGTCGAATCGCTGGATAGCGCACTGGTGTCCCGCGAAACTGAACTGGTCGAAATCGCGGCAGCCGAGGTGAAGCGCAAAGCCGAGGCGGAGCTTCGCGATGCGATGGCCAAGCAGGAGGCTGGTGCAAAAAGCCTGCATGAGGCAATCGCCAAACAGGAGACCGCCGCCGCTTCCCTGCTTGGGGAGATCGCCAAGGCTGACGATCTGACCTCGAGCCGCAAGCAAGCCGCGACCATCAAGGACGCGATGAATAGCGCTTTGGATACGGCCGCGCAGACCACCGGCGTAGTCGAAGGCAAGGCGTATGGCGAGGCCGCCGCGAAGCGCGATGAAATCGCAGGGTTGCTAGATGGAGCCATAGCATCCCGCGAGACGGAGCTGGGCAACAAGAATGCGATAGCCAAGGCCGAGCAGGCGCTCGTCGAGGCTATGCGGACACAGGAAGCCGCCGCCAACACCTTGCGCACGGCCATCGCCAATGCGAACGACCTGACCGGGAGCATCAAGCAAGCCACAACCATCAAGTACGCGATGAAGAGTGCCTTGGATACTGCCGCGCAGACAGCCGGCGTTTCCGAACGCGAGACCTATCGCAATGCCGTTGCGAAGCAGGATGGACTCGCAAAGACTATGGACGACGCCATCGCATCCCGCAAAAGAGAGCTCGAATCCATAGCCGAGACAAAGAAGGCGCTCGACGAGGCAATGGCCAAACAGAAGGCCGCCGCCGCTTCCCTGCTTGGAGCAATCGCCAAAGCTGACGATCTGACCGAGAGCCGCAAGCAAGCCACGACCATCAAGAACGCGATGAAGAGCGCCTTGGACATGGCCGCCAAGACGGTTGGCGTTGTAAATGGCGCGGCGTATCGCGAGGCAAGCGCGAAGCGCGATGAGATCGCAAAGACATTGGACGACGCCATAGCCAAGCGCCAAAATGAACTTCCACCCATAGGCGAGCCAATACGGGTGAGATTTGAGAAGGTGGTTCCCTCAAGCGATCTGAACATTTTACGTGCCAAGATCGGCGATGAAGATGTGTCTGTGTCATCCGGGCCCATGCTGGCGACGCTCAAGCGTCCACTACCTGAGACCGTCAAATTCCGCGGCACATGCAGCGGGTTGGGGGATGTCGAAATCGATGTGCCTCTGGCCTCGTTGGTTGCAAACAGCAAGGATGCCCCTCCAGTGGTCTATCTTGCGCCGATAGGATTTGTCGAAGCTGAATCGAAGTCTCCTATAAGGCATCTTCGTCGCAGGGCGGCGGACGTTGCGGATGGCGGAGAACTCGATGCAAGGGCCATGCGCAACATTCTCAAGGAAACGCGGATGGCCCGCGGGATAATGGCTGCGGCCAATTCCCTTTATCGCGACAAATTCGCGGAAGAACTCAAGGTGTTCAGATGGGCATGCGAGTATCTGATTGCAAGCGAGTCGCTTTCCGAAGAAGAGAAGACCGAGGTTCGCCAATGGCTGAAGGAGGTGGCGCAATGAGGGGGGCTCTACTGGTCGCCGCGATCGTCGTGGTCTCGTTCGTGGCATTGGCCGACGACGCCACGTCGCAGCGCGGTTTCCGCATATTCCCCACAAACTCCTTCGCCCAATGCGTGCTTGACGGCAGGGCCTTGGAGGCATTTCCGCCGATCGCCCGCCTCAAGGACGCAATTGGCGGACAATCCGGATTGGCGACACAGACCATGGCGCAATCGCCACTTGTGAAAGACATAGCCTTCTATGCGTTCGCAATGATGCCGGCTGCCGCCTACAACGGGCAAAAGACGGACGAGGATGACGATGACTTCAGCGTCGTCATGTTGCTTGGCTTTTCGACCAACGTGACCATGACGACGCTGGAAGAGGCCGTCGTTTCAATGTCGAAGTCGGCACTGGCAGATGGCAAAGGAGCAAGGCTTGGGCTCGAGACGCTTGCCGGCAATGTCATGAGGGTAAGCGTGACCAACATCGCGCAAAAGACTGTCAATGGCGATGTCGGCGACGGACCAGAGGCCGTATTTGTCGCGCTTGCGGACAGCCGATTGGCCGTTGTCGCATCGGAGGAGAGGCTTGCCAGGAATGTAGCCGACGATGTGTGTAAAGGACATGCCTTCCGGCCCGAAATGCCTTCTGGAAGTCCGTTCTTCTGGCTTACGGCCACGGTTGATCCAGTTATGTTGTTCGGGGACGACGATGATGAAGAGACCGACGATGACGACGATGAGCCGACGTTGTTGGACTCCATGCCATTCCTCAAGGAACTGTCACGGATATCCGCGAGCGCCGAGGGTGTGTCTGGAGACGAATCTGTCGTCGTGTCATTGTCGGCACGGTTCTTGAACAAGCAAAGCGCCGCTTCTGCGGCCGACATGCTTGGGGCTATGCGCGGGTTCGCCTCCTTGGCCAGGGGAGGGGATGGAAACGCCCTGGCTTCGCTTGCTGACCGGGCCAAAATTGAAGCCATCGGCTCCCAATGCCAGGTGATCATAAGGTTCCCACGCGAGGAACTCCAACCGTTGATCAACGCAGCAACACCACGCTAGCAATTGAAGCCTGCCGGAAGAATCTGGCGTCTCGGCGCGTTCGAGATAGTAAAGGACCTTGCCGCCAAAGGTGCGCAGGGAAAACTTTACGTTGGACGCGCGCTTGAAGCCGCCTTCCCTGGGATTCGCCGAGGGGACCTCGTTGCCCTCAAGGTGATGCCCGACCACGGCGACGATTCCGCCCGTGATTTCAAGAGACTCACGCGGCGCACGAACGCGCTCATTGCCGCCGCCAACCCCGGCATAGTCCGGTATTACGGTTGCTTTGCGTCGTCCCAGGGGTTCGAGGACATCCACGTGCTTGTCATGGAACTCCTCAATGGGCAGACCCTCGAGGAGCTGCTGAAGTCCAACAAGCTTGGCCTTGACGCCGACGATGTCCTGCGGATAATCCGGTCATGCGCTGACGCCCTGGTGATCTGCGCCGAGCATGGCCTTGTACACCGCGACATCAAGCCTTCGAACATATTCATCTGCGACGATGGCTCAGCCAAGCTGATCGACTTCGAGATCGCCCGCCAGGACGGGGCATCGCGCACCACCACGGAATCCGGGGCGATGCGCGGCACGGTCGATTACATGGCCCCGGACTTCCATCCGGATTTCCGACCGGACAAGGGGTTTCGCGGAGACGAGTGTTCGGACGTCTTCAGTCTGACGGTCTGCCTTTACGAGATGCTTGCCGGTTCGCGGCCGTATGCGGCCGGCGGGGCCATGGGCGAGCAATCGATGATGGCCTTCTTCCAGCGCTGGACGAAGGTCGAGGGGGTGGACGTCTCCAAGGCGCTTAAGATCGAGACCTTCCGCATCCACGCCCTGGCCCATGTCCAGAGGATCATAAAGAAGGGCCTTTCGCCGGAGCGTTCCGGACGATACCAGACATATCGTGAGTTCGCGGATGCCCTCAAGGGCGTCGCGCTACGCGAAATCGCCAGCCCCTCGGCTCGGTACGAGCTTCTGCGATGCGTGGGCAAGGGGGGCTTCGGCGTTGTGTTCCGCGGCCGGCGCAAGTCCGACGGACTTGTCGTCGCCATAAAGGCGCTTCTCAAGCCCGAGTACTCCGAGCGATTCATAAGGGAGGCGAAGACCCTGGCGCGCTTCAACGATGGCCGCCTCGTGTCGTTCGTAGAGTACTTCAAGTCGGCCAGGGCCGCAACGGAAACCCATTTCATAGTGATGCAGTTCCTGGATGGGATGCCGGGAAGCTCCCTCCGCGACAGGATCGCCGCCGCCAACGACAAGCATCTTTCCATACCGCCGCGCGAGATCGCGGCGGCCTTCGCCCGTTTCGCCGGCGGTCTGGGGGTCATGCACCGGGCCGGCATAGTCCACCGCGACATAAAGCCCGCCAACCTCTATATGCCTGATGGGGCACCGGAACGCGCCAGCGTGATGGATCTCGGCGTGGTGAAGACCGATGAGACGCAGACACAGGGAAGTCTCCCCGGCACGCTCGACTACATGGCTCCGGAGATGGCCCTCGGCACATCACGAGGGTCGCCGGCTGTCGACATCTACGCTCTTGGGCTGTGCCTCCACGAAGCCCTGACCGGCCAGCCGGTCTACCCGCGGCTAAAGCGTGGCGGCGACGGTTTCGCCGAGTTCTACAGACGCGCGAAGGACGGGGACAGACCTGACATCTCGCGCCTTGACGACCGACCAACGTGGCGTTCGCTTGTCGCCGCCATGATCGAGCCGGACCCTGAGAGGCGCATCCGGGACAGCGACGAGATCCTGCGCCTCCTGGCGCGGATCCCGGCAGCGGAACTGGCTGACCCGGACGAGGTTCGCCGCCGCCGCATTTCTGCAGAGCTAGCTGGCTCGCAAACGGCGCATCTTGGACGCGAGGTTGGTCTTTACGGGGCCACAACCGAAGAACAGTATTCGTCCGAGTCCGAGCCCGTTGCTGGTCGGCAGATTGCCAGAAACGCCACTCCCTCCGATGGCGATGAAGCATCCTTGAAGCGGCGTAGCAGGATAATGCTTCCCGACGAGCCTGACGGCGGCGTACCTCCGCAGTTTTCCGAGGAACACTCGGAAGCACCTACCACTCCTGCCGAAACCAAAGCCAAGGGTCGGCCCCATGCCGCGATATCGGAAGCAGAGGAGCAGATCGAAGGCTCCGAGACGAACGACGGCGCCGAGACGCATGTCGCAGTCCCCGAGGCAGAGGTCCGCGCCGAGGTCGACGAGACCCGTGTGGGCGATGAGACGCATGTGGCACTCCCGGAGGTCGTGGCCCGCGATGATGCCGGCGAGACGCGGGTTGGCGACGAGACGAACGTGGCCGCCCCGGAGGTCGAGACCCGCGCAGATGAAGCCAAGACGAGTGCGGGGGACGAGACGCGTGTGGCGGTCCCCGATGTCGAGACGCGCGCCGAGGTAGCCGAAACACGCGCCACGGTGGCGACGTCGGCATTGGATGGCACTCTTGCCGATCTCACCAAAACGCATGCGACGGTCGCCACTCCAGATTTTGATGTCACCAAGACCCGCGCAACGGTTGCCACACCGGAATCTGGCTTCGCAAAGACCAACACAACCAGCAAGATTCCGCAGCAGCGGAGAACGCAACATCCTCCTGAAAACGAGCCAAAGCCTGAACCGACTATTCAGCCGCAGCCTAAACCGCAACTAAAACGTGAGCCGAAGGCACCGGAGCCTAAACTCGACTCGCGGTCGCCAACTAAACACAAGCTAGAGTCCCAACCGAAACGGCAGCCGAAGCCTGAACAGTCCGTCGTTATACGCAAGGCCAATAATCGGCCTTGGCTAGCCGCCTTGTTTGTCATTGTGATCGGCGCCGCATTCGGGGCGGCCTTCTACCTTAGGCAGAAGGCCGAAGATCTCGAAAAGAATGGCATTGTCCCACCACCAATAGTCGTACCTGGTAATAAACCGCCTGTCGTCCCACCGATTGCAGAGCCCGGTAATGGCAAAGGAAAGGTAGTCGAAGATCCTGTTACGAAACCGAAAGACCCGATTGTCGAGGCCGAGAATTCACTCGTCAAGGCTATGCAGGCGCAGGAGTCAAGTGCCGACGCCTTGTGCATCTCCATCGCCAAGGCGGACGATCTGACCGAGAGCAGCAACAAGATTGCGGAACTAAAAGCCGAGATGTCGAAGGCTTTGGATAATGCCAAGCAGACAGCCGGCGTTGCCGAAGGCGAGACCTATCGCAATGCCGCCGCTAAGCGCACTGCAATCGAAACGGACCTCGACACCGCCCTCACGACCCGCCAGGGAATTCTTGATGCGATAGCCAAGGCCGAGAAGGTGCTCAATGAGGCAATTGCCAAACAGGAAGCCACAACCAACGAGCTATGCGCCGCCATCGCTAAGGCGGACGATCTTACCGAGAGCCGTAGCAAAGTCAAGAGCATTAAGGATTCGATGTCAAAGGCACTGGAAACCGCTGCGCTGACAGCCGGTGTTGCCGAACGCGAGACCTATCGCAATGCCGCCGCCAAGCGCACTGCAATCGAAACGGACCTCGACACCGCCCTCACGACCCGCCAGGGAATTCTTGATGCGATAGCCAAGGCCGAGAAGGTGCTCAATGAGGCAATGGCCAAACAGGAAGCCACAACCAACGAGCTATGCTCCGCCATCGCCACGGCGGACGATCTGACCGAGAGCCGTAGCAAAGTCAAGAGCATCAAGGATGCAATTTCGAAGGCTCTGAAAACTGCCGCGCAGACAGTTGGCGTTGCCGAACGCGAGACCTATCGCAATGCCGCCGTCAAGCGCACTGCAATCGAAACGGACCTCGACACTGCCCTCACGACCCGCCAGGGAATTCTTGATGCGACAGCCAAGGCAGAGAAGGCACTTGGCGAGGCGATGGCCAAACAGGAAGCCGACGCCGCTTCCCTATGTGCTTCCATCGCCAAGACTGACGATCTGACCGAGAGCAGCAAGAAGGTCGCGATAATAAAAGGCGAGATGTCAAAGGCTCTGGAAGATGCCAATCAGACAGCCGGCGTCGCCGAACGCGAGACGTATCGCATTGCTGCCGCCAAGCGCACTGCAATCGAAACGGACCTCGACAACGCCATTGCAAAACGCAAGGGCGAGAAGGCAAGTCGCCAGACGGCAGAAGAAAACGTAAAGAAGGCGTCCGAAGCTGTCAACAAGCTAAAAGAGCGCGTGGGGCGGATATCCGACCGTCGCAGTCATGATGAGGCGGTGCAAGAGGCGGAGACGCTTACCATCCCAGCGCAAACCGGGTATGCGGATCTTGATAAGAGCCTTGGCAAGTTGCGCACTGATTTGGACGACATCAAAGCATCATTAGCCAAGAAGGCTTCAGCAGAGGTGAAGAATGGGGGCAATGTCCCGATCATTGTCTCGGTAGGCAATTCCCAAAAGCGAATTGACGCCAGCGGTGAGGCCGTCTTCCGTGATCTTGCCGTTTGGAGCACCACCGACTTCTCGGCAAAGGCCGACGGGACTGCTTCCGCCGATTATGAAACCGCCAAAAATACCATTGAACTAAAGGGTGGCGACTCCAAGGCAAGCATCGGTTTCAACTTGGCGTACAAGGGTGATCCGAAATTGGAGATCTCGAACGCCAACGATTCCGAAGTCGTGGCAACGGTGGGTGGAAATAAGATCAAGGTCCCGGCGAACGGCTCCGCAAGCTTCACTAGCAGACCTCGCGAAACAATTGTCGTCAATTACTCCTGCGATGAAGCCCATGAGATACGCAATGGTGGTGAGGCGAGAATCCAGATGGGCGACGCCGGCACATCGAGAAAAACCGATGCGCCGGTTCTCGAAAAGCGTCCGAGGCATATCACGGTCGTTGATCCTTTGGATGGGAATGTCACGTGGCACGTCAGGGTGAAACCCGACGGGGAAGACCTTGGTCACCTTGGGGCGGGAAATGGCAACCGTGAACTTACCGTCCCAATTCCAATCGGTGTCGGCACAATATATCTGGTGCCGGAGCCGCTCAGGCTCAGCCCCAAAAACGCCAAAAAACAATCTCGGATGAAGACCGAGTACGAAATCGTCAAGTATGACGTATCAAATGTCCCGTATGGGAAAACGGAGCGTTGGGAACCAAAACCAAAGACAATCCAGGCTAACAGGGTTTACAACATAAAAGAACTTAAATCCAGTGGCATGGAGGACTGGTTCTGGGTGAATCCCGGCCCCGCGCATGACTTCGCGCCGGAGGTGGTCAAGGTCGAGTACGAGTTCCTTAAGTACAGAGTCCGTGAGGGATTGCCCGAACCTAACATAGCGACGCATGCGTCCATTTGGCTTCGCGCGGCAAAACCAATGAGCCGCCTTATGTCGCCTCGCTATGAGCATTGCCGGAACGGTGATGGCGATGTCGCGACTTGGCTGGAGTTTTTCAAGACGAATCAATCGCGGATATCCGAATTAGCCAACGGCAAAAGCGATGGGCACGAGGAACTTGGCGAGTGCATCAAAATGATTCTTGCCAATCAGGATTGACTATTACGGCATGATTCTGCTAAAATCCTACAACATTTGATGAAGCATCCGTAGAACAGGAGCGAAGCAAAATGAAGCAACTTTGGCAGCCTTCCAAGATCAAGCGCGCCCGCAAGCTCGGGTTCCGCGCCCGCATGGCCACCCGCGGTGGCCGCGATGTCCTCGCGCGCCGTCGCCAGAAGGGCCGCATCCGCCTCACGGCCGTCTAGAGCAGCCACGCCAATGGCGCAGGACGGGTCATCGGCGGCCTTGCCCGGCCACGCCGGGACCGGCCACCGTCTGCCACGCGAATGCCGCCTCACCTCACCCGCGTTCCGCGAGGTCTTCGATGGCGGCGTTTCTTTTGCGTCACGCTCGTTCGCGCTATGGGCGCTGAAGGCGCCGGACCGCAAGGGCGGTTTCGGCGTCATCGCCTCCAAGCGGACATTCCACGACGCCCATCAGCGCAACCGGGCCAAGAGGCTCATGCGCGAGGCGTACAGGACCCGCCGCGAGCGTGTGGCCGATGGGGCGCTTCTGGTCCTTATCGGCCGTCGCCGCATCCTTGACGCGACATCCGGCGACGTCTGCGCGGAGTTCGAGAGGACTTGCAGAAGGGCTGGGGTATGGGTGGACTGACGATGGCCCTCGTCTCATCCTTCCTCATCGGCTGCGTCCGAGTGTACCAGGCGACGCTTTCCCCGCTGATCGGCCCCTGCTGCCGCTTCACCCCATCCTGCTCCAACTACTGCATCGAGGCGATCAAGGTCCATGGTCCGGCATACGGCCTTTGGCTTTCGTTGAGGCGGCTTCTTCGCTGCCATCCATTTGGCCCAAGCGGCTATGACCCAGTCCCGCCAAGACGCGGGAGAAAGACACCGGAAAAGAAGACATGAACAAACAGGACATCGCAATAGTAGCAGTGCTCGTAGTGGCGCTTGTCGGCTGGCTCTTCCACCAGAACAACGAGGCGAAGCGCGCCCGCGCCGCATACGCCGAGCGCATGGCCGCAGCCGCGACGAACGAAGTTCCGGCATCCGTGGCCCAGCCGATGCCTGCCGCGACCGAGGCGCCGTCGCTTTCCGCCGGCGCACAAACCGAGGCCCCGGTCGCGCCGGGGCAGGGGACCGCCGCGTCCGCCGCCGCTATGACCGCCGAGGCCGAGACCGGGGTCGAGGAGAGCATCGTCACTTTGTCCGACGAAGAGGTCGGCATGGAGATTTCGTCCAAGGGCGGCACGATACTGTCCGCCAGGCTCAGCGGCTACCGCCAGAGCGTTGATAAGGACAGCCCCGAAGTGGTGCTTGTCTCCTCCAACGCGCCGATCCTCGCGCTAGAGGGCGTACCCGGTTTCGGAGCAAGGTCGGACTTCTCTGTGGTCTCCTCTTCCGGAACCGGAGTCGTTTTGCGTGCCGTTTCGGACTCCGGTCTCACCCTCACGAGGACAATAGCCCTTCAGGACGGCTACCGCGTGGCCGTCACGGACGTCTTCGCCAACGAAGGCGAGGGCGCGTTTGCGCTTGGCGCCAACGCCGTGAGCTTCGGCGAGATACGCCGCCTTGACGCCAACCGGCTCAACATCCTCTCGGTCGATGCCCTCTCCGCCGTGCGCGTCAAGGACGGTTCGCTCGCGAAGGTGGACCACTGGGAGAAAAAGGGCAGGGTCGCCGCTATCCTCACAGGCCGCCAGTCATCCGGTGGCTGCTCCGGTGCACCGGACGCCTCGTTCCTTCCCGAGTCAGCCTCGATGACCGTCGATGGTCCGCAGGAATGGGTGGCGTTGAAGTCCCGCTTCTTCACTCAGGTCATGTCGTCCGACGCAAAGAGCGCCGGCTACAGGATTACCGCACGCCGCGCGGCAGGGCAGGGAGCGCTCAAAATCGAGTCCGTCTCCGGCGCCCTCCTCTTTGATGGCGCGGCCATAGCGCCAGGCGAGAGCCTTTCCCGCTCCTACACGCTCTATATCGGTCCGAAGAAGTACTCCGTTCTGCGCCACTTCGGCCCGCGCTCGGGCGACATCATGGACTTCGGCACATGGAAGTACATCTGCATCGCCGTGCTGTGGCTGCTCAACTTCCTCTTCGGCTTCCTGCACAACTACGGCCTTGCCATCATAGCGATAACGATCCTCGTCCGCGTCGCCTTCTGGCCGCTCACGCAGCGCAGCAACGAGAGCATGAAGCGCATGCAGGAGATCCAGCCGCTCCTCAAGGAGATCCAGGCCAAGTTCAAGGACGACCCGCAGAAGCTCATGCAGGAGCAGCAGGCTATATACCGCCAGCACAAGGTCAACCCGATGGCGAGCTGCCTTCCGATGCTCGTCCAGATACCGTTCTTCATCGCCATCTTCTTCGTCCTGCGTAGCGCCGTCGAACTTCGCTTCGCGCCTTTCCTTTGGATCGCCGACTTGAGCGATCAGGAGAACATTCTCCCTGGCCTTCTGCCGATACCGATCAACATCCTTCCGCTTGTAATGGCGGGCACGATGTACCTTCAGAGTCGGCTTACGCCGTCCATGGGCGATCCGGCGCAGCAGCGCATGATGATGCTCATGATGCCGGCGATGATGCTCGTGATGTTCTACACGATGCCGTCGGCGCTCGTACTGTACTGGAGCGTGAGCCAGATACTGGCGATCATACAGCTTTGGCGCCGTCGCCAGGGCGCGGCGGGGCAGGGGACTTCCGCCACCGCAGGCCAGGTGGAAACGGAGTCGATGACGCGCCAGGCGAGGCGTCTGGCGGCTCGCGGCGAGTAAGGCTTGCTGGCACGAATGGAGGCTGACGATGGGCAATGACATGACTCCTGCGACCAGACGACGCGCAATAGCGGTCGTCGGCCGCCCCAACGTCGGCAAAAGCGCGATCTTCAACAGGGTCGCGCATGAGCGCGTGGCGATCGTCAACGACGAGAGCGGCGTCACACGCGACCGGCTCGTTCGCCCCGTCGTCTGGCGCGACCAGGCATTCGACCTCATCGACACCGGCGGCGTCAATCTGAACGACTCCGGCCGGTCGGGCACCATCGGCGCGGGCATCCTGGAGCAGGTCCGAACCGCCCTTGAGGAGGCGGCGTCCGCGATCCTAGTGGTCGATGTCCAGGCCGGGCTGACCCCCGTTGACGAGGAGGTGGCACGCATGGTCCGCAAGGCCGGGGTGCCGTGCCATGTGGCCGTCAACAAGTGCGACCTGCCCAAGCACGACGCAGGTGTGCACGACTTCGAGCCCCTTTCCTTCGAACTATTTCCGGTCTCGGCGCTCCATGACCGAGGCTTCGACGCCCTTCTCGAGGCGGCTGTCCGCGACCTGCCTCCGGGAGCCGAGGAGAGCGTGACCAATCCGCTTCGCGTGGCGATCGTCGGGCGCCCCAACGCCGGCAAGTCCTCCTACATCAACCGCATACTCCACAACGACCGTGTCATCGTCTCGGAGATCGCCGGCACTACCCGCGACTCGATCGAGATACCGTTCTCGATAGGGCGCGGCGACCATGTGCGGCACTACAAACTGATCGACACCGCCGGCATGCGCCACTTCCACAGCATCGACACGGCCGTCGAGCGCTACAGCCACATGCGCGCCCAGGAGTCCATAAAGAAGGCCGACGTGGTGGTCCTTGTCATGGACGCCGCGGAAGGCCCCACCACGCAGGACAAGCGCATCGCGGCGCTGATCGCCAAGGAGAACAGGAGCTGCGTGGTCCTGGTCAACAAATGGGACATCGCGCAGGAGAGCGTGGACGAGTCCGGCGTCACGCAGGCGAAGTACGAGCCGGAGCTGCGCAAGGCGATGCCCTTCCTCGACCACTGCCCCGTGCTGTTCGTTTCGGCGAAGAGCGGCTTCAACATCAGGCGCAGCCTGGAGGTCATAGACCAGGTCGCGGCGCAGACGCGCGCCACGCTCCCGACAGGGCTCCTGAACCGCGTAATCGGCGAGGCGTACGAGCGCATAAAGCCGCCGTCCAAGGGCCGCAAGCACTTCAAGATATTCTATGCGGCCCAGACCGGCACGGCGCCCGTGCGCATACGAATATTCGTCAACGACGCCGGAATACCGGGCGCCAACTACACGTCGTATCTTATAAAGGCGCTTCGCGGGGCCTTCGGTCTTGAGGGTGTGCCCGTCGTCATCAACTACCGCGAGCGTGTGAGGCCGGACGCCAAAGACAGCCGGAGGTGAACGTGGCAAGCGAACTCAAGCTGATAAGAGACCAGATCTGGGTGCTGATCGCCAAGGACTTCAAACTGAAGTACAACGCGACCGCGATCGGCTTCGTGTGGTGCATGCTGGTGCCGCTCTTCACGACGCTCATCTACTACTTCGTCTTCGGCGTGATGATGAGGTGGGACGCAAAGAATTACCTCCTATACCTCATCAGCGGCAACTTCCTATGGCAGTTCTTCGCCAACGTCATATCGATGAACGGCCTCGTGCTGATATCGAACTCGGCCCTTCTAAAGAAGACGAACTTCAACCGGAAGCTCCTTGTGGCAGGTACGTTCTTCACGGAAGGCGCGCACTTCGTGCTTACCATACCGGTGCTTCTCGTGATCATGATCTACTACCGCGTCGTCCCGCAGTGGTGGAGCATATTGCCAAACCTCGTGGTCTGCCTTGTGTCGATGGGCCTGATATCGACGGGTATCGGCTACTTCTACTCGGCGGCCAACCTATGGTTCCGCGACCTCGAGCGCATAATGGGCATTGCGCTGATGGCTTGGTGCTTCATATCCCCGGTGTTCATCCCCATCTCAAACGTCCCCGAGAGGTGGCTCTTCATATACGACATAAACCCGATGTCGCTGGTCCTGCGCATCTGGCGCGACATCTTCTACGAGCCAGGCTTCCACCCGTCATACTATCCGTGGCCGCTTTTGTCGGGGTTCGTATTGTTCTTCCTCGGACGCGCATTCTTCATGAAGTGCGACGCCCGATTCGCAGAGATGATGTAGTGGAGGGCAAAATGGCAGAGCCGATTGTCGAAATCAGCCATCTGACGAAGAACTTCGTACTTGCCTCCCGCCAGTACGGTCTTAAGAACATAATCCTCCACCTGCCGCAGTACATCCACGACATGCGCCACAGGAACGTCTTCACCGCGCTTGACGACGTGTCGTTCTCCGTCGAGCGCGGGGAGCGCATAGGTCTTGTCGGCCACAACGGATGCGGAAAGACGACTCTCCTCTCGATCATAGGCGGCGTCTATCGCAAGTACGACGGCGACGTGAAGGTGCGCGGCCGCGTCTCGATGATGCTGGAGCTTGGCGCGGGGATGCACCCGGACCTATCCGGGCGCGAGAACATCATCCTCAACGGCGTCCTTCAGGGCAAGACGCGCGAGGAGATGAACGGCCTCATGGACGACATCATCGCGTTCGCGGACATCGGCCAGTTCATCGACTCGCCCGTGTACACCTACTCTTCAGGCATGAAGGCCCGCCTTGGCTTCGGCGTGGCGACGGCGATCAAGCCGGATATCCTTCTCGTGGACGAGGTAATGGCCGTTGGCGACGCCGATTTCGCGGCGAAGTGCAAAGTGCGCATCAACAAGCTGCTGGGCGAGGGGACTACGCTTTTCCTCGTCTCGCATAACATGCCGGACATCGACTACTATTGCCGGCGTGTGATACGCCTTGACCATGGACATCTTGTCGAGGACAAGAGAACCGGTCAGGGCGCGTGACATCAGCGGAGGGCTTACAGATGGCTACTAAAGGAAAGGTCGGCGCTGGCAAGCGTCAGGCGAAGGCGAATGCCAAAAGCAAGGGCGCGGTTGCCGCGGCCGAGCCGGCGGCCCAGTCTGCTGCGGCCATGACTGGCGATGAGATCGCAGCGCTTCCGCGCAGGAAGACCGTCAAGACCAAGGTGCCGCCCGAAGGCATTTACATCGGCTCGGGCGTGTACCATCACAGCGGCTGTCTGAACGGCACCGGTTTCTGCTTCACCTACTGGGCGCCGGAGGGACCGGACATGGACCAAATCGTGCCCCTCGCCAAGGAGCACGGGGTCGGCAACACGCTCCAGTTCTGGCAGCACGGCGAGGAGCTCATGAAGCTTGCGAAGCAGGCCAAGGCGGCCGGCCTCTACACCGTGTGCCTTTACTCGTCCGCGCCGCCGGAGATCTCGAAGCGCCTCATCCCAGTGCTTGGCGACTGGTATCTCGGCTACGACTTCGGCGAGCGCTACAACTTCGCGCTCGACACGGACTGGGGTGGCCAGAGCCCATCCCTCCACACGTTGGTCGATGAGTACATGGGGCGCGTCGCGGCATACGTCCGCGAGCGGCAGAAGGCCGGCTGGGGCAACATCATGGCAACGTCGGCCAACTTCTCGCTAGACTACGAGGTCGCCGCCGGCACCGAGGTCCCATGCACCGAGGACTTCCCCTTCGGGGACCTCACTCTCGCCTCTGCGCTCTCGCGCGGCCTATACCGCCAGTACGACCTGCCGATGTGGGGCTCGCACCTCGCCCACGAGTGGTACAGCTGGATCCCGCACAGGAACCCGTACAAGATGAAGACACTTGAGACGGCCTTCCTCCTCAAGTACATGACTGGTTCCAAGCTCGTGATCAACGAGTCAGGCAACTGGGCCCTGCAGTCCAATCTCTGCGAGGATTCGCCCATGAGCCTCATGCCGATCCTGCCCGGGAACCCACCCGGGCTGTACGGCGCGAAGGATCCGCGCAGCGGCTACACCGAGGAGGCGCTCGAGGAAGCGCGGAAACGCTTCCCGTACATCGACTTCCGTAGCCCCGTCGCGACCAAGTACCGGCAGATCATCGCCGACTTCCACTCCTTCTGCAAGGCGCATCCCGCGCCAAAAGGGCAGCCGGAGACGACCATAGCGCTCGCCAAGGGCAATCTCGACCTCGGGGACGCGCGCTACATCCCGGCGGCGGCCGTATGCGGCGCGTACAACATCGCGGAGAAGAACCCCGACTGGTACCATGGTCTTCCTGAGATGAGCTGGGAGGTCGCCCGCAACGCCATCATGCCGATGCCGCCGATCCTCGCGCCGAACAAGAACATACACTTCTCGGCCACGCCGTACGGGCTTGTCGATCTGGCGTCGTTCGCATGCGACAACATCACGGCGGGCTTCCTCCTGCGCAACTACAAGTGCCTCATGTTCTCCGGCTGGAACACCTGCTCGGAGAAGCAGTACAAGGTCCTCTGCGACTACGTCCATGGCGGCGGCCGCCTGGTGATTGGTCTCTGCCACCTCTCGACGGACGACAAGCGCAACTACCACAACTTCGGTCTGGAGGACCTCGTCAACAAGGGCGACCTCTCCGAACTCTGCGGCGTCAAGGTCAAGGGGCGCACCGCCCGCCGCTACTGGGCGACCGGCCCAAGCACGACGCCCAACTGCCTGGGCATCAAGGCGCGCCGTCGCTTCGGGTACATGGAGCTTCCGCTTGGCGATCTCGAATACACGCTATCGTCCGACGCTTACGAGATGCTCGCGGTCGATGACGAGACGGCGTACCCGGTCATCATCCGGTGCAAGTCCGGCAAGGGCGAGGTCTTCCTCATGAACTGGTGGGGATACCCCGCCGCCGCGAACATGG
Source organism: Kiritimatiellia bacterium (assembly GCA_017458965.1). GTDB lineage: Bacteria > Verrucomicrobiota > Kiritimatiellia > RFP12 > JAAYLN01 > RGIG3612. The sequence continues at coordinate 18,127 of JAFSZJ010000103.1, read as the reverse complement.
ACGTAGGCTGCGGCGCCGAGGAGGGCGGCGTCGGCCTCGCCGGCAAGCTCTACCAGTACGTCGCGAAGATCTCGCGCGGCCATGTCTTCATCACGGGCGACGACTTCGAGAACCCGGACGAGGACTGCCGGTACATCGTTGAAAGCTATTTCCCGGACGAGGGGAAGGTCTATCTTCTCAACCTCGACTACGCCAACGAGCGCAAATGCATCCTCAACAACTTCGGCGACATCGAGCGCATCACCCTTGCGCCGGCGGAGTTCCGCATCGTCGATTCCGTTGTCCTCAAGCCCCACGAGAAGTTCAACGAACTGTAGCGCCTAGTGGTATAATGCCACGGTTCTCACATGAAAAAGCACGCGGTATATCCCGGGACATTCGATCCGCTCACGCTGGGGCACCTTGACCTCATCGCGCGAAGTGCCCGCATATTCGACAGGGTCACAGTCGCCGTGGCGGCGACGTCCGTGAAGAAGGGCGCCATGTTCGACGTGGACGAGCGCATGGAGATGGTCCGGGAGGCATGCGGGTCCAAGGGCCTCGACAACATCGACGTGATGCCGCTCGACACGCTTCTCGTCGACTTCTGCCATCGCTTCTCGCCGTCGCCGGTCGTCGTGCGAGGCCTCCGGGTCTATTCGGACTTCGAGTACGAGTTCCAGATGGCCCTGACGAACCGCAAGCTCGCCCCAGACATCGAAACGCTCTTCATGATGCCGCACGAGGAGTACAGCTACGTGACGGCGAGCATGGTCCGCGAGATCGCCGCGTATGGCGGGGACGTCTCCATGTTCGTCCCCGACGCGGTGGTGCCACATGTCCGTCGCTACGCCGAGCGCAACAAGGCGACCCGTGCCAGGAAGTCCAAATGAGGCAGGGAAGGGGACAGGAGGAGGCCAGGGGCCTCGTCGTGGATGTCGCCCGCCTGGCGGCTGGCGGCGAGGCGTTGCGCGGCGAGATACCCGTCGCGCTTCTCGACTACGATCAGGACGACCTCCTGTTCCATCCGGCGGGACCTCTCCGCTACGATCTTTTCGCGGAGAGGCTTGACGAGGAGCTTCTTGTGAGGGGTGTGGTTGAGGAGGATTTCTCCTGCACATGCGTAAGATGTGGAAGGGACTTCGACTGGACGGCGCGCGACGGGGATGTCTCGTTCTCGGTCGAAGTCGCGCCGGATGCATTTGCGGACTTGACCGCTGAACTTCGCGAATGTATCATCTTATCCTTCCCTAGCAATCCGCTCTGCAAGGAGGATTGCAAGGGTCTTTGCCCGCGTTGCGGGGCCGATCTGAACCTCGGTCCATGCGGATGCGGGTCCTCCGGCGAGGGCGACCTTCGCTGGGGAGGCCTCGACGCCCTGGGAGGGGCGGAGAGGTGACAGCGTCTTCGCGGCGCCTGGAGGCGCCGCGGGTTCCATGATCACGGAGTGAACGAGAAATGGCTGTACCGAAAAGGAAAAAGTCCAAGATGCGCGTCCGCATGCGCAAGGGCCAGATCAAGGCCGACGTCGCGCAGGTCTCCGCGTGCCCCAACTGCGGCGCACCGAAGCGCGCCCATCGCGCGTGCCCTGAATGCGGCTACTACAATGGCCGCCAGGTCCTGACGGTCAAGACCGAGGAATAGCGCGACAGCCCTCGGCGTCGCGCTTTCCCCGACGGGACCCGTCACGGGTCCCGCGCAACTATGGCTGAGCCATGCGCATAGCAGTTGACATAATGGGCGGGGACAAGGCACCAGGCGAGGTCGTCGCTGGGTGCGTTGATGCTTCGCGTCGCCTTGACGAGCTTCCTGGCGTCGAGCAGATCATAATGGTCGGACGCGAGGAGGCCATGCGCGCGGAGCTTGCCAAGTGCCGCGCCTCGCTCGGGCCGACGCTTGGCTTCGTCGCCGCCAGCGAGACCATAGACATGGACGAGGCCCCCGCACAGGCCGTCCGCAGCAAGAAGGACAACTCCCTCACGCGCGGCATGGAGCTTGTGAAGTCCGGCGAAGTCCAGGCCATGGTCTCCGCAGGCAACTCTGGGGCCTTCGCCGCCGCCGCCCTCTTCACCCTCGGCCGCATCAAGGGCGTCCATCGCCCGGTCATAGCGACCGTACTGCCCAGCCGCACCGGACGCCCCATAGTCGTCGCGGACGCCGGCGCGAACGTCGACTGCAAGCCCGAGTGGCTCGCGCAGTTCGCGATCATGGGCAGCGCCTATTCCGAGAAGGTGATCGGCGCCGGCCCGCGCCCCAAGGTCGGGCTTATGAGCATCGGCACCGAGGAGAGCAAGGGCAACGAGTTCACGCACCAGGCCTTCCCGTATGTCCGCGACAGCGGCGTCAACTTCATCGGCAACATGGAGGGCCACGACGTCCTGCGCGGCGAGATAGACGTCTGCGTCTGCGACGGCTTCGTCGGGAACATCATCCTCAAGACCGTCGAGAGCACCGCGATGGGCATAGCCCACTGGCTGAAGGTCATGGTCAAGTCCAGCGTCTTCAGCATGATCGGCGCGCTCTTCATGTACGGAGCCTTCAAGAAGCTCAAGCGCCGCATGGATCCCGAGGTCTATGGCGGAGCCATCCTGCTTGGCGTTGACGGCAACTGCATCGTGACCCATGGTGCAGCCACGCGCAGGACAATCTTCAACGCCATCAAGGTCGCGGCGGACGCCAACAGCAACGCGCTCGCCCCGACCATAGCCGCCCGCATAGCCGAACATGACGCCAAGGTCGCGGTGGCCGCAGCCGCCGCTGATACGGCGCAGACATCCCAAAACGCCAAATGACGTTCCTCGACTCCCACGTCCATCTCTACGGGGAGTTCGACCTGGATGTCCTCTTCTCATCCTTCATGGCGTCCGCCAGACGCGCCGCGCCTGGCGCCGATGCATATGCCATGGCAGTGATGCTGCGCTCGTTCCAGCCGTCGCTGCGCTATGCGCTCCATGCGTCGCCCGTCCGCGACTGGAAGCTCGAGGAGTCCGCGGCCGGCACGTTCACGGCATCGCGGGGCGATGACAGGATAACGATCCTGCCGGCCCGCCAGGTCGCGGCAGCCGAGCGCATTGAGGCGCTGGGGCTTTTCGGCGAGGCCATGGTGCCGGACGGGCTTCCTCTGGCGGAGACCATCATGCGCCTCCGCGAGGCGTCATTCACGCCGGTTCTGGCTTGGGGCCTCGGCAAGTGGCTCTTCAGCCGGTCGCGCACGGTCAACTCGGTGCTCGACGCCGCCATCGCGTCCGGCGATACTTTGCTAATCGGCGACAGCGCCCTCCGCCCGGTCTTCTGGCCGGAACCGTGCCAGTACCGCGTTGCCATGGCGCATGGGATCCGCGTCCTGCATGGCTCCGATCCTCTTCCTCGCCCCGGCCAGGAACGCCGCGCCGGCTCTTACGGCTCGGTCATAGAGGCGGATCTTGATGCGGATGCGCCTGCCGAGTCCTTGATGTCCGCCATTCTCGACGCATCAAAGACTATCCGGCCAGTTGGTGGAAGGTGCCTGCTGCCGGTCTGACCGTACGGCAACCAACCGCAAAGGGAAAAAGGGGGCAACCATGACGAAGAGCCTTGAGGACTACATCGAGACGATCTACCTGCTCTCACGCGACGGCAGGAGCGCCAGGGCCGTGGATGTCGCCGCCAAAATGCGCGTCAAGATGCCAAGCGTGAACAACGCCGTCAAGGAGCTGGCCCGACTCCACCTCGTCCGCTACGAGAAGTACCGGGAGATTATCCTTACCGAAGAGGGGATAGCCGTCGCCGGCAAGGTGTATGGACACCATATTGCGCTCAAGAACTTTCTCCTGTCGCTGGGCATATCGGAGGAGAACGCCGAGAACGACGCCTGCGCGATGGAGCACATCCTCAGCGAAGAGACGATGGAGCGCTTCCGCGAGCTGACCGGAAAAGTCGGCCAGCCGCGATGAAGACCGGAAAAAAGTGAGGCTGCCTCGCGCCAATCACTTTGGCATGTAGATGCGCCAGAAGACCGGATGCGGCTCGCGCGGGAGCCTGACGGCCATTGATTCCTGCATGAAGCCTTCCGGCGGCGGCGGCGCGTCGTAGCGCGGGATGGTAAGCGCGGGCTTCGCGGGAGCGGCTGGTCCGCGAGATGTGTCATCTCGCGGCAGGATGGGGGCGGATCCGCGAGATGTGTCATCTCGCGGCAGGATGGGGGCGGATCCGCGAGATGTGTCATCTCGCGGCAGGATGGGGGCGGGGTTGGAAGAGGCGGCGGCTTTTGCCGCCGCAGCCTTGGCGGCCTTCTCGCGGGCTTCCTTTTCTGCGAGTGCCTTGGCAGCGGCCTCCTTGGCCGCCTTCTCTGCTGCAGCCTTTTCGGCTAGAGCTTTTGCAGCGGCTTCTTTTGCCGCCTTTTCCGCGGCGGCCTTCTCGGCCAGGGCCTTGCGTGCCACCTCCTCGGCCTTGATGCGCTCCGCCTCTGCCTTGCGCGACGATTCCCGCATTGCCTCCAAGGAGGCGTTCATGTCCTCAAGGGCCTTTGCGAAGGTGGCGGACTGCTCGGCCTGCGCAGTGGCTATGGCTTCGGCGACAGCCTTGGCTGTGTCGGCGGCGGAAGGTTGTGGTTGAGGGGCTACGGCCGGCTGCGGCGTCTCGCGTTCGCGCGAGGAGAGCGCCGCTTGTAGAAGCTGCGCGTTGGTGGCTTGCATGTTGCGCATGGTGGCGAACCAGATCGCCATGAAGGCGCCGACGACCACTACGATCACTGCGGCGAAGACGCAGCCGAGTATCGTCATGCGCCGACGGGCGCGCTGGCGCTCCGACTCTAGGTAGTCCTGGAACGCCTTGAGGACGCGGAAGGCGTCGCCACCCGACTGGGATGCGGCGTCGTGCATTGTCACCAGAGCCGCCGAAGCGCTCATTCCCTGCGGCGGTGGCGGCGGGGAGGCAGGCGTGACGGGCACGGCGTCGCCAAGCTCATCGTCCATGCGCGGAAGAGCCGATCCAGTGTCCATCCTCACGGACGCTGTTCCGGTGACGGGTTGTTTCGGGGGCATGTCGGCCATGGTTTTTTCCTCTACATGGCCTCCTCGTCGACGACGAGGTTGTCCATGATGTATTGCCTTCTCTCGCGGGTGTTGCCGCCCATGTAGAACTGGATCGTTGCCGGGAGCGAGGTGTCCTGGTTGCAGTCAACGGGCGTGAGGCGCATCTCCTTGCCGATGAAGCCCGTGAACTCCTCCTTGTTGATCTCTCCGAGGCCTTTGAACCGCGTTATCTCCGCGCTCTTCCCGAGCTTGTCGATCGCGGCCTGGCGCTCCTCCTCCGTATAGCAGTAGTGGTTCTCCTTCTTGTTGCGTACGCGGAAGAGTGGCGTCTCGAGAATGAAGAGGTGCCCCTCCTTGACGACGCGGTCGAAGAACTTCATGAAGAAGGTGATCATGAGGTTGCGGATGTGGAGACCGTCCACATCGGCATCGGTCGCTAGGACTACCTTCTCATAGCGGAGGCGCTCGAACGAGTCCTCGATGTCGAGGCTCTTGGTGAGGTTGAAGAGTTCCTCGTTCTTGTAGAGGGCATCGCGCTTGAGCTCGCAGACGTTGAGCGGCTTGCCGCGAAGCGTGAAGACGGCCTGGGTCGTGGCGTCGCGGCTCGACTTGAGCGTTCCGGCGGCGGAGCGGCCCTCGACGATGAATATCATCGAGTCGCGTCCCGTGTCCTTGGCCATGTTGAGGTGGTGCTTGCAGTCGCTCAGCTGCGGTACGCGGACGGTGACGGCGCGGTTGCGCTCGCGGGCGAGCTTCTTGACCTTGCCGATCTCGGCCCGCATCTCGCTTGTGGCGGCGATCTTCTCGAGGAGCTTTGCGGCTTCCGCCGGTTCGCGGTGGAACTGCTCCTCCACGACGCGCTTGACCTCGGACACCCAGCCGTTGCGGAGCTCCGGCATGCCGAGCTTGTTCTTGGTTTGGGCCTCGAAGACTGGGTTCTGGACGCGCACGGCGATGGCGCCGACGATGCCGTCGCGGACGTCGTCGCCGTCGTACTTCTTCTTGCCGTATTCGTTGACGGCCTTGAGGATGCCCTCCTTGAAGGCCGCGAGGTGTGTGCCTCCGTCGGTGGTGAACTGTCCGTTGACGAAGGAGAAGTAGGACTCGCTGAAGCGGTTTGTGTGGACGAAGACCAGCTCCAGCTGCTTGGAGCGATAGTGGAACGGCTCGTAGAGCTTCTCGAGTTCGGCCTCGTCGCGGATGAGGTCGAGGAGCCCGTTCTCGGAGACGACCTTCTCGCCGTTGATGTCGATCGTCAGCCCCGCGTTGAGGTAGGCATACATGCGCATGCGGCGCATGACGTGGTCCTCGCGGAACTGGTACTTCCTGAAGATGTCGGGATCAGGCACGAAGCGGACGAAGGTGCCGCTGCGCTGCGGCGTCTGGCATTTGCCGCGCTTCTTCGAGACGATCTTGCCCTTGCGGAACTTGGCCTCGGAGTATTCGCCGTCGCGGAATGAGCGGACCTCGAACTCATCGGAGAGGGCGTTGACGGCCTTTGTGCCGACGCCGTTCATGCCGACGGAGAACTGGAAGGCCTTGTCGTCGAACTTGCCTCCGGTGTTGATCTTGGAGACGCACTCGACGACCTTGCCGAGGGGGATGCCGCGGCCGTAGTCGCGGACGGAGACGGTGCCGGAGTTGTAGTCGAGCTTGATCTCGACGCGCTTGCCAAATCCCATTATGTACTCGTCGATGGCGTTGTCTATGACCTCCTTAAGGAGGATGTAGACGCCGTCTTCATACTGGGAGCCGTCGCCGAGCCGCCCGATGTACATGCCGGTGCGGGCCCGTATGTGCTCCATCGGGTCGAGCGATTTTATCTGCTCGTCGCCGTAGTCGAGGAGCCCCGCCCCGCCGGTCCTGTCGTCCTTCTCGCCTTCCTTCACTTGCCCTGCCTCTGCGCCTTTTCAGCTAGATATCCGTTGATAGCGGCCGCAGCCCTGCGGCCTTCGCCCATGGCGAGGATGACGGTCGCCGCCCCGAGGACGATGTCGCCGCCGGCGTAGATGCCCTCGACGGACGTCTTGTTGTTCTCGTCCACGATGATGTTGCCACGCTTGTTGACGGCGAGACCGTCCGTCGTCCGCGAGATGAGCGGGTTGGAGCCGTTACCGATGGCCACGATGACGGTGTCCACGTCGAACTCGAACTCGCTGCCTGGGATCTCGACGGGGGAGCGGCGCCCTGAGGCGTCGGGCTCGCCCAGCTCGAAGCGTATGCAGCGGATGGCGCGGACGCGGTCGTTCTCGTCGCCAAGCACTTCGACGGCGTTTTCGAGCATGTGGAAGACGACTCCCTCCTCCTTCGCGTGGTGGACCTCCTCCGCGCGTGCCGGCAGCTCCTTCTCGCTGCGGCGGTAGATTAGGTGCACTTCCTCCGCGCCCAGGCGGAGCGCCATGCGGGCGGCGTCCATAGCCACGTTGCCGCCGCCGAGGACGGCTACCTTGCGCGACACGATAGCCGGCGTATGGGCGTGCTCGACGTCGTACGCCTTCATGAGGTTGGCGCGGGTGAGGTATTCGTTAGCCGAATAGACGCCGACCATGTTTTCGCCAGGTATGCCCATGAACTTGGGAAGGCCTGCGCCCGTGCCGATGAACACGGCGTCGAAGCCGTCCTTCTCGACGAGATCGACTATGCGCCGCGTGCGGCCGACGACGTAGTTCGTCTCGATCTTCACGCCCATCGCCTTGAGGCCGTCGATCTCGTTCTGGACTATGGCCTTCGGGAGACGGAACTCGGGGATGCCGTACACGAGGACGCCGCCCGGCTTGTGGAAGGCCTCGAAGACCGTGACGTCATGGCCCTCGCGGCGGACATCGGCGGCCACCGTGATGCCGGCGGGGCCGGATCCGATGACGGCGACCTTCATGCCCGTCGCGGGCTTGACTTCGGCGGGCTTCTGCTTGCCGCTCTCGCGCTGGAGGTCGGCGCAGAAGCGCTCTACGCGGCCGATGGCGACGGCCTTGTTCACATCCTTGAGCGCCTTGCCCAGCGTGCAGTTGGCCTGACACTGCTTCTCCTGCGGGCAGACGCGTCCGCAGACCGCCGGGAGCAGCGAGCTTTCGCGGATGACGGCTATCGCGCCGTCAAAGTCGCCTTCGGCCGCCTTGGCGAGGAATTCGGGGATGTGTATCTTGACGGGGCATCCCTCCATGCACGGGGCGTTTTTGCAGCCCAGGCAGCGGCTAGCCTCTGTCTTCGCCATCTCGGCCGTGTAGCCGAGGGCCACTTCGCGCATGTTGCGGGCGCGCTCTGCCGGATCCTGGCTCGGCATCTCCTGCGGCGGTATCGCCATCTTCTCTTTGGGTGTCATCTCAAATCCCTATTTTATGTTCACGACCTCGGCGTCCTCGATCGTGGCGGAGGTGGTCTCATTCATCACGGCCGAAATCTGCTGGATGAGCTTGCGCAGCGATTCCTCGCGTATCTCCATCGCCTTGAGGCGCGATGTCGCGCCCTGGGCCTCGGAGCGGAAGCGGTTGAACGCCTCCTTCTCGGTCTGGAGCTGTGTCTCGGCGTCGCGCAGCGCGCGGCGCACGTCGGCAACTTCGGCGTCGGACTGCGCCTTCGCCTTCTTCGCGGTGTCTTCAAGCGCGGAAAGCTTGGCCTCGAGCTCCGCAATGCGGGCCTCGTCTGCGGCACGGGAACGGGCGCGTCCGCCGTCCTGCCGCACCTGCTCGGCCAGCGTCTCGGCCTTCTTCCCGGCCTTGGCCAGCTCGGCCTGCATGCGCGTTTCGGCGGCCTTGAAGCCCTGTCGTTCGGCCTCGAATTCGAGGTCGCGCGTCTCGAGCTGGGCCTTGAGATCGGCCGACGCGGCTTCGGCGGCTGCAAGCTCCTCCTCGAGCTTGGATGCCCTTGCCACGAAGTCCGCGCGAAGCGCGTCCATCTCGGAGCGGAGGGAAGCGATCTCGCCCTTAAGGGCCGCGGGATCCTCGTCGGCCGTGCGCGTCCTGGCGTAGCGCGGCGCGTCTGCGGCGATCGTCCCGTCGCGGACGAGCTCGTCCATGGCGTCCTTGTGGATCGGCCCGTAGAACTTGCCGGGCGAGATCTCGGCGATCCAGTCCATGGCGAGTTCAGGGTGCGACGCCACGGGGGTCCAGTTGGTGCCGTCCTTGGAGATCACATGCGTCGCCGCCAGACGACCATCGCGCGCCCATGCCAGAAGCGTCGCCATTGACGCCGGCCCGAAGACCGAACCGTCCTCGGCGCGCACCTTCCACGCCGCTTCCTTCTTGTCCGTTGCCATTGCCGAAAGAGCCCTTCCGTGATCAGATAGACAGCGCCACTCCCGCTACACGAGCGGGACGACGCGGGCGAAGATGTCGGCCTCGTCCTTGCACGGGGCGAAGTCGCGCTGTAGCTTCCATTCCTCGGGGAGGAGGATCTCCTCGCCGGGCTGGAGGGTCGTGAGGGGTCCGAGCTGCTCGAGCTCTAGGATCTCCGGGTTGGTGTAGATCTGGACGTTGGTCCCGTAGTCCGGATACTCGGCGCTGGCGAAGGCGCAGTACTTCTTGATGAAGAGCATGCCCTCGCGCTCGTAGGCTATCCAGCCGGCGTCGCTCCCCATGCCGATCTTCTGCGGAGTCGTGGCGGACGGATCCTGGCGCAGCATCAGGAAGCGTGAACCGAAGGTCCACCTGGGGTCGGAGAAGTCGGTGTACGACCATGTCGCCCAGCGCTGCACCGCCGTGAGTATCTGGTTCGGGGGAAGCCTCTTCTCCGGAAGCGGGAGGATGGCGCGGCCGCCAAGGCCCACGACGGAGATGCACCAAGCCGCGCAGCGGACGGGGCGGTCGGAGCGGTTGGCGAGGCGGTGCTCGATCTTGACGCCGCCGGTGGCGGGGTCGAGGACGATGTCCATCCTCTTCTCGATGCCGGTGATCGGTCCGGCGGCCTGCACCGTGCGGACGCCGCCTGAAATGGCGATGGCGGAGGCGTACGGCTCGTTGTCCAGCTCGTAGCTCCAGGGGTCGGCTTCGGGGGCGATCCACAGCCTGTGCCCGCCGCGGTTCATCCATTCCTTCTCGCCCTTGCCGCCGATGTGGGAGGGTATCTCGCCGAGGATGTTCGGGCCGCCGATGAAGCCGTAGCGTATGATGCGCGGGCCGATGTCGCGCGTGACGAGGAGCTCGATCTCCCCATTCGTAAGCCTTATGCAGTCCCAGCCGTCGTATTTGACGATTTCCATATTTCCAACACCTTCCCTGCGGTCGCCGGCGGCACCGCGTGAAACAACCCCGATCATTGAATCCGGACGGGGACGAGGCCATGCCCGCGTCCATTCCGAAAAGATACACGAAACATGGGGTCTGTTTCAAGAAAAGAGTTGGCGCTGTTTGCGGATTCGGCTAGTCGGGGATTGACTTCGGGCGGGGTGAAATAGTATGTTCTTACAAGGAAAAGTTGCCATGGCAGACGATAACGATAAGAACGACGGCATGAACGAGGAGCAGGAGGCCGAGGTCTCCGCCGAGGAGACTGAGACCGCGCAGACCGACGCGCCGGTGGTCGAGCACATCGAGACGATCAAGGTCGAGGACGAGATGCAGAAGTCGTACCTCGACTACTCGATGTCCGTCATCGTCGGGCGCTCGCTGCCGGACGCGCGCGACGGCATGAAACCCGTCCACCGCCGTTCGGTGTACGCGATGCGCAAGCTTGGCGTCACACATACGCAGCCGCATCGCAAGTCGGCAAGCGTCGTCGGCGAAGTCATGGGCAACTACCACCCGCATGGAGACTCCGCCATCTACGAGACGATAGTGCGACTGGCGCAACCGTTCTCCATGCGCAACAAGCTCGTCGATGGCCACGGCAACTTCGGCAACATCGACGGATACGGCGCCGCGGCCTCACGATACACCGAGGTCCGCATGTGCGAGCTCGCGGAGGACCTCTGCGACGACATCGACAAGGACACGGTCGACATGGTGCCGACCTACGACGGGCGCACCGTAGAGCCGACGGTCCTTCCCGCGAAGTTCCCCAATCTTCTCCTCAACGGCTCGTCCGGCATCGCCGTCGGCATGGCGACGAACATCCCCACGCACAACCTTGGCGAGCTCTGCGAGGCGGTGAAGTACCAGATCGACCACCCCGACTGCACGGTTGACGACCTCATGATGTTCGTCAAGGGACCGGACTTCCCGACAGGCGCCATGATCTGCGGGCGCTCCGCCATCCGCCAGATGTACGTGACCGGCCGCGCCTCGCTGAAGGTCCGCGCCAAAGCGGAGATCGTCACGGACAAGTCCGGACGCGAGAAGATCGTCATCTCCGAGATCCCATACGGCGTGAACAAGCGCCAGATGCTCATCCACCTCGGTGAACTCATCAAGAACCACGAGATCGAGGGAATCGCGGACGTCAAGGACTTCTCCAAGGGCGACATGGGCGTGAACATCGTCGTCACGGTCAAGTCCGACGCCCAGGCCGACGTCGTCCTCAACTACCTCTACCGCCTTACTGAGCTCCAGTCGAACTTCCCGGCGAACATGCTCGCCCTCGACCACGGCACACCGCGGCGCATGAGTCTCAAGCTCTTCCTGAAGTGCTTCATCGACCACCGCTTCGAGGTAGTCACCCGCCGCACGAAGTTCCTGTTGAAGAAGGCCGAGGATCGCGTCCACATCCTCGAAGGCTTCCGCATCGCCATCGACAACATCGACGAGGTGGTGCACATCATCCGCTCGTCGAAGGACGACGACGAGGCCAAGGCTCGTCTGCTGGAGCGCTTCGGCCTCGACGACGAGCAGTCGTCCGCGATCCTCGACATGCGTCTCCGCCAGCTCACCGGCCTGCAGCGCGACAAGGTCGAGGAGGAATACAACCAGCTCCTCAAGGACATTGAGGAGTACAAGGCGATCCTCGCCGATCCGCAGCGGGTCTTCGACATCATCAAGGCGGACATGGACGAGGCGATCTCCAAGTACGGGGCCAAGGATCCGCGTCGCACCGAGATCCGCGAGGACCTCGACGACCTCAGCTCCAACCCGCTCGACTACATCAAGAACGAACCGTGCATCATCACGCTTACGCGCCGCAACTACATCAAGCGCAGCCCGCTCGAAGGCCTTGAGGAACAGAAGCGCGGCGGCAAGGGGCGCAAGGGTTCCAAAAACAAGGAGGAGGACGAGATACTGCGCGTCATCACGACGACTACGCATGACAAGCTTCTCTTCTTCACCTCCTATGGCCGCGTCTTCGAGGGCATGGTCTACCAGATCCCCGAATCGGACCTCAACTCCACCGGCAAGGCGTTGGTCAACGGCATCAACCTCGACCCGGGCGTTCCGGAGGGGGCGAAGGACGCCTACGGAGCCGACATCCCGGCGCGTCCCGCCGAGCGTGTACTGAGCGTCATATCGCTCGGCGACGCCAAGCGCGACCGCAAGGACATCTTCAACGATGTCGAATCGCTCTTCTTCGCCACCAGGAAAGGTGTTGTCAAGAAGACCCACCTCCGCGAGTTCATCAACATCAACAAGAGCGGCATCCGCGCCCTCAACCTTCGCGACGGCGACGAGCTCGTCGGAGTGGAGCTCGTGGAGCCTGAGGACGAACTCTTCCTGGTCTCCGCCTCGGGACAGGCCCTCCACTTCAACGAGCATGACGTCCGTGTCATGGGCCGCGCCGCCGCCGGTGTGCGCGGGATGCGTCTTGCCGGCGTCGTTTTCGGCGAGGCGGAAGAGGATGAAGCGGGGAACGAGGAACGCGGAACCGAAACCGAGGAACAGGGTGCCGATTTCGTCGACTCGATCCGTGCGCTGGTCAAGGTTGACAAGACCGAAGATGCGCGTCTCCTTCTCATAGTGGAGAACGGCTTTGGCGTCCTCACCCATCCCGAAAGTTACACGATTCACAAGCGTGGCGGCATGGGCATGAAGTCCATCAAGACGGAAGGCCGTAACGGCAAGGTGGTCTTCGCGGCCTGCGTCAAGGTCGGCGGGACCGCTGACAGCCTGGTGGTCATCACGGCGGCCGGCCAGATAATCCGCATGTCCGTTGCGGGCATCCGTGAATGCGGTCGCGGATCATCCGGAGTGAAGGTCGTGGATGTCGCGAAGAACGATCGCGTGATCTCCGCCTCGGTCGTCCCTGGCGAGGAGTCCTCCGTGGAACCCGAAGCCGCGGAAGAACCCGCTTCACCGGAAGCCTAGGGCGCTTTCGATTGGTGTGTAGCCGTTAAAGGCGCGAAGCGATTGCTTCGCGCCTTGATTGTTTGGCGCTACCGCGCCCCGGATGTTTGGAGGTTTCGAATTTCTTCGCTCTGAGCTTCCAAAGGCGGAATCCCGATATCCCGAAAACCCGATATCTCGGCAAGGGCCCAGTGAAGTTGTCATCTCGCGTAGCGAGTCAGAGCAACAGTTCCACTGCGACGGCGCGGCAGCGCCCTCTGCGTTGAAGCCCACTGGCTCTGCCACTGCGCCGCGGCATTTCAACCTTTCAACCTTTCAACCCTTCAACCTTTCAACTATTCAACTATTCAACTTTTCAACCCTTCACTCCCGCTCGCACAGCGGCTTATTGCCGGGAAACTGTTTGAAGCCGATGCGTCAGATGGCACGCGGGGTCGATGAAAGGCACTCGCAGCCTTTGTCCGTGACTAGAACGACATCCTCTATCCTGATGCCGAGTCGTCCGGGTAGGTATATGCCGGGCTCGACGGTGATCGTCATGCCAGGCTTGATCTCGCGCTTCTCGGCAGGCGAGAAGTTCGGGCCCTCGTGGATCTCCAGACCGAGGCTGTGTCCGAGGGAATGCGCGAAGGCGTCGCCGTACCCGGTCCGCGATATGTGGCGCCGCGCTATCGCATCGACCTCCTTGCCGGTCATGCCGGGACGGAGACGCGATATGACCTTGCGGTTCGCGTCGAGAACGATTGAGTATATCTCGCGGTAGAAGGGCGACGGCTTGCCGAAGGCGGCGCAGCGCGTCATGTCTGAGCAGTAGCGATCGACCTTGACGCCGAAGTCCATCAGCAGCGTGTCGCGTGGCCTTATGACCGTGGCGTCCGGCTCATGGTGGCATTCCGCGCCGTTGCGTCCGGCGCAGACTATCGTGGCAAAGGCCTCCCCCTGTCCAAGCACATCGGCTTCACGGCGGAAGATGCCTCTTGCCTCCCACTCGGTCATACCTGGCTCTATCTGCGGGAAGACGCGGGAGAACAGCGCGTCGTTCGCGGCCACGGCCTTGCGTATTGCCTTGATCTCAATCGGCGATTTGACGGATCTCTGCGCCGCGATCTCGTCGTCGATCGGCGTCCAGTCGCGGGGTGTGCCGAGGTTGGACTTGAGCCTCTCGAAAGCTTCGACGCTTTCGCGCCGTTCGTAGCCGCACTTGCGCCACCTGCGGGCGCTTTTGACCACCTGCGACGGCATTCCGGCTCTTTGAAGAACGCATTTGGCGAAGGGCATCGCCCGCTTCGCCATTAGGATGTAGCGGAAATCGACCACGAACACCGGGCCTTCGGCCACATCGACTAGAAGCGTCCCCGCCGTGCTTTCCAGCCCGGTGTAGTAGAGGCGTGAGACTGGGCTTGTTATGAACGCTCCGTCAAGGCCTTTCCGCCTGAGCGCCGATATGAGACGTCTAACTCTGCGCTCATGTTCGGCCGTCGGCATGGCCACCGGCGGGGCAGACGTCTTCATGCCGATTTCATCAGACATAATGCCAGCGCTCTTGTCTTCAGGCGGAAGACCTGTTCAAGGGGGATGTGGCCGATGCGTGTGGCTAGGCCAGCAGGCTCTTCACCATGGCCGGGACTGCGGCAAGGTCGTCCTGCGTCGCCTTCCACTGCGGGCGTATGCTCTCCTCCACGACTGAGAAGCCGGCCTCCCCGAGAAGCTTCTGGAGTTGCTTTACGCTCTCTCCGCTCCAGCCGTAGCATCCGAACGCCGCGGCCTTCTTCTGCTTGAACTTGAGCTGCTTCAGGAACTCCAGCCATCCGGCTACGCTCGACAGGATGCTGTTGGAGACGGTCGGGGAGCCAACGGCGATAGCCTTCGACTTGAAGACCTCGGTCATCACGTCGTTCTTGTCCGACTTGGCTATGTTGAAGACCTTGACGACGGTTTCGGGGCTTTGCCTGCGGATCTCGTCAGCTATGGCGTGGGCTATCTGCGTCGTTCCCTCCCACATCGTGTCATAGGCGACCGTCACCTGGTTCTCGCGGTATGCGTTGGCCCACTCGGCGTAGAGGCGAACTATCTGCATTGGGTCGTCGCGCCATATCGCGCCATGAGACGGGGCGATGATGTCGATCGGCAGGTTCATCGCAGCGATCTCATCAAGCTTCTTCGCAAGGATCGGCGCGAATGGGTTGAGGATGTTGGTGAAATACTTCATCGCCTCGAGGCGGAGAAGGCACTGGTTGGCCTTGTCGTTGAAGAGTTCGCCGACCGCGTAGTGCTGCCCGAAGGCGTCATTGGAGAAAAGGATGTTGTCGCCGGTCATGTACGTGGCCATAGAGTCGGGCCAATGGAGCATGCGCATCTCGACGAAGACGAGCTTCTTGCCGTTGCCGATGTCGATGGAGTCTCCGGTCTTGACGACGTTGAGGTTCCATCCGCGCTTCCCGTACTGACCTTCGAGGCTCTTGGCGCCAAGAGCCGTGCAATAGACGGGCGTGCCGGGAATGCGATCAAGCAGGGCGGTGAGGGAACCGGAGTGGTCGCACTCACCGTGGTTGGCCACGATGAAGTCGATCTTCTTCAGGTCGATCTCCGACGCGAGGTTCTCGACGAAGCCGAAGCGGTGCGGTGTCCAGACCGTGTCGATGAGGACGGTCTTGCCTTCCTCGATCAGGTATGCGTTCTGGCTTGAGCCATTGTGGATGGAGTAGTCGGCGCCGTGGAAGGTCTCAAGCTCCCAGTCGAGGTATCCGACCCAGCTGACGTTGTTCTTAATCTTTGTACGCATAGTTGTTGACCCTCTGTGAAAATCACTTTGCCGAGACCGCGTCGCCGCCCGTCAGCGATGCCACCATCTCCAGCACGTCGCTGCCGCGGAACGGCTTCGCGAGGAAGCGGCTTATTCCGGCCTCTGTCATCTTGCCGGCCATCTCCTTGGCGCGGTAGGCGCTCATGAGGACAAGCGGGATCGCCGCGTCATCGCGCCGTATCTCGGCGCACATCCCGATGCCGTCCATGCCGAGGCCCATCGCCGCATCGACCAGCGCCATGGAGAAGCGGGCAGGGGATGCCCGGTATGTGGCGAGACCCTCCTCTCCGGAGGATGCCGTGACCACGTCATGGCCGCCGTTGCGCAGGATGATGCCGAGGAGCTTCAGTATCGAGGCGTCGTCATCCACGACGAGTATCGCCTTGCGCTGCGGGGCCGGTTTCTCCTCGCTCTCATTGGTCCCTGCTCCATCGCCATGTCCAGAACCGGCGTCCGCGACACTGCCGGCGTTGGTAGCCACGGCCGAGGCGTCGCACGGGAGCGTGATCCTGAACTCGGCTCCGGCGCCAGGGGCGGTCTTCAGCGCTATGGCCCCGCCGTAGGACCTGACGATCGCCATCACCGATGCCAGACCGAGGCCGTTGCCTTCCTTCTTCGTCGTGAAGCGCGGGTCGAAGATGCGCGAGGCCGTGGCGACATCCATGCCTGGACCATCGTCCGCGACGATGACCTCGACCCACTTCGCGGACTTTGCGCCCGGCGTGAGGACGAGCCCGTCCTTGGCGGGCGAATCGCACGATGCGCAGACCATGCGGATAGTTCCTTCACGCCCGGCCAGCGCGTCGCGCGCGTTGACGACGAGGTTCATCACGACGCGCCAGAGCTGCGTGGCGTCGGCCGTGACCGACGCCTCGCCGTTGGCGTCGACGTCGAGGCGGATGGTGTCTGGGAGGGCGCGGCGCATCAGGCGCGCAAGATCGCGCAGCAACGCGGCGACGTCTATGCGCTCCGATACCGGCTCGCTGTTCCCCACGTATGCGAAAACGCGGTGCACGAGATCGGATGCCCGCATGATCGAGGTGCGTACGTCGGCAACCGCTTCGTGGGCGTCCTGGTTCAGCGAGTCGTCCGCCAGGACCAGGTCGATGTTGCCGAGCATCGTGGTGAGGATGTTGTTGTAGTCGTGCGCCAGCCCGTCGGCCAGCAGTCCGAAACTTTCAGTCTTGTCGTTCATTGGCATAACTTTGTCGTGGAATTCATTTGTTATTCTATAGCCAATGCGCCCCCGTTGCAAGCATTCCGCGAACGTGAGACGCCCGAATCGCCTTTCGGTCCGCTCGATGCGCACAGGTTCGCCCGCCGTCCTTACTGCGTCCTCCGCCCACTCCTTGCCGTCGCGCCATGTCTTTACGCGAATTTCGCCTGGTTCGTAGCGGACGTCGTCCCAGACGAACCGGTACTCGTACGGCCCGCGCTTCTCGCGCCCCTCGTCGTGGTGCATGCAGACGCCGCGCATCTGGCGGTGGACGCCGTTCAGGAAGAAGCCCTTCCGCGAGTCGAAGACCGCCGTGCGGATGCCGTAGCGGAACTTCTCGCCGAAGAGTTCGAGCTCGTAGAGTTCCGGGGTTTCCGGCGACCAGAGACGCGGATTCTCCACGGTGAAGGTGTAGTCCGTGGCGCCTTTCGGCGTCTCGTACGAGACCGCGATGCGCGCGGTCTTCACCGTTGCCTCGAGTGTGCGGATGAAGAGCGTGTTTGGCTTGACGTGATCTGGCGGGCAGATGCGCACGGTCACGTCGCGGAATATGCCGGAGCCGGGGTACCAACGCGACGAGGCCGGCACGTTCTCCGCCTCGATCTCGAGGACGTTCCCTGAAGCCAGCAGGTCATCCGTCACGTCGATAGTCTCGCTCGCGTAGCCGAAGGGACGACCTCCGACGACCTTGCCGTTGAGCTTCACGACGCTGCGGCACTGGACGCAACACACACGGAGGTGCGGCGTCTCGCCGCGCAACACACGCGGAGGTGCGGCGTCTCGCCGCGCACCACCCACGAAAAAAAGTGGTTGACGTGGCGGGGCGGGGTCTGGTATCATCATCAATCGTTTTCGCGGGGACTCCCGCAGCCTCGGCCACGGCCGGAGGGGGCGGCCCGCGAAAAAAAGTGGTTGACGCGGCGAGGCCGCGTGTGATACCATCCTTATCACGCTTTCGCGAGGGGAGGTCTGG
>JAFSZJ010000102.1 GCA_017458965.1 Kiritimatiellia bacterium | reverse complement strand
CGCCGCGTTGGAGGCCGGTGTCCCGCCGTCCGTGACCTACCCATGCGACGGCGTATACACGCTTGGCACGATGCGCCTCCGTTGCTCGGCGCGCTACGGTCACGGACCGGATGTCGGGTTGCGGTACGCCTTGGAGCAGTCATGCAACCCGTTCTTCTGCGCCCTCGGCGTGAGAATCGGCATCGGCACGATACACGACTACGCCGAGAAAATGGGCTTCGGACGCCGCACAGGCGTCCCGCTCGCCGGCGAAAGCACCGGACTTCTCCCAGATCCCGCCTGGAAGCTGCGCGTACGCAACGACGCCTGGCGCGCGGGCGACACCGCCAACCTCGCCATTGGCCAGGGGCTGCTGCTCGTCACGCCGCTTCAAGTGGCCATGTACACCGCCGCGCTTGCGAATGGCGGGAGGCTTCTTGCTCCACGGCTCGTGGAGCAAGAAGAGATAATAGATAACAGATATCAGATAACAGATAATAGATATCCGTCGCAACGCGACGCCTACCGCCTTGTCCGCGGCGGCATGTATGATGTCGTGAACGCGCCCAAAGGTACCGGGAGGCGGGCGAAGGTTCCCGGATTGGAAATGGCGGCGAAGACCGGGACTGCGGAATACGGTCCGCGCTCGAACCGCCGCAAGCACGCATGGATGATCGCCTTTGCTCCGTATGACAACCCGCGGATCGCACTCGCGGTACTCATCGAAGACGGCGATTCCGGCGGACGCACCGCCGCCCCCATCATCCGTTCTGCCTTCGCCAACTACTTCGGACTGCCGGATGCAGGTCCGGAAAGTCTTGAAGGTCTTGAAAGTCCTGAAGGTCTGGAAGAGACGGAAGGCGCGGCCCCTCCTGGGAGCGCGGGCATCTTGCCCGCGGAAACCGACGTGCCGCAGGCGGGACGCCTGCTCTCCCAGGAACTAGGAACTTTGGAACATAGGAACTTCAAATCATGATTCTCAAGCACAGGGACAAGGAGCTGTCGCGTTTCGAGTGGATCGATTCGCAAGGCGTCCGCATCGTCTCCGTGAACGAGTCTGAACGTCGGTTCCTGCCGCTTGAGATGAAGGGCGAGGTAACGGACGAAATAGGAGATGGCAGTGTAAAACACACATCCGTTCTTCCTTTGGCAGTGCAAATAAAGGCTAATCTTGAAGCCGAGCCTTTCATCACCTACGTTGAGCTTTCGGAAATCATCGGAGTTGCGCCGCGGACAATCGCCAGGAAGATAAAGGAATTGCAGGAAGCGGGCGAAATCCGCCGCGTCGGCGCCGACAAGAACGGCCACTGGGAGGTCGTAAGGAGGTCATATGCGGAATAAATTTGCAATCGCGTTGCAAATTTATTCTTGACGGCCAATGACTATGCGAATACAATTATGCGCACATTGTATGACAAGGAGGGTTTGATATGACTTCTGTATTGACTGCTCGGGTTGATTCGGAAAAGCGCAAGGAGGCGGAGCGCATCTTTTCGGAGGTTGGCATAACCACTTCTGGGGCAATTAACCTATTTATTTGCGCCGTGGCACTTAACGGCGGCATACCCTTTCAGATAGGTGTACAAGCCAATCGGCGAACCAGCACCACACACGCGATGGCGGAAGAGGGTGGAGGGGTAAAGACTGGTGGTGCCGATGGAAAATACAAGTTGTCCTATTCCTTCGACAACGCCATTGACGCAATGGACGCGGAAGTCGCGGAAGATGTCCGTGTCGCACAGCATCCGTTCTTCGGCTCATCCGCCTCCGACACGAAAAACGTTGACGCCACAATGGAAGCATTGAGGGGGGGGCGTTTCAATGATATTTGACACGGACATCTTCATCTGGATACAGCGTGGGTCGGTTTCTGCGGCCCATGTGCTTGAACGTCAGGGTGAGCGGCTTGTCTCCGTGCAAACCTATCTGGAGTTGCTACAGGGTGCCAAGAACGCGGAGCAGCAGAATGCGACGCGCAGATTCCTCAAGGATTTTTCCGTGCAAGTAGTGCCGCTTATGCCGGAGATCGGCAGACAGGCCATGTCTCTGGTTGACAGATACGCCCTCTCCCATGGTATGCGCGCCGGCGACGCCATCGTCGCGGCAACGGCCCTAGCCACTGGACAGACGCTCTGCACTTCAAACGAAAGGCATTTCCGCCAAATCCCACAGCTTGATCTCGTCACCATTAAGCCGTAGCCCTCAAGGAACAACAATGAACATCAAGTCCATAACCATCGCTTTGCTCTCCCTCTCGCTCGCCACGACGGCGATGGCGCAGACAGAGACCAACACTACCATTGGGGCGCAGGATGCCCGCCCGCGAGACGGCGGCATCGTTGATATTACCGTGACGGACAGTAATGGAAGGCGTGGCATCGTGGACGAGGTTGTCACCAACTACACGAAGTTTGCCGACATGATAGCGGCGACGACGGCCAGATTGGATTCTGCGTTCATTGATACTGACGGCAATGCCATATCCGGCGTTGTCTGGCGGGCGGGAATGGGTAAAGGCTACGAGGATGTTGCCATTACCCGTATCGTGCCAATGCGCATCAATGGACACCGATACATCAAGCTCTTTGTTCGCATAAAGCGGTATTCGGACGATGGACGATTAATCGAGGTGTCGAACGAGATTGATTCTGGTGCTGTATTAATTGACTACGGCGATTGGGTGCAAAACCACGATTCCGAAACAAATTCCGGACAACGCTCTGGCCTCGCTCGGCGTACATCTGCGGAGACGCACACATCGGTAAATGTTGAGCGGGAAGAGAAACTGACCGAACTCGGGCAGTCACTCAGGAGAATATCTTTTGAGGAGGCGGCAAAATCAAAAGAAGACAATGGTGACGCAATGCTTCGGCTGGCTTTCGCTTTCGCCGGAGGGAGAGAGGTCGACCGCGATATACGTAAAATGGAAATTTACCTTGAAAAAGCTGGGGAGCATGACAATGGTTTAGCTCAATATGTGTGGGGTCTATGCTTGGCCGAGCGCATGCTTTCCAAACCTATGCGAGGGCCGGTTATCTATCATATGCGAGAAAAGCGCTGGCGAGAAACTATGGCAAAAATGGGATGGCCAACTAGCCTGATAGTACGGCCTGAAATGCATAATGTTAGCGGATCATGGTTTATGAACAAAGGCGTGACAGAAGATCAACGACTTGCGTACGAGATTGAGTTGGCAGAAAAAGCCTTAGATTGCTTTGAGAAAGCAGTCACAAATGGCATTGCCATTGCCCAGGAAGACCTAGACTTCATGCGCAAGGAGCTTGCGGATGTTACCAGGGAACTTGAGGATTATCGTGCGGCGAAGCAGAGGGAAAAGGAAGAGAAGGAGCAATCCGATGAACTGAAACGCCGGAACGAGGAGTTGCTGAAAGGCAACCAAGGCGAGTAAGCCAACAGGGCAATTGTGATGGCACGGAAAGCGGACAATCGGTTTTGCAACGAAGGCGTGGGCGCGACATTCGACGGCCGTCATCCGACAACCGTGGCGACGAACGACAACCGACATGTCGAAACGATGGGGCTTTGCGTCCCCTTTGCGTTACACCCACTTTGCGCCCTTCGCGTTGAGACAGCATCTTCCAACGCAAAGATCGCAAAGGGTTTTGACGCAAAGCAACGCAAAGGTGGAATTGGAGAACTTAGCACCACTTGCGTCTAAAACCCTTTATCTAGCACCATTGTTCTTCAAGCGCTACAACTGGATCGCATTCCTGTCCATGGCCGTACTGATGGCCGTGGGGGTGTGCTTCGTCTATAGCGCGAACGCATGCCGCGAAACCGAGCATCTGCGGATGCTGTACCGATCCCAGGCGGAGCTGGCTGTCATCGGGCTGGCGTTGGGCTTCGCAATCGCCGCAATCGACTTCCGCGGCATACTGCGCTTCTCATGGCTTCTGTACCTTGGCTCCGTCGCGCTTCTGGTAGCGGTCGTCTTCATAGGCACCAAGCAGATGGGGGCGCGACGCTGGATATTCGGCGTTCAGCCTGCCGAGTTCGCCAAGGTCGCGACGATCATGCTCCTCGCCTCATTCCTCGGACGCAAGGACGCGCGGCGCGACGTGTGGGAGTTCGTAGCCGCATGCGCGATCACGCTTCTGCCAATGGCCCTCATCTTCCTGCAGCCCGACCTTGGCACCGCGCTCGTCTTCGTCCCGGTGCTGGTCGCGATGCTCTTCGTCGCTGGCACGGCGCCACGGACGCTTTTCCTGTCGATCGCCGCCGGCATTCTCGCGATCGTTGTTGTTTTTGGCGCCATAGTCCTGCGCGACAGGCCAGGCGCCAGCCCGCGCGTCCGCTCGGCGGCGCGCGCGGCCACCTCCTTCCTCAGCGACTACCAGGTCGGGCGTCTGCTCGACTTCGCCTATCCCGACCGCGACCCAATGAACCGCGGCTGGAACAGGCGTCAGTCGCAGATCGCCATCGGGTCCGGCGGGCGCTGGGGCAAGGGTTTCCTGAAGGGGGACCAGAACATTCTGGGCTATCTCCCCCATCAGGTTTCCGCGAACGACTTTATATTCTCGGTCATCGCCGAGGAGAAGGGGTACGCGGGGTCGATGTTCGTGCTGCTGTGCTACGGGGTGCTTCTGCTCTCCGTTGTCGCGGTTGCGGCGGTCGCCGGGGACGGCCCGGGGCGGCTGCTATGTTCAGGGGTCGCCGCGATGCTGCTCTGCCACGTCTTCGTGAACGTGGCGATGACGGTGGGGATGGTGCCGGTAACAGGCCTGCCGCTGCCGTTCGTGAGCTACGGGCGCACGTTCATGCTCGCCCTTTGCGTCGCGATGGGGCTTGTGCAGGGGGTCTCGGTCCACGGGAGGGCCGTGGACAGGACCGGCCTGGCATAGGCGGTTTTCAGGAATGAAAGGAATGATGGAATGTCAATTCTGGATTGGCTATTAGGACGTAAGAAGGTGAAGCGCGAGATCGTCGTCAACGCCGAGAAGCTTGAGACGCGCGTAGCGGTCATGGAGGACGGACACCTGGAGGAGTTCCAGGTCGAGCACCCCGCCAGGGAACGGCTCGTCGGCTCGATCTTCAAGGGCCGCATACAGAACCTGGAGAACGACCTTCAGGCGGCCTTCGTCGACATCGGCATGAGGAAGAACGCCTTCCTCCACTACTGGGACATGTTCCCTGATGACGAGTCGCGCCTCGATGACGAGGACCCAGACTCGGCGCAGCAGCGCGTCCCGCGCCGCAAGCGCTACACCAACGAGCAGATCGCCAAGCGCTTCGCGCCCGGCACCGAGATCATCGTCCAGGTCTCCAAGGGGCCGATCGGGACCAAGGGGCCGCGCGTCACGGCGTCGCTCAGCATTCCCGGACGCTACCTCGTGATGATGCCCGGCTGCAAGCTGCGCGGCGTCTCGCGCAAGATCGGCGACGCCAAGGAGCGCCAGCGCCTCAAGAAGATCCTCGACCGCCTTCCGCTCCCCGACGACATCGGTCTCATCGTGCGCACGATCGGCGCGGGCGCTTCGAAGCGGGCCTTCGTCCGCGACCTGCGCGGACTCCTCTCGATCTGGCAGGACCTGCAGGCGAACATCCGCGACAAGCGCACGCCGGCATGCGTGTATCAGGAGCCGGACCTCATCGAGCGCGTCGTCCGCGACTACCTTACGGAGGACATCGACCGCGTCACGATAGACGACGCCGAGTCGTATGACCGCATCCGCGCGGTCGCCGCCCGCATCTCCCGCCGTTCGCGCGGCCTTATCCACCGCTACGACGGCGACCAGCCGATCTTCGACGCCAAGGGCGTCGAGCGCCAGATCGAGGAGGCCTTCCGCCGCAAGGTCAATCTGAAGTCCGGCGGCTACCTCGTCATCGACGAGACCGAGGCCCTAATCGCCATCGACGTCAACACCGGACGCCACAAGGGCAAGGGGTCCCAGGAGGAGGCGATCCTCGAGGTGAACCTCGAGGCAGTGGACGAGGTCGCGCGCCAGCTGCGTCTGCGCAACATCGGCGGCCTCGTCGTGGTCGATCTCATCGACATGAAGTCGCGCAAGCACCAGGCGGCCGTGTACAAGGCCATGAAGGCTGCGGTCAAGCGCGACCGCGCCCGCACGAACGTACTGCCGATCTCCGACCTAGGCCTGATGGAGATGACGCGTCAGCGCCAGGAGGAGTCGCTACTCTCGCAGACCTACTCCAAGTGCCCGTACTGCCGCGGCCATGGCGTGATACAGTCAGCGCTCTCCCTGTCCGTCTCGATCCAGAGGCAGATACGTGGCGTCGTGCGCAAGTGCACGCGCGCCGGGCAGACGCCTGACCTGCTGATCCTCGTGGCCCCGACCGTCCTCGACCGCCTCCGCAGCGAGGACGAGCAGCTCATCGTCGATCTGCAGGCCGAGTACAAGGGCAAGCTGTCGTTCAGGTCCGAGCCCCTGCGCCACCCGGAGACCTACGAGATCCGGACCGCCGATGGCAAGGTCATGTACACGACGGGCGACAAGGGGGTGTAGGCCGTGGCATCTTCAGCGCCGATAGGCTTCTTCGACAGCGGCGTCGGCGGACTTGCGATCCGCGACGCCGTCATCAAGCGCCTTCACTTCGAAAGCACGATCTACATCGCCGACAAGGCGAACTGCCCATACGGCCCCAAGCCTCCGGAGTTCGTCCGCGAGCGCTCCGCAGCGATAACCGAGACGCTTCTGGCCCAGTCATGCAAGGCGATAGTGCTGGCGTGCAACACGGCCACCGCCGTCGCCATCGATCATCTCCGCGAAAAATGGCCTGACGTCCCGTTCATCGGCATGGAGCCGGCGGTCAAGCCGGCGGCGGCCGAGACGCGCAGCGGTGTTATCTGCGTTCTCGCCACATCGCGCACCTTCGAGGGGCGCCACTTCCGCGAGACCTGCGAGCGCTTCGCCTCGGGGGTGAAGGTCATCCCCGTCGCGGCCGACGAGTTCGTCGAGATGGTGGAGCGTGGCGAGACCTGGGGGCTTTTCGTCGAGAAGGCCATCCGCGCCAAGATCGAGCCGGCTCTAAACGAGGGGGCCGACCGTATCGTCCTTGGCTGCACCCACTTCCCGAAGATGGCGAAGGCGATAGCGCGCGTGGCAAGCCACCGCGCCACGCTCATCGATCCGGCCCCGGCGATCGCGGCTCAGGTTGAGCGCGTCCTGCGCGACCGGTCCCTGCTCGCCACCCCGCCGGTGATGCCCGTCCAGCGCATGATGGACGCGCCATGAGTTCCGGTTCGGATCGGACTTAGCGGAAGTCGAAGGCGAACAAGTGGCATGGGGCGTCGCCGCCCCAGAGCCGCTCCGGCACAAGGCGTATGCCGGTCGTCTCCGCGCCTAGCGGGACGCGGATAAGGCGGCGGCGGTTGTCCGTGATCCTGGCGGCCGTTCTCCAGGTTCCGTCCGTTTCGCATATCTCGACGCGCAGGTCACGCGCCAACGGCGCGGGCATCTTCAGCGGGTCGTATTTGATGGCGTAGTTGGAGCGGATGTTGATCTTGGACGCGTCAAGGCGCGCCAGGTCGCTGTCGAGTATGATCCTGGCCTCTTCGACGGCCTTCGGTTCGTCGAAGAGGTATGACACGCATCCGCCTGGCCGTATGGAGGCCCCGTTGTCAATGTCGCCGATAGGACGGTCAATGCCGTTCCGGAGGTTCTCAATGTCGCCGTACACATCGCCTTCGAGACGCGCATGGAGGGCAGGGGAGGGGACTTCACGCCGGACGCCGGGGATGTAGCAGTCGTCGTCCAGCAGCGTCTGGCGCAGTTCGCCGAGGTGGCGTTCGAAGACCCCGCGTGGCGTATCGCCGTGGCGTATGGCTGTTGCGGCGGCAGTGCCGACCGCCTGCCCTATGATGCCGCATGTGCACATGACGCGCGCCGACGACAGGGCCACGTGCGAGACGCTTATGTTGCGTCCTGCGAAGAAGAGGTTCGCTATGTTGCGCGAGTAGAGACAGCGGTACGGTATCTGGTACGGGCGCTTGAGCGGGATGGATACGTTCGACGGGGTCTTGCCCTCGAATCCGTGCGGGTCGTGATCGTCGAGCGGCCAGCCGCCGTAGGCGACCGCGTCGGGAAACACGCGGTCCTCCATGATGTCCTTCTGCGTGAGGATGAGGTCGCCGATGAGGCGGCGGCTCTCGCGCTTGCCGGGGAGGAAGCCCAGCCAGTCTAGCGCCCAGTTGGCGGCCGCGCCGTCGCTGTGGTTCTTGTAGTGGTCCCAGACGCCGAGGGCCGTGCGGAGAAGTTCGTCGCGGACGACCTCCGTGTCGGCTATGGAGTCCCCCATGCCGCCAAGCTCCAGCCACCAGTAGTTGTTGTGGTGGTCGAAATGGGCCAGCGAAGGCTTGAGCATCGAGGCGTCTGGGTAGGAGTGCGCCCACGGCGGAGGCGTGAACGGTTGCGGCGATGTCGTCTCGCGCGCCTGTATCAGGCAGCTCATGCCCATGGTGCGTCGGTCGGCCTTCTCCTGCGCGAGCGATTCCCCGAATTCCTCGCGGGCTTCGCGCCCTACGCGGTATTCGGCGCCTGTCAGCGGCGCGAGTATGCTGTCGCCGGAGCAGTCCGCGAAACATGTTGCCTCGATCGTCCGCCACTTCTGCGTCGTGGTCTGCCAGCCGGTGACGGAGACGATGCGGTCGCCGTCCATCTTCGCGGAGTTGCATGAGCAGTTGAGGTGCAGCGAGATGCGCGGCTCCTCGCGGACGGCCCCGAATAGGATCGTGTCCCAGATGGAGAAGTTGCGGTAGGGGTTGAAGAAGCAGTTGTCGAGTTGCAGGTCCTCGATGATGCCGGTCTCGTGGTTGTTGCGTCCGGCGCACCCGCATAGCCACATGCGGATCTCGCTTGAGGCGTTGCCGCCAAGTACGGGGCGGTCGTGCATCAGCGCCACCGACGCGCCGTGGCGGGCGGCTGATATCGCGGCCAGCATGCCGGCGATGCCGCCGCCGACCACGCACAGATCTACCTTCTCAACAGTCTCTTCGAACGGGGTGTTCATGTCGTTGTCGTTCCTTTACGATCTATTTGCCCACGATCTCCAGCGCAGAGCGGTCGCAGACGAGCATCGGCGTGTCTGAGAGCGGGAGATCGTCGATAAAGATGGCACCTGGCGCGGCGGGGTCGGTGCGAAGAGAAAGCGCGAAGACGTCGCCGGTGAGGAGGTTCACTAGGACAGGTGCGCTGACGGCGTCGAGGTCATCGCGCGTGGCAATCCGGAGCGTAGTGCGTGCGGTCTTGTCGCTCCACGCGCGCTGCGGATCTACAGGCATGTAGTAGATGTAGAGGGGCGTCTGTCCGCGCGCGAAGGCGACGCAGCGGATTGTCGCGCCGTCAGGTGGTGGAGCGTCCGCGGGGCTGGTCTCGCGTATCGCGGAGAAAACGGCTCTGGTGTCGGGGCGGACGCCGTCGCGGAACACGGCGGCGATGCTCGCGAGCGCGTGGAACGATGGCTTGGGCGTGTAGGTCAGCCCGTTCAGGACACCCTGCCGCGCGACCTTGAGAGCGCTCTGCTCCGTATGCCCCATCTGGTAGCCCTTCTTCATCATGTCGGCGGTCTGGAAGTACGAGGAGAGCGGAATGCCGAGCGAGAAGTCCAGCACGAAGCGACGCAGGAGCCACACGGCCTGCGCGCGCTCGCTTTCACGGACGATGCGCGGCTGCCAGTACTTCTCAGGCGTCCACGAGGCGAAACCGCTTTCGCCCTGCCAGACTTCGACATCGCGGCCACCGCGGCCAGCCTTGCGGAGGAAGTCGCGCAGCCATTTCACGCGGTTGGGCCAGTGTACGTCCGGATTCGGGTCGTAGGGATGGAACGAGAAGAAGTCAAGCCGTCCGAGGCCGCCGGCGCGCTTGAACTCGTCCAGATACTGTTGCGGGAAGCTCATCACGCAGCCGCCGCACTTCGCGTCCGGCTGCGCCTCGCGGATCGCGTCCGCCGTGATCTCGACGAGTCGGGCGTACTCAGTCGCGTTCGGGTCCTTGGGCCGCCAGAAACCCTTGCCGTTCACCTCGTTCCAGATTTCGAAACGGTCCACGCGACCCTTGTAGTGCTCCGCGAGCGCGCGGCAGAAGTTCTTCCATGCCTCCTCGCATTCGGGTCCATAATGGATCGGGACGAAGCCGACGGACGCCTCGCCGAACGTCTCGCCCATGTAGATCTTGTTTCCGAAGCCGACGTTGAACCACACCTCGATGCCGCGGCTCGTCAGGTTGGATACGATGCCGTCGAGCCAGGTCCAGTCATATACGCCCTTCTCTTTCTCGCACTTCCACCATCCGGTCTGCACCCGGGCGTGCTTGACGCCGATCTCGGCGAGGCGGTCGTAGCAGGGCTCCGGGTCGAAAAGATCGCGGTCGAGGCATTCGAAGCCGATCGAAACGGGGCTTTCCTTGATTTCCGCGGCCGGAATGCGGCGCAGTTTTCCGATGAACTCAGGCGTCGCGCCGCCTGGCAGCGGCTGCGGAAGACCGCGCACGTCGCGCAGGAACGCAAGGCACCGCCTGTGTATGTCCTTGTAGAAGACATGGCGCGATTTGTTCCCGAGGTCCCAGATAGCATGGCCCTGATTCGTGCGTCCGAGGTCGTAGAAGTAGGTCTCGGCTGGCAGGTTCCTGTCGGTCATCGCCCTGGCGAAGGAGATGGGTGAATCGATTGGGACGACGGTGTCGTTCCAGCAGTGGGTCAGAAGCACTGGGGGCGTATCCTCCGAGAGCTGTGCCGTTGGGAAGGCTGAGTTGTCGATCGGCCCTCCGGCGAATAGCGCTGAGTAGCGGTCGGGATTCGCGGCCGCGTCGGCTGTTGGGTCGGCTATGCCGGAGACGGATATGACGCCAAGGACATCCTTGCGCGGGAGGCGAAGGCCGGTCATCAGCGCGAGATGACCGCCGGCCGACACGCCAAGGATGGAGATCGGCTTTCCGGTCGCGGCGGCAAGATCGGGCATGCCTTCGCACGACACGAGCTTGCGTGCCGCCGCGAGGCAGTCGTCGCCGATGGCGGGCCATGCTGCTGCCGGGGCGAGTCGGTAGTCGATGTTGTACACCGCGTAGCCGGCGTCGCGGAAGAGGGCGGCTTCGTCCGCGAGCGTGCCGCGCAGGTATTTGTCCGAGCGCCATCCGCCGCCGTGTATGAGCAGAAGCTTGGGTGTCGTGGCCGTTATCGCTCCGTCCGGTAGTATCAGATCGCCTGTTTGCTCCGGCGCATCGCCGTATGGAACCGCTGCCGACGCGGCCAGCGCCGTGGCCAGTGACGCCATGGTTACGAGTGATGTATGACGAGTGGCGAGTGACATGGTGAATGCCTGTCTGGTTGGTTGCGGATGCTTCGCGTGCGGCTAGTCGAGGACAATGGTTCCAAAGGCGCTTTCGTCGGAGAACGGGCGTGCCGGGTTGCCGGTCCAGTACAGCGTGTGGTCGCGGCGGTGTCCGTCGTCGTCGTCCTGGACGCCTATGTTGAAGCCTATCCGCTCCGGGCGGTTCGTGCGGCCCATCGCGGCCCATGAGAAGTGGAACATGTAGTCTGTCTCGATTGTCCCGTCCGGCGCAAAGCCCTTGGGGCATTCAGGTAGCGCAAGAAGGTGGTCACGGAACATGGCACCGTCGCGACGCACCTCTCCCGTCCAAAGGGCGTTGGTGGATGTCCCGAAGCCTTCGGGCCTGCGTCCGCCGCCATCTTGAAGCCGCGCGAAGGAGTTGTGATAGCCCGAGAAATCGCTCATTGCGGCGCCGTTGGCGACGAGCGAGAACTCCCCGCCGTGTTTCAGGTGTATGCCGCCGTCGGAGCGGGAATCGGGAAGCCTTGCGTATTCGCCGTCGATGAAGACCTCCACGGCGTCGTCATCCCATGCTGGGCACGAGGTTGAGCCGGCATTGCAGTTGTCCGTCGAGACCGCGTCGTCGAATACAGCCACCGTGACCATGAAGCCTTCATTCTCGAGCGAGCAGAAAAAGGCGTAGCAGAGGTCTCCGGGGCCATCCGGAGGGCGTGTGGCGGCATCCACCACGCCTGACCCCGGCATAACGAATACCCAAGGGGTGGCTGGGATGTCGCCTTTGCGGTCGATGCGCAGCGTCGGTGGGGCGTTGCGCCCGGCAAACGCGATGGTTGCGGTAAGGGCGAGCAGCGAAATGCCAGCGGACAACTTCATGCGACAAGTGTAGCAAAACCGTTTTCCGCTCGCGTCTGTCGCGGAGCCTTGGAGTCTCGACACGACAATGTGATAAAATGCGAAAAATGTCAGCAGGTGCTTTCATTGTCGCGGCGGCTCTTCTCCGCATATTGGACCCTTTTACAAGCGTCTATCAGACCGACGACCCGCACGAGGGCGCCGCGCTGGCATCCGAACCCAGCTACTGGCCAGTTCCGCAGGGACTTGCCGATCCTCTTGCCGCCAAACTCCAGCCGCGCATCGTCCACGCATCCTTCCGCATATCCGAGACCCCTCTCCTGGATTACGATCCTGGGAAGCCAAGTCCGCTTTTCAAGGTGAACCAGGTGGGCTATCTGCCGTGCGCCCCAAAGTTCGCCTACGCCGGCGCCTGGCTCGGCCCTGCATTCGGCCCATGGAAGCCGCATGCGCCGATGGATTCGTTCGAGCTCGTTCGCGTCGGGCCGGACGGCTCCGAAACGACTGTCTTGGCTGGCAAGCCTCTCCTCCGCGTCAAGGACGAGACGACGAAGGAAGGTGTGCCGTTTACCGGCGAGGAGACCTACGAAATGGACTTCTCGTCCGTCACCAACTCAGGCACCTATTTCGTGCGCATCCCGGGCGTCGGACGAAGCGCGGAATTCCGCATTGCCGCCGATGCCGCGGAGGAGGCGTTCCGCGTCCACATGCTTGGCCTCTACCAGAAGCGGTGCGGCATTGCGAAGAGCGAGCCGTACACTCACTGGACCTCCGGAGCCTGCCACACCGACGTCGTGCGCGGGACCTTCCCGCCGGAGGAGGGGAAGCTCGAGCCGAAGGTACGCTGGTTCGCCATAATCCGCCACAACACAGATTGGGATAACGGCGAGCGGCTGCACCTTGCCGGCGGCTGGCACGACGCCGCCGACTACGATCGCCGCCCCCAGCACCTCAACATCGTAAACGACCTCTGCGCCGTCTATCTGATGCGGCCGGACAACTTCCGCGACGGACAGCTTTCGATCCCTGAAAACGCCAACGGCATCCCAGACATCCTCGACGAGGCGGAATGGGGGCTTCGTCATCTGCTTGCCGGACAGCGTAAGGACGGAGGCGTCGGCACCTGGGTCGAAAGCTTCGGACACCCCGAGCCGGGCAATGTCGCCGCGAAGGACGACATGCCTTACGCCCTTTCGATGCCGACGCGCAGGAGTTCGCTCATGTACGCCGCCCACGCCGCCCTTCTAGCGCGCTGCCATCCGGCATTCCGAGAGAAGTATCTGGACTCCGCCATCCGCGCCTTCGACTACGCCATGCAAGCCTCGCCCCAGAAGAAGACCTATACCGTAAAGCACAAGCGCGGGCGGATCTTCAAGAGGACGGTGACGGAGCATGTCAGCTGGACCGAGGACCGTGATCTTCCGGCGGCGTACCTCGTCAAGGCGGCCCTTAACCTATTCGCACTGACGGACGACGCCCGCTTCACGGCGCAGGCCGAAAAGGAGATGCCGAGGCTCCTCGACGAGGTCAAGACCAAGGCCTGGAACTGGCCGCCGCTGCTCTTCGCGGGCGAGCGCGCCCTTGACGCCCCGCCTGCCGACTTCAAGGAGTTCCTCTCGCGCTGGGAGCGCCGCACAATGAACGTGGCCAACGAGATCCTTGGCCAGATGGCTGGAGCCTACGCCTACCGCGCCCCATGGTGGGCGCCGCAGAAGGGATGGGTGAACTCCATGGCGTGGGGCAACTCCCATCCATTGCGTCGCGCCCAGTACCTCGTCGTGGCCCACGGAATCACGAGCGACGACAAGTACCTCGAGGCAGCCTCTCTCGCAAACGACTTCCACAACGGATGCAACCCGCAGGGCACCACGCTGACGAGCGGACTTGGCAAAGTCTATCCCGTGGCCTTCCTCGACATCCCGTCGTATGTTGACGGCATAGTCGAGTTCGTGCCGGGTATCACGCCCTACCGCTGGAACTACGGGATGCCGGCGAAGGCGGTCGAGATGGTATTCGGCGGAGACAAGGCGATGGCCTCGAAGTGGCCGATCTGGCGACGGTGGGGCAACCTTGAGAACCAGACCGTGGCCGCGAGCGAATACACCGTGTGGGAGACGATCGCGCCGGCAGCGTCCGTGACCGGCTACCTGATCGACCCGAAGGCGGCGACTCCGCCACGCCCGCTTCCGCAACCGGCTAAGCGGCTTCAGGACCTTCCGGGATACTGGGTTCTGCCATAGGATTGGAATTGGAAGATGATCGGTTATCTGAAAAAGCTTAAACGCGCCTTCGTCTCGTGGCGCCAGCGCATGGAGGCGCGGCGCGAGGCGTCACGTGGCTTCGCCTACGACAAGGCGCAGTTCATGGCGGGCGCCGGCGCCTTGCATCTCGACCGCAAGGCCGCTGCCCGTACCGAGATCGTCATGGGCTACCATGTCCTTGAAAAGGGGCTGACGATGCCCCGTCGCCGCCTTGGTTTCGGGAAAGGCGCGGTCATCCACCTGATGAACCTCATCGACTCGTTCGAGCTGCGCTTTGGCACGGACGAGCCTCAGGTCCGCCACGCTGTCGCCGTCCTTCGCGCATACCGCGAGCTTCACCGCGACTGGCCCGAGCCGATGCCGCGCCTCGACGCCTTCCTTGCCGCCCGTCCGGCAATCGCGCCAGCCAATGAGCCGCATGTCACCCGCGAGGAGTTCTTCGCGGCGAAGGACGCCCCGTTTCCCGCCTTCGCCGCGTCGCGCCATGTCTGCCGCCACTTCGCCGGACCGATCCCGCGCGAGACGCTTGACGCTGTCTTCGCCCTCGCCGCGCTGGCACCGTCCGCCTGCAACCGGCAGCATGCCCGCGTCCATGTCGTCGATGACGCATTCTTGCGCGAGCGCCTTTTCGCACTGCAGGGTGGGACGCGCGGTTTCGGAGCGGACGCCGACAAGGCGCTCGTCATCACGGCCGACCTTTCTTCTGTACGCTGGGGGTGGGAACGCCACGACGCATATGTCAACGGCGGCATATTCGTGATGAACCTCTGCTACGCGCTCCACTACCACGGTGTCGCCCACTGCATCCTCCACTGGTCGGTCGCGCCAACGACGGATCGCGAGGCGCACCGACTGCTTGGCATACCGGACAATGAGGTCATCGTACAGGTCATCGCGTGCGGAATGCCGCCGGAGGAGTTTGACGTTGCCGCTTCGCCGCGCCGCGCGCCTGAGGAGATCGTGACCTGGCATGGAGGGGCGGAAAAGTGAAGATTCTTCTTGGAGGCATCCCGCTTGGATGCGACAACATAGGCGACGAGGCGATCATCGCGGGCGTCGTCCGTATGCTCAAGGAGTCAATCCCCGGCGTCGAGCTGGCCGTCGCCACGGCCGACGAGGCGACGGCCGACCTGCTTGGCGTCCGTGTCATCCCGCCCTTCGGCTTCGCTGGCCGTACCCTCGACGGCTTCGCTGATGCGGTGCGGGCGTATGACGCCTACATCTGGTGCGGCGCTACGGGCCTCTCCGACTATCCGCATGTCGCGCTCGATCTGCTTGAAACTGCCCAGAAGTCCGACGTTTCGACATTCGTATGGGGCGTCGGGATGGACGACCAGCTCAATCCTGTCTTCTTCCGGGTTCAGGGCAAGCGACGCATGCTCCTTTCCATCCTCGGTCTTGTCGGCTGGTACGAGCGTCGTATGCGCCAACGGCTGAGCCGCCGTTTCGCCGCGATCCTTCCGCGTTGCAAGGGCGTGTGGTTGCGCGATCCTCAGAGCACGGACATGCTCGCCTCAATGGGCTACCCCAACGCCTCCGTCGCCGCCGATACGGCGATCCTCCTCGCCACCCCCTCACTCGTCACTCGTCACTCGTCACTCGTCACTTCATCTCGCACCCTTGGTCTCTGCATCTCCACCCAGCGCCAGGTCGCCGACCTTG
The DNA here is from genome assembly GCA_017458965.1 of Kiritimatiellia bacterium. Classification (GTDB taxonomy): domain Bacteria; phylum Verrucomicrobiota; class Kiritimatiellia; order RFP12; family JAAYLN01; genus RGIG3612. The sequence continues at coordinate 11,204 of JAFSZJ010000102.1, read as the reverse complement.
ACGGCGTCCGCCGCCTCATATCAGCCGTCCGCGACTCGGGGGCGAAGGTAATCGGCATTCCGATGAACCCCAAGACCGACCGCGCCCTGATGGAGCGGATCGGCGTTGAGTGCATCCAAGGTACGACGCCTGAGGCCGTGATGGAGGCCGCCGCGAAGTGCGATGTCGTGCTGTCGAGCCGTCTCCATCTGCTCATCCTCGCCGCCAATGCCGGAACGCCAGGACTTGGCATAGCCCGTGGCTCCAAGCTTGCCAACTGGCTCTCGAACTTCGGCCGGACCGTCGAAGGCGATGTCGCCAGCTGCGACTGGGACAAGGTGACTGGCCGAGTCCTCGCCGCGCTCAAGGATCGCGGCGACTGGGACACGGTTCGCGAGGATGCCTACGCCAAGCTGACGGACAGGCTTGATAGGGCGCGCGCCGATCTCGTCGCACGGCTCACGGACAAACCGCCCGCCGACTGGCCGCGCGTCAGCGTCCTCGTCAGGGCGCGCAACGACGAGGCATTGATCGGCAGGACGCTCAGCGGCATATTCTCGCAATGGCCGCCGCCCTTCGAGGTCATAGTATGTGATGACGCCTCCACGGACGCCACCCGCGAAATCGCGGCTAAGTTCCCCGTCAGGTTCGTCGAGCGGCCTGAGGGCGAATACCGCCCTGGCCGCACGCTCAACAACCTCGTCCGCGAGGCGAAGGGCGACATCGTGGTCTTCGACAACTCCGACGCCCCGCCATGCGATCCGCATTGGTTACAGGAGCTTGTGCGTCCGCTCCTGGCCGACAAGAGTACCTTCACCTTCGCCAACCAGTTGCCGCGTCCTGACGCATTGCAGATCGTCCGCCGGGACTCCGAACGCGCCTTCGGAGACGGCAAGGTGCAGGCGACATGGAAGTTCTTCTTCTCGCTCGCAAGCTCCGCGACATTGCGGCAGAACCTCCTCGATGTGCCGTTCGACGAGAATATCCGCTACTCCGAGGATGTCGAGTGGACCTGGCGCAACTCGCGCCGCGCCGACAATCCGGTGAAGATCGTCTATTGCCCGGCTGCGCGGGTCGAGCATTCCCACAACTACACTCTGCGCGAACTGGCCAAGCGCTTCAAGGGCGAAGGCGTTGCCGACCGCATCATCTTCGGCGACGGACAATCCCTTCTGCGCGAACTCGCTGGCGCCGCCCGCGAGACCCTGCGCGACTGGGCCTACCTTATCCCCCGTCCCCGCGGCTGGCTGGAAATCCCGTCCGCCCCCGTCCGCCGCCTCGTCCAGCGCATCTCGCACTGGAGGGGCATGAACAGTGTTCCTGTGGGCTCCCCTGCCAAACCGGCGAAAGGTGGTCTTTGATGGGGAGACTGCCGGGGTTTGACTACAAGCGGCCGTTTTTCTACATGGTCACGCTGAAGGGCACGCATGGCGTGTCCTTCAAAACCCCGTTTTGCACAATTTCCGAGACTGGCGAGGTGGTGCCGAATGCCATCGCCGACGCTTTTGATGTGACGATACGGCACTTCCACGAAACATGGTGGTGCATCGAGCCTATCCGCCACCATGTGATCATGCCAGATCATCTGCATATTCTCGTCAAGATGCGCGATGTGGAGGGCCGCGTTTCGTTGGCGGTCGTGGTGCGGCAACTTCTTAAGCATTTGGAGACCGAAGGTCGCAAGGTGCTTCAGAAGACGGCTGCGGAGCAGCCGCTGCAAAACCCGATCTTCGAGCACGAATGGCACGATTGGATCGTGAAAAAGGAGTGGCAGCTCGCTGCCTTCCGCAAGTATATTCGTGAAAACCCGAGGCGCCACGCCCGTCGCCGCGCCAATCGGCGGTTCTTCACGAAGGCGCGGCAAATCACCTTTCAGGGCAAGCGCTACTGGGCATACGGCAACGAGGCGCTTCTGGAGTTGCCGGTGATCGTGGCGATCAAGGGGCACAGACGACCTGCGCTAGTTTCAGGCCCTTCTTGCGCTACTCGGCGGCGCACGGTTTTGCAGGGTGCGCTCCGTGCACCCGATGAGCCGTCAGAGGCATCGATGCAAACCGCTATGCGGAGGGATAGCCTCCTGGCCGCTGCCGACCGAATAGACCCAGGTGGCGCCGGGCTTTCCACTTTCCTTTCGCCGCTTGAAAAGAATGCCAGCAACGCAATCATCAAGGCAGGCGGATCGCTGATCGTGCTTTCGACGCAGGGGTTTGGCGAGCGATGGCACCCCACGGAGAAGCAGGAGCGACTCTGCGCGGCAGGGCGCATGCTCTACCTTTCACCATACGAGCCGCAATCCACGAAGCTCGACAAGCGCGAAATGCACATCCGCGCCCATTCGCTTGTGGATTGGGCGCTTGGGCATTCCAATTATCATATGGAGGCTTGGCCATGAAGATTCTTGTCTATCTTGAGAAGGCGGATGTGCGGGGCGGGATCGAGATCTTCGCCGAGAGGCATGTGGCGCGGCTACGCGCCGAAGGGCACGAGGTGGAAATCGGGGAATGGGGAAGGGGGAACGGGGAACAGCGGAACCTAGGCGCCTACGACGAAATCATCGTCCACAAGTGCACCGACGTGCGGACGCTTGCGCTCTTCCCTCCTGAGAAGACGACCTACTACGTCCACGACCACGAGCCGATCTGCCCTCGCACCTACGCCTACACGCCTTTTGGCCGCAACTGCTCGTGTGCCGGAGGCTTCCTTCCATGCATCCTATGCGCACCAGCATGCCGCTCCTGGAAGGCGGCGCTTAAGCGCGTCTTCGCCCAGTCGCGGCGCAAGCGGATCATGGCGCGCTTCAAGAGGATCGTCGTGATCTCGGAGTTCATGAAGTCGCGGCTGGTCGCCAACGGGCTGCCATCGGAGAAAATCGTGGTCGAACCGCCGGTCATCAATCTTGATGCGGTTCCCCGTTCCCCGATCCCAGTTCCCCATATTGACCTGCTGTTCGTCGGCCAGCTCCTTCGAGGGAAGGGCGTGCAGCTGCTTCTGCGGGCTATGGCGATGATGAAGACGCCGCGCACGCTCGACATCGTCGGCACCGGCAACATGGAACCGAAGCTGAAGACCCTCGCGGCGCAGCTCGGCCTGGAGGACCGCGTGCGCTTCAACGGCTTCCAGAAGAACCCGCAGGACTGGATGCGCCATGCCGCATGCGTGGTGGTGCCGAGCTTCTGGCAGGAACCGTACGGACTCGTCGCTGCCGAGGCCGTCGCACTAGGATGCAAGGTCGTCGCATTCGCGATCGGCGGTCTGCCGGAGGCGTGCGGGGGCAAGGCTACGCTCGTCCCGCCAGGGGATGTCGCCGCGCTGGCGAAGGCATTGGAGGAATAATGAGCAAGGATGTCGTAAAGGTTTTCGTCTTCGTGGACGCGCTCGGCTGGGAGCAGACGGAGCGCTACGGCTTTCTGCGGGACCTGCTGCCGAACCGCCGCAAGATCGAGATGCAGTTCGGCTACAGCTGCACCGCCATCCCGACTATCCTCACGGGCAAGCGCCCGGAGGAGCATGGCCATCTAGCGTTCTACGACTGGGCGCCGGAAAAGAGCCCGTTCAGGGCGATGCGCTTCCTCGCGCCGTTTTTGCGTCCGCGCTCGTTCTGGCGTCGCGGACGTGTGCGCCACCAGCTCTCCAAGCTCATCAAGCGCTTCTACGGCTTCACCGGCTACTTCCAGCTTTACGGCGTGCCGGTGGAGCGGTTGCCGAAGCTCGACTACTGCGAGAAGAAGGACCTTTTCCTTCCGGGCGGGCTGAAGCCGGTCGGCAACCTCGCGGACACATGGGCGCGCCAGGGGATGCGCTATCACATCTCCGACTGGCACAAGCCGGAGGAGGAGAACTTCCGCATCGCTGCGGATCTTTTCCGCAAGGGCGCGGTCGATCGCGCCTTCGTCTATTCGGCGGCCTTCGACGCGCTCCAGCACGACAACGTCGGCAAAGACGACGTGCTGCGTCCTAAGGTGGAGAAATACGCGGAATCCATCCGCGCCCTGCATGAGGCGCTTGTCGCCGGCGGACGCCCCTTCGAGCTGACGGTCTTCTCCGACCACGGCATGACGCCGCTTCGCGGCACGATCGACGCGCCGACCGCGCTCGCGAAGACGGGTCTCGTCTGGGGCGAGGACTACGCGAGCGCGATCGACTCGACGATGGCGCGCTTCTGGTGGCTCAAGCACGACGCAAAAGAGAAAGTCGAAAAGGCTTTCGCTGACTTTCCAGGCCACTGGCTGACGGAGGAGGAGGAGCGCTACCACGGCATATGGCGCGAGGACCGCAAGTTCGGTGACGGCATTTTCCTCGCCAAGGCGGGTGTGCAGTTCTGCCCGAGCGACATGGGCGTAAAGCCCCTGAACGGGATGCACGGCTTCGACCCGGCGGACAAGGACTCCTGCGCCGCCTGGCTCTCGACGGTCCCGGTACCGGATGGCGTCTCCCGCGTCTGCGACTACTTCAAGGTCATGACCGGGCAGTCCTGATCGCCTTGCCGCCTCAACGGCTCGTCAATCCTTGTCGCAGAGGGCGTCGAGTGATATGGACACCTCGCCCCTTTTCGCGTCACGGACGAGCAGGCGTCCGTCTGGAAGGACCTCGACGCTCAGGGCGCATGGAAGTATGAGGTCGCCGTAAAGATCGCGGAAGACATGTGCGGCAAGCGACGGGGAGTCAGGATCTGTCACGTCGTACACGCGCAGACCGTCGCCATAGTCAGCGACTGCGACAAAGGAACGTTCTTCATTTTCCAGAAACGCTATCGAGGCCGCTATGGCGATGCGTTCGCCCGGTTCGCGCTCGGCAAGAACTGGCGAATGGTCAGGTCTTAGTATCGCAAGCGGGATGTCGGCGCATGCGCAGTAGGAGATACCGTTGGTCACGATCTCCGACATAGGCAATCCCTTGGGGAGTGGATGACGCCTGGGAAGGAACTCTTCCGAAACATGGTGGTGGCCATTCGAGACCGAAGCCGGCGTGAAGATGTCAGTGATGTCGTAGAGACTTGCGTCGCCGTCCTTGAAGCGAATGGCCAGCGTGTCGTTGGTGCCTATGCACAATGCCTCGCATCCGCTACCGATTGCAGGGGAGGGGATGAGGCGCAGGGGGCGCGGCTCGTCTGGTTGCGTGGTGTCGAAGAGCTGGAGTCCGCGCGAGGTCGGCACATACAGGGCGTCCGCTACGATGACCGGATTTGTGGTTATCTCGCCCGCCGCGAGAATACGGCGCGGAAGGTTAGGTGCGCCGCCTTTTAGACCTTCGGCGCGCGAGACGACGATCTCGCCGCCCATGGCGGATGACACCGGCTCGTACACATAGCCGTCATGGGAGATGGCCTCGAACCTACGCATCTCCATGAAACCGTCCGCCACATCCGCGAAGACCGGCGCAGCCACAAAGGCGAATATGATGATTGTCTTTATCATCGTTTCATTGTGCATTGTGCATTGTGCATTATGCATTGTGCATTATCAAAGGCCGCATAAAGCAATACAACGCCCCTTGTGATGGAGACGGATACAACATCAGCCACCGCCTCGTTGAGCGTGGCGGTCCACCAGTACGGAAGGAGCAGGTCGCGGACAGGGTACTTCACGCCGGTTGCGGTGACGGGTATGGTCGGGTCGAAGCCGAAGATGGAGATCTGGGCTCCAGACCCGACCTGGAACTTGCCTCCGGGGGCGCGGACCGGGAGGAAGATGCCGTAGTCGCTGACCATGGCGAGGGATTCGGCCTCGGCCGCGAAATCGGCGAGGTGGGCTATGTTGCCGAGTGTATGGTCTTCGCGTCGGCCCGTCGCCCCGAGTATCACGACGTCCCGCCAACCCTGTGAGATGGCGTAGCGGAAGGCCTTGGCGAGGTCGTTGTCATCCTGCTCCGCGACCTCGACGATCTTGTCCGCGAAGCGGCGGCGCGTTTCGTCGTCGAGGCTATCGCAGTCGCCTACGATGACCATGGGTTCGAATCCCACCGCCTCCGCCGCCTTCGCGGCGTTGCCATCACAGCAGACGAGGCGCCTGGCCTCGCGCAATGCGCGGAGGGGCGCCTCGGCCGTCGGGAAGTCGCCGGCGGCAAGAATGACTGTGCGGCCGGCGAAGTCCACTAGAAGTTATACGAGTATGTCAGGCCGACCGTGTCGGTCCGGGCCTCGCGCACGTTGCAGGGATAGCCCATGATGGAGCGGTCGGTGCTGTGGATGTAGACGTACATGTAGTCGGCCGAGATCTTCCAGTTGTCCTTGCCATAGGAGAAGCCGAGGCCGATCTGGTCGCGGTCGCCGGGGGGGCAGACGGTGTCGGACGTGGCGTGCGGCACAGGCGACTCGTCATGGGTGAGGCCGAGCTGGACGGCCCAATTCTCATTGACCTGGTATTCGGCGCCGACGGAGAAGCGCCAGGTCTCCTCCCAGCCCTTTTCCGAGGAGGAGGCGGGGATCGGGAAGCGGTCGAACTTGACGTTGAGGACGTCGTAGCTCGTCCAGTCGGTCCAGGTCGCCGTGAAGCCGAGGTTGAGCTTTTCGGTCGCCTGCCAGTTGATACCGGCCATGACGGACTGCGGCATGGTGATGTCGCCCTTGGCCCCGCCCTTGACGCCGAACTGGACAAGTTCCGCGTCGCCTTCGGCCTCGATCTTCGTCTCGCCGCGGTACACGACGCCGACGCGGACGGCGTCGGTGACCTGGTAGGCGGCGGAGAGGAGGTAGCTGTAGGCCCAGTCATCGGCCGCCATGTGGAAGATGGTGCCCGGAGGCATCACGGACGGCGGCAGATAGCGGTCCATGGTGACGTCGAAGTACACCGCGCGGAGGCCGGCGCCGAGGGAGAGGGCTTCGGTGGCCTGCCATGCGATCGTCGGGCTCAGCGTGAAGCTGGTGATCTCCGTCCTCGTGCTGTCGAAGGAGAGGGGCCAGTTCTTGCCTCCCTCGTACTTGGTGCCGAGGCCGAACTCGGAGTATTCGCCGAAGCCGAGGTAGAGGCCATCCGCGACTTTGCCGGAGACGTAGAGGTGCGGGGCCACATAGACCTTCTCGTCCTGGTCGATCTTGTTGGGACCCACGTAGGTGTAGTAGTCGGGGCGGAGGAGGGTGAAGCCGGCCATGGCCTGGGTGTTGTCGCCGAGCTCCGTCATGTTGGCTGGGTTGAAGAAGATGGCCGATGCGTCGCGGGTCGAACCTACGATCGCGCCCTGTAGCGCGTTGCCGCGGGCGGAGACCTCCGCCAGGGCGAAACCTCCGGCGAGGACTGTCTGGGCCGAAGCCACGGTAAGCGCCGCTGCTGCGGCGACGAGGACCTTGCGTGTGTTCATTGCGTAATGCTCCATGTTGGTTGGGTAAATGTCCGCCATCTTGAAAGATGGTTCATCTATTGTACCGGAATCTCCAAAGCCGCGCACATTCCATGGGCGCTCGCGCGGATTGGATGTGGTAAAATCAGTTGAAAGAAGACTTGGCATTCGGGAATATGGGCGCGACGGCATTGTTAGGCGGCAGTTTCGATCCGGTCCATCGCGGGCATATCGCGATGGCCAAAGCTGCATTGCGCCTGCTCCCGGTCGATGGGCTCGTATTCATTCCGACTGCATTCTCGCCGTTGAAGGACGAAAAGGCGCGGGCGACGGACGCCGACCGCCTCGCCATGCTGCGTCTGGCCGTCGCGGACGAGCCGCGCTTTTCGGTCACGGACATGGAGATCACCCGAGGAGGCGTCTCATACACCGTCGATACTCTCCGCGAATGGCGGAGGCTTCACCCCGCCGACGAGATCTTCTTCATTGCCGGGATGGATTCGCTTCTGACGCTCCGCAAGTGGCGTGAGCCGCTGGAGATAGTCAACCTCTGCCGCTTCGTGGCGTTCAGGAGGCCTGGCATCCCACCGCCAAGGGCGGAGGATCTGGGCTTCGAGGACATGGCCGTGGCGAGGCGGCTCGTCTCGGATGTGGTCGAGGGGCCGATGTGCGATGTCTCCTCCTCGGAGATAAGGCGCCGCGTCGCCGCCGGAGAGGTCATCGCGGATCTTGTCACGCCGGAGGTCGGCGGATACATCGCGGACAAAGGACTGTACAGGAAAGGGTAGGGGAGGGGAACATGACATCTCTTGAACTGGCGAAAATGATAATGGACGTGCTTGACGGCACCAAGGCGGCGGATGTCAGATGCTACGACGTGCGCGGAAAGTCGCCGATCACCGATTTCTTCATCGTCGCCACCGGACTCTCGTCGCCGCATCTGCGGGCGGTCGTATCGTCCGTTAGGTCGGAGATGTCGAAGGAGGGCGTCCCGAGCTACCGCAACTCCGGCGAACCGGACAGCGGGTGGGTCGTGCTCGACTACGTGGACGTCGTCGTGCACGCCTTCACGCACGAGGCGCGCGAATACTACGACCTCGACGGCCTTTGGAAGGACTCGCCTCGCATCAAGGCGGACGGCGAGGCGTAGGCCATGTCGTTCCTCTTCTTCGACAAGCTTCTCTCGCGTCTCGACAAGGTCGATCCGGCGCGCCTCCAGACGCACATGGCGCGTCTCCGCTCCGAATGGAAGATGCAGGAGACGATACTCCAGTCGATCCAGGAGGGCGTGATGGTCTTCGATGGCGCGGGACGCCTTGTCAGCGCCAACGCCGCCGCCGAGAAGCTGCTCTCCTTCAAGACGGAGCAGCTGCGGGGCAAGACGATGACGGCCTTCTTTGACGACTTCGACCTTGAGGCGCTTGCCGCATCCGGCGGGAAAGACGACGCGAAGGGTGGCGCATGGCATCGCATGGCGAGCAGGGAGATAGAACTCACTTATCCGGAACGGCGTATCGTCTCCGTGTACGCCGTGCCGATGCATTGCGATGGCGCGGAGCCATCGGTCCTGGTGATACTCCGCGACGTGACCGCCGAACGCGCAAGGGAGGCTTCGGCGCTGGAGGACGAACGCCAGGGGGCGGTCAAACAGCTTGCGGCGGGCGTCGCCCACGAGATAGGCAACCCCCTCAATGCCCTCAACATTCACCTCCAGCTCCTCGGCCGTGAGGTGCGCTCGGTGGAGGACGAGGATACGCGGAAGTCGCTGTCGGAGCTTGTGGATGTGGCCCGGAACGAGGTCTCGCGCCTCGACGGCATAATCCGCCAGTTCCTCGAGGCGCTCAGGCCCTCCAAGCCCGACTTGCGCCCGTGCGACATGGTTGCGCTCGTCGGCGAGACCCTCGGCGTCATGCGCGTTGAGATCGAGAACCGGCGCATAGCGGTCTCCGTCTCCGCCCCGGGATCGCCGCCGGAGGCGCTTGCCGACCCCGGGCAGATGAAGCAGGTCTTCTTCAACCTCGTTAAGAACGCGCTGGAGGCGATGGCGGACGGTGGACGCCTCGACATAGGCGTCTCGTACGACGACTCGTTCATCCGCATCGACTTCCGCGACAACGGCAAGGGCATGCCCGAGGAGGAGCTTGGCCGCATCTTCGAAGCGTACCACACGACGAAGGAGCACGGCACCGGCCTTGGCCTGATGATCGTGCAGAGGATCGTCCGCGACCATGGCGGACAGATCGAGGTTTCAAGCAAGGAGGGCGAAGGCGCCTGCTTCAGGGTGCGGCTGCCACTCGCCCGCAAACGGGTGAGGAAGATAGCGGATAATAGAGAGTAGATAGCAGATAATAGATAACAGATAATGGATGACAGATAATAGTTGATAGGGGAAGGGACATGGGAGCGGAACGAAGAAAACCGAAGATACTGATAGTCGATGACGATCGCAACACGCGCGAGGGCCTGCAGCGCGCGTTGCGCTCGCAGTACGACGTGCACCTTGCCGCGGACGCGAAGATGGCCATTGGCGAATTCGCCCTTGGCGACGTTGACGTTATGCTTACGGACCTGCGGATGCCCGGCGTGGGTGGGCTTGACCTTTTGAGGACGGTGCGATCCAAGTACCCGAAGACGATCTGCATACTCCTTACGGCCTACGGGAGCGTCGAGACGGCAGTCGAGGCGATGCGCGACGGGGCCTACGACTTCCTGACGAAGCCCGTGAACCTGGACCATCTCGACGCCGTCCTTGACCGCGCCCTGAAGTCGAAGGACCTCGAGGAGCGCAACAGGCGTCTCGAGGATGAGAACCGCCTCCTCGGCCAGCAGCTCGACAAGAAGTACGGCATGGAGAGCATAATCGGCAACGCCGAGGCCATGCAGCCGGTCTTCGAGATAATACGCGCCGCCGCCCCAACGCTCGCGACCGTTCTCATAACCGGCCCTAGCGGAACGGGCAAGGAGCTTGTGGCGAAGGCGATACACCGGTTGAGCACACGCGCCAAGGCGCCGTTCGTCGCGGTCAACTGCGCCGCCCTTTCGCCGACTCTTCTCGAGAGCGAGCTCTTCGGGCACGAGAAGGGGGCCTTCACCGGGGCCGAATCGCTGCGCAAGGGGCGGTTCGAGATAGCCTCCGGAGGGACGCTGTTCCTCGACGAGATCGGCGAGATAGACATGGCGACGCAGGTCAAGCTGCTGCGCGTCCTTGAGTCGCGGACATTCGAGCGCGTCGGCGGCACGCAGACCATCGAGGCCGACATACGCCTCATCGCCGCGACCAACAAGGATCTTCAGGAACTCGTGTCACAAGGGCGCTTCCGCGAGGACCTCTACTACCGGCTGAACGTCGTGGACATCCGCCTGCCGCCGCTGTCCGAGCGCAGCGGCGACATCCCGGCAATGTGCGACGCCTTCATCAAGGAGTTCGCCGAGCGCAACGGCAAGGACGTCAAGGGGATCACCGCCGAGGCGGTGAACGTCCTTAGCGCCTACCGCTGGCCTGGGAACGTCCGCGAGCTGCGCAACACCATCGAGAAGATGGTGGTGCTGTCGCACGGCGACAAGCTGACCGCTCGCGATATCCCGGCGCAGATCCGCGACGCAGCCGGACCGGACGCCGGCCGGACCGCGCCGCCGCCGGCCTCGGACGGGACCCTTGCGTCGGCCGAGCGCGAGAAGATACTTTCCTGCCTCCGCAGGTGCGGGGGCAACAAGACGCGCGCGGCGCAGGAGCTCGGCATCAGCCGCCGCACGCTGCACCGCAAACTGAAAGAATACAGCCGCGCCGCGGCCGGCGGCCGCGTCGCGGCAGATAGCAGATAGCAGATAATAGATAGCAGATAGCAGATAATAGATAATAGATTGCTGATAATAGATAATATATATTAAATAATAGATATGAGATTGGAGATATGAGTTAGGAGTTGCGAGATATAAATGCATAATGCATGTTG
>JAFSZJ010000101.1 GCA_017458965.1 Kiritimatiellia bacterium | reverse complement strand
GTGGTTTTTTCGGTGAAGAAGGCCCCGTATCCATCGACATCGAGCGAGCAGCTCCAGTACCCGCCCGTGTCGCCTCTCTCCAGCGCGACGGACGCCGGTCTCGCGGCATCTACAAGCAAGTTCACGGACGATGGCGAAATCCCGGGGACCCACGCAATGCGGACCTCGTTCGTGCCAAGCGGGTCGTCGTTGTATCTGACGACAAGCCAGCATGGCTGGTCCGACGCGATGGAGCAGGTCAGGACTCCCGCCTCGTCAGTATCGGGCCATTCAGGCCGCGACGGGTCGAGGGCGTCGGATGACAGGCAACGGCTCTCGTATTCGTCCGTGAAGCCGTCGCCATCCGTGTCGGCGCAGGGCCAGTTCGTCGTCACGGACAGTGGATCGGTGCCGAGCCGCGCCTCCCAGATGTCCGCGACGCCATCGCCGTCGGTGTCCTGCATGACTGGCGAAAGCGCTGGGGTTCTTGGCGAAAAGCTGCGTTCAAGCTCCCACTTGTCGTTCGGGCCGTCTCCGTCCGTGTCGGCGAGGTTTGGGTTTGTGCCGAGCATGAACTCCTCGTAGTTGGGGAGGCCATCGCCGTCGGCGTCCGCCACGGCCCATTCCATGCCGCCTACAGGAACAAGGTCCAGACGGAGACCGTTGGAGAGAAGAGTCGCCATGTCGGGAGGGTTGCCGCCATTTGCAAGCATCCAGCCGTTGGTGCCGCTTTGGATGCCGATTGTGACGTTCGAGGTCACGGACGGCGAAGCTGGCGAATAGAACCACGACATCCGGCCGTCGGGGGCGAGGCGGCAGACGACGGTCGTGGTGTTGGTCAAGCCGGCTTCGGGCGTGACGAGATTTTCCCACACGACGGCGAACTCGTTGCTTGTCGCAATGGTGCATACGGCGGAGCCGCTCTCGGCCGCGACAAGGTGGTCGCCCCAGAAAGGCGCGGCGATTTCAAGCCCGCGTGGAAATGGGACGGGCAGCCCCTGCGACGTGCGACGGTGGAGCGTGGCGTGGCCGAATGCGAGGCGGCCGTTCGACAATACGCCGACATTCGTGTAGGAGCGGACGTTGAAGGGGAATGCGAAGGGAAGGTCGGCGGAGACGCCGCGGTTGTCGATGTCATGGACGCTCCACTCGAGAATCGGTTGCACGTCCAGCGGACGTCCAAGTATGGAAATGTCCGGGTTGGCGCGGTAGAGGGCGACGCCCGTCTCCGCCATCGCGTCGGGGATGGGCTGGACGATGGTGGATGCGAGGCCGGACACGGCGTTGGAGGTCGCCGCGTCGAACGGCCATACAGACTGGCCATACGGGTAGTTCGACGAGACCGGGGGAAGGACGGCGCCTATGATGCGCCGCAGGAGCCTGTCAGGCGGCGAGTTTGTCTTTGAGCCGCCAATGACCGTCAGGACCGCCGCGAAGAGCGCGAATGCGATTTGTGTGCCGCGCCTGCCCATGCCCCCTACCGGAATATCATCATCGTGCCGTCTGGGCGCCACTTCAGGCGCAGGTCGAGAAGCGCGGCCTCGGATCCGGCGAGCCAGATTGAAACCTCTTCCCACGCCTCAGGATAGAGGGCGGAGTCGGGCCAGTCGAACCTTGCGTTTTCCGGCCCGATACGCGCCCTTCCGTTCACCGAAATCCATGTCTCCGCCCATGCGCGCTTCTGGTCGCGGAGGACGTGCAGGACCAGCGAAACCCTGTTTGTCGCCGTCGCCCCGCATGGCGCGTCGGCGCGGATAGCTGGGAATGCCCCCGCCGGAACGACCTCCACCTTGTCCGAGGCGGCGATTGTCATGGCGGGATTGTCGTGGTCGCCAAAGAGAACCGAAATGGTGTTGGAGGCGCCTGAAACGATTGTCAATTCACAGAAGAGAGTGCCGTTCGACACGGCAGCCCAGTTGTCATCAAATGGAGTGAGCGTCAGTTGCGAATCGGCAGCGGACAGCGACAAGGCGAAGCCGTCTTCGAAGCTCACGTCCGCGACGATGGAGTTCGTTGCTACGGGGAAGTATGCCGCGCCATTGCCGAAAACGGAGAGTTTCGCTGCATGGCATGCAACAGCCAGGAACAAGCCAACCGATACTAAGACGAGATAAAACTTCATGTGAACGTCCCGTTGCGCAGATGCGCAAGATCAGTTGTTAGTGACAGTTCGACAGTGGCTGGTGTTTCATTCTCCTATTGGTTAATGATGGACTAGATACCGCCTCATCGTCCGCTCTAGCGGACGATGGATGCGTGGTAGTCCTGGAGGGAGGTGACTCCGCCGCGGTTGCGGCGGGCAGCGGCTATGCCGAGGATCGCCGCATGAGCTGCGGCGCGCGTGGTGATGTACGGGATCTTGTACTTGAGAGCCGCCTTGCGGATCTCGGCGCCATCCTCGCGTGCGTCGCGTTTGTGCGACGGCGTGTTGACGACGATGGCGACCTCGCGGTTCACGATCATGTCGAGGACGTTCGGGCGTCCTTCGGAGATCTTCGCCACATCCAAGGTCTCGACCCCGTTCTCGCGCAGGAACGCGGCGGTTCCGCGTGTGGCATAGACCTTGAAGCCCTGCGACTGGAACTGGTGCGCGATCTCCGCGTCGGCGTCGCGCTTCTCGTCAAGCGAGAAGAGGACCGCGCCGGAGTTCGGAAGCTTCGACCCGGCTGCCTCCTGGCTCTTGTAGAAGGCGATGCCGTAGTTGTCCGCGAGGCCAAGCACCTCGCCGGTCGAACGCATCTCAGGGCCGAGTATTGGATCGACCTCATGGAACTTCTCGAAGGGGAATACCGCCTCCTTGGCGCCAAAGTGGGTGATGGTCCCGCGTCGGAGGTGCATCTTCTTCATGTCCTCGCCCATCATCAGGCGCGTGGCGATGTTGGCCATCTGGATGGCGCAGACCTTCGAAACAAGCGGGACTGTCCGCGAGGCGCGCGGGTTGGCCTCGATCACATAGACCTTGCCGTTCTCGATGGCGTACTGCATGTTCATCAGTCCGCAGACCTTGAGGGCCTGGGCGATGCGCCTCGTGTAGTCCTCTATCGTGCGGAGTGCGTCCTCGTGTATCGAGACTGGCGGGATGAAGCAGGCGGAGTCGCCGGAGTGGATTCCGGCCAGCTCCACATGCTCCATGACGGCCGGGATGAATACGTCGTGTCCGTCGGATATGGCGTCGGCCTCGCACTCGAGGGCGTCGCGCAGGAAGCGGTCGATGAGGAGCGGGCGGTCCGGCGTGACGCCGACGGCCTTTGCCACGTACTCGCGGAGCATGGACTCGTCGTAGATGACCTCCATTCCGCGTCCGCCGAGGACGAAGGACGGGCGGATCATAAGCGGGTAGCCGATGTTGGCCGCCGCGGCGAGCGCCTCGTCGATGTCGACGGCCATCGCGGACTCCGGCATCGGGATGCCGAGTTTGTCCATCATCTTGCGGAAGAGATCGCGATCCTCGGCTATGTCGATCGAGTCGATCGAGGTGCCGAGGATGTTGACGCCGGCCTCGCTAAGCTCGCGGGCGGTGTTTAGCGGGGTCTGCCCGCCGAACTGGACGATTACGCCAAGCGGTTTCTCCTTGCGGTATATCTGGATGACGTCCTCGAGCGTGACGGGCTCGAAGTAGAGCTTGTCGGAGGTGTCGTAGTCGGTCGAGACGGTCTCTGGGTTGCAGTTGACCATGATCGTCTCGTAGCCCATCTCGCGGAGGGCCAGCGCCGCATGGCAGCAGCAGTAGTCGAACTCGATGCCTTGGCCGATGCGGTTGGGGCCACCGCCGAGGATCATGACGCGACCTTTGTCCCGTTTGTCCGTTTGTCCGTTTGTCCGTTTGTCCGTTTGTCCGTTTGTCCGTTTGTCCGTTTGTCCGTTTGTCCGTTTGTCCGTTTGTCCGTT
>JAFSZJ010000014.1 GCA_017458965.1 Kiritimatiellia bacterium | reverse complement strand
CCTTGCGGACGCCCTGCGTGAGCATGACGGTCGCGGCGCAGACGAGGAAGCCGACGAGGACGAGGAGGGCGAATTCGAAGACCGTGCCGGACTTCTGCGCGGAGAAGTAGCGGTTGTAGGCCTCGAAGACGGCCATCGGGCCGCGCGAGCAGATGTTGATCATGATGATCAGCGAGATGCCGTTGCCGATGCCGCGGGCGGTGATCTGGTCGCCGAGCCACATGACGAGCATGGAGGCGGTGGTCATCGCGACGACGGTCATGAGCTCGAACCCGAAGCCCGGATGGGCGACGAGCTGGAGTCCGCCCTGGCCGAGGAAGCCGGGGTGCTCAAGGCCGCGGGCGAGGAAGAATCCCTGGCCGACGCAGATGATGATCGTGAAGTAGCGGGTCCACTGGTTCAGCTTCTGGCGGCCGGCCTCGCCGTCGCGCGCCATGCGCTCGAGGGCGGGGATGATGGCGGTCATGAGCTGCAGCACGATTGACGCGCTGATGTAGGGCCAGATGCCGAGTGTGCCGACGGAGCAGCGCTCCATGGCGCCGCCGCTGAAGACGTTGACCATGCCGAGGAGGCCGCCGGATGCGCCGGCGTTCTCCTGGATGCCGCGGAGCAGGTCCGAGAGGGCATGCCAGTCTACGCCCGGAGTCGGGACCATTGAGACAAGGCGGCAGATGAAGACGAGCCCGAGCGTGAAGAGGATGCGCTTCCTCAGGTCGGGTACCTTGAAAGTGTTTGCGAATGCTCCGAACATAGCTCTAAATAGGTTTGCAGTTTGACGGTTTTCGGCTATTTGTTTGACGGTTTGACGGTTTGACGGTTTGACGGTTTACTGCCAGGCGGTAAAAACTGTCAAACTGTCAAACTGTCAAACCGTCAAACTCCTAAATTATTTCGCACTTGCCGCCGGCGGCCTCGATCTTGGCCTTGGCGGAGGCCGAGAAGGCGTTGGCCTTCACGGTGAGGGCGACGGAGATGTCGCCCGTGCCGAGGATCTTGACGCGGCAGCCATCGGCGAGGCCGGCGTCCGCGAGGGCGCACGGGGTGACTTCGCTTCCGGCGGGGAACTTGTCCTGGAGGGTCCCGACGTTGACGCCGAAGAACGGGCAGCGGGCGGGGTTCTTGAAGCCGCGCTTCGGGAGACGGCGGATGAGGGGCATCTGGCCGCCTTCGAAGGAGTCCTTGTGCTTGTGGCCCTTGCGGGAGAACTGGCCCTTGTTGCCGCGTCCGGCGGTCTTGCCGAGGCCGGAGGCGTGGCCGCGGCCGCGGCGCTTGGCGGCGTGGCGGGCGCCTGGTTCGTTGTGGAGAGTGCTGAGATCCATTTTAAACTCCTGTGGGGCCGGGCGCGTGGCCCGGCCCGTTTGATGTCATTAGGCGCGTTCCGCCGCGAGTTCCTCGGCCGAGCGGAGCTTCTTGAGGGCTTCAATGGTGGCCTTGACGACGTTGAGGCGGTTCTTGCTGCCGAGCGACTTGCCGACGACGTCGCGGACGCCGGCGGCCTCGAGGACGGGGCGCATGCCGCCGCCGCAGATGACGCCGGAGCCGTCGGGCGCCGGCTTGAGGAGGACGCGGCCGCCGTCGGAGACGCCGGTGACCTCGTGCGGGATGGTGCGTCCGCGCATGGTGACGGTCATCATGTCGCGGCGGGCGGCGTCGCCGCCCTTGCGGATGGCCTCGGAGACCTCGTTGGCCTTGCCGAAGCCGAAGCCGACGCGGCCCTCGCGGTCGCCGACGACGACGACTGCGGAGAAGCTGAAGCGGCGGCCGCCCTTGACGACCTTCGAGCAGCGGTTGATGAAGACCAGGCGCTCGTCAAACTCGTTTTCCTGCTGGGGGGCGGCGCCGTCGCGGCGTCCGCGCTGTTCACGCTGTTCCATTACTTAGACTCCTCTGCGTTCTTGACGGAGATCTTGATCCCGGCGGCGACTGCCGCCTCGACGAGCTCCTTGACGCGGCCGTGGTACTTGAATCCGCCGCGGTCGACGACCACGAGGGAGATTCCCTTGGCGAGGGCGGCTTCGGCGGCCTTGGCGCCGGCGTCCTTGGCGGTCGCGATGTTGAGCTTGGCGTCGGTCCCGACGGTCGAGTAGGAGGCGAGGGTGTTGCCCGCGTCGTCGTCGATGAACTGGACGTTGATGTTCTTGTTGGACATGGCGATGGCCATGCGGGGGCGTGCGGCCGTGCCCTTTACCTTCTGACGGAGGCGCTGGTGGCGCAGGCGGCGCTGATCAATGCGGTTCTTCATAGTGCGTTGAAACTCCTATCAGGCGGCGCTAGGCCATCTTCTTGCCCTGCTTGCGGCGGATGACTTCGCCGACGTACTTGACGCCCTTGCCCTTGTAGGGTTCGGCCGGGTAGTAGCTGCGGATGCGGGCGGCGGCCTGGCCGACGAGCTCCTTGTCGCAGCCCTCGACGCCGACGATCACGCCGTCCTTGTTGACGGTGGCCGTGATGCCGGCCGGGATCTTGTACTCCTTGGCGGAGGCGAACCCTAGGTAGAGGAGGAGCGTCTGGCCCTGGAGCTGGGCCTTGAAGCCCGTGCCCTCGATCGAGAGTTCCTTCTTGTATCCGGCCGTGACGCCCTGGACCATGTTGGCGCAGAGCGTACGGGAGAGGCCGTGAAGGCTACGCAGGGGGCGGGAGTCGTCCGCGCGGGTGTAGACGACCCTGCCATCGGAGACCGTCGCGGTGATGCCGTCGGGTATGACGCGCGAAAGTTCGCCCTTGGGGCCCTTCACGGTCAGCCGCTGCCCGTCAACGGTCACGGTCACCCCGGCTGGGATGACGACCGGCTGTTTTCCTATCTTCGACATTGCTGTTGTTCCTTGTTGCCGGCGGCCCGGGGGCTACCAGATCGTGCAGAGGATCTCGCCGCCGACGTTGAGCTTGCGCGCCTGGCGTCCGGCCATGACCCCCTTGGAGGTGCTGATGATCGAGTGCCCGAGGCCACCGAGGACCATCGGGATGTCCGCGGCCGCCGTGTAGCGGCGGAGACCGGGACGGCTGTAGCGGCGGAGGCCGCGGATGACGGGCTCGCCCTCCTTGGTGTAGCGGAGGCCGAGGGTCATCGTGTGCGCGGCGGGATCCGCGGCGACGGACGAGATGTAGCCGAACTCCTTCATGACGCGGGCCATCTCGGCCTTGATCTTCGAGAGCGGGATCTCGACTTCCTCGTGGCGGGCCTTCTGCGCGTTGCGGATGCGGGTGAGCATATCCGCGATCGGGTCTGTCATGCTCATTGTATGGTACCTGCCCTTCCTAGCCTACCAGGAGGCCTTCGTGACGCCGGGGATCTGCCCGGTCAGCGCGAGTTCGCGGAAGCACAGGCGGCAGAGCTGGAACTTGCGGATTACGGAGCGCGGACGGCCGCAGCGCGAGCAGCGGGTGTAGCCGCGTGCGCTGAACTTCGGGGGCCGTGCGGCCTTCTCTATGAGACATGTCTTAGCCATATTCCCTCCTGCCGCTACCGGTTCTTGCGCCCGGCGAACGGTACGCCGAGCATCTCGAGGAGCACACGCGCGGACTTGTCGTCGCCCGTCGTGCAGATCGTGATGTCCATGCCCTTCTCGACCGGCACCTGCGTGGCGTCGATCTCGGGGAAGGTCGTCTGGTCCTTGAGGCCGAACGTGTAGTTCCCGCGCCCGTCGAACCCGCGCCCGGGGATGCCGCGGAAGTCGCGGATACGCGGGAGCGTGATGCGGGTGAGGCGTTCGAGGAACTCGTACATCCGGTCGCCGCGGAGAGTGACCTTGGCTCCAACCACCATGCCCTCGCGGAGCTTGAAGTTGGAGACGCTCTTCCGCGCCTTGCAGAGCATCGGGTGCTGGCCCGTTATCGCCGCGAGCTCGTCCACAAGCTTCTTCTGCACGTCCTTCTCGACGATGCCGAAGCCCATGTTGATGACGATCTTGGTGAGGCGCGGGACGAGCATCGGGTTCGTCACGCCGAGCTTCTCGCGAAGCGCCGGGGCGACCTCGCTCTTGTAAAGATCCTTGAGATTGGCCATCGATATCCTCCTAGAGCACGTGGCCCGTCTTCGCGGACTTGCGGACGAACTTGTCGCCCTCCTTCACGCGCCTTATCCGGACGCCCTTCTTGGCGTCGGGGTCGTACGGCATCAGCTTGCAGAGGCGTATCGGCGCCTCGGCCTTGACGAAGCCGCCTGCCGTGTTCTCCTGCGAGCGGCGCACCGCGTGGGTGCGCATGTTCACGCCCTCGACGATGGCCGTGCCGTCCTTCGGGGAGACGGACCTGACCTTGCCGGTCTTGCCCGCGTACTCGCCGGAGATCACCATCACGGTGTCGTCCTTCTTGATCCTGGCAATGCTCATGCCGCTCCTCCTAGACCACTTCCGGCGCGAGGGAGATGACCTTCGCGCAGACCGAATCGCGCAGCTCGCGGGCCACAGGCCCGAAGACGCGGGTTCCGATCGGGTTGAACTTACCGTCGACTATCACGCAGGCGTTCTGGTCGAAGCTGACGGACGAACCGTCGGCGCGGTGGATCGGCTGCGCGGTGCGGATGATCACCGCCGTGCAGACCTGGCCCTTCTTGACCGCGCCCGTCGGGGACGCCTCGCGTATGGACACGCGGATGACGTCGCCGAGGTGGGCGAACTCCTTGCGCTGGCCGAGGACGCGGAAGCAACGGGCTATCTTGGCGCCCGTGTTGTCCGCGACGACGAGGTTTGACTGCTCGCGAATCATGGCTACTCGGCTCCTTCCGCCTTGACCGCCTCGGCGGCCTTCAGCACGCGCCAGCGGATCGTCTTCGAGAGTGGGCGGCACTCCTCGATCTTCACGCGATCGCCGACCTTGCAGGTGTTGTCGTCACGCGCATGGAACTTCCTGCGCTGACGGATGATCTTCCCGTATTTCGGATGGGGTATGCGGCGCTCGGCCATCACCACGACGGCCTTGTCGCCGCTGCGGCTCACGACCACGCCCTCGCGCGTCTTGCGCACCCCGCGGGCTTCCTTCGCTTCCTCGCTCATTACTTCTGCCCCCCGCGTTCGCGTTCGGTGAGGATGGTGTGCATGCGCGCGACGTCGCGCTTCATGCCCCTGATCTTTCCGTAGCCGTCCACCGCCACGCCGCTGGCCTTGCGCATGCGCATGGAAGCGATCTCGGCGGATGTCTCGCGTATCTTCTGCGCGAGTTCGTCGGCTCCGAGTTCCCTGATTTCCCTTGCCTTCATAAGATGGCTCCTTTCACGTCGGCCACGCGAACCTACCGGGCGCGCGACACGAGCTGCGTGCGGATGCCGAGCTTGGTGTCCGCTATGCGCAGGCACTCCCTCGCCACGGCCTCGGGCACGCCGCCGACCTCGAAGATGATCTTGCCGGGGAGGATGACGGACACCCAGAACTCGGGGTTGCCCTTGCCTCCGCCCATTCGGACTTCGATGGGCTTCTTCGTGACGGGCTTGTCCGGGAACACGCGCACCCAGAGGCGGCCCTTGCGCTTCATCTCGCGGTTGATGGCCACGCGGCACGCCTCGATCTGCGTGCTCTTCAGCCAGCCGCGCGTAAGCGCCTTGATGCCGTAGTCGCCGTAGGCGAGAGATGCGCCGCTGGTCGCGAAGCCCTTGCGGCTCCCCTTGGTCTGCTTGCGGTACTTGACCCTTTTAGGCATTAGGGGCATGGCTCTTCCTCCTGTTCGGACCGCTTATCCGCGGCTTGAAGTCGTCGCGCTTGCAGATCCACACCTTGACGCCGATCTTGCCGGCGGTGGTGTCGGCCTCCGCGAAGCCGTAGTCGATGTTGGCGCGGAGCGTGTGCAGCGGGACCTTGCCCTCGCGGCTCCACTCGACGCGCGAAAGCTCGGCGTTGTTGATACGGCCGCTGCAGCGGATCTTGATCCCGTCGACGCCCATGTCCATCGCGACCTTCTGGGCGCGCTTGAGGGCGCGGCGAAGTGCGACGCGGCGTTCGATCTGCTGGGCCACGTTCTCTGCGACGAGCTGCGCGTTCGCGTCGGCGTCGCGCACCTCGTGGATCTCGAGGTAGATCTCCTTGCCGGTCTTCTTCGCGAGATCCTTGCGGACCTCATCGACGTCGATGCCGCCCTTCTTGCCGACGATGATGCCGGGCCGGGCGGAGTAGATGTTGACGCGGACGCGGTTGGCGTAGCGCTCGATCTCGACCTTGGCTATCGCAGCCGCCTTCATCTTGGAGATGACGGCCTCGCGGATGACAAGGTCCTCGGCGAGCAAAGCGCCGAACTGCTTCTTGCCGCTGAACCACCGGGAGCGCCATTGCTTGTCGAGCGCGACCCGGAAGCCGATCGGATTGACTTTCTGTCCCAAGGTAGACTTCCTTCCTTTAAGCGATGGCGCCGTCCGTGAGGACGACCTTGACATGGCACAGGCGGCGGGCGATGGGGCTCGCCGACCCGCGGGCGCGCGGCCAGTGGCGGCGCATGCGCGTGCCTTCGTCGAAGACCGCGAGCTTGACCCGCAGCGTATCGACGTCGAGGTTCGCGTTGTTGCTCGCGTTGGCGACGGCCGACTTGATCGTCTTCTCGAGGTGGAACGCGGCCTTCAGGGGGCTGAACGCCGTGATCTTCAGGGCCTCGGCAACCGGCTTGCCCTGCACCTCGCGCGCCAGCGGGCGGCCCTTCTGGGCCGAGAGGCGCACGTTGCGTGTGATTGCTGATACTTCCATGGCCTGCACCGCCTTACTTGGTGACCTTCACGGTCGTGGCGCCGTGGGCCTTGAACATGCGGGTCGGGGCGAACTCGCCGAGCCGATGGCCGACCATGTTCTCGTTGACGAAGACCGGGACGTGCTGCTTGCCGTTGTGCACGGCGAAGGTGAGTCCGACGAAGTCCGGGAGGATCATCGAGCGGCGCGACCAAGTCTTGATCGGCTGCGGACGGGGGCTCTGCTTCGCCTTCTCGGCCTTCGCGAGGAGCTTGGCCTCCACGTAGGGGCCCTTCTTGATGGAACGTGACATCTGTTACTTCCTCCGCTTGACGATGAGCTTCGAGGACGCCTTGCGCGGCTTGCGGGTCTTGCCGCCCTTGGCGAGCTTGCCCCACGGGGAGCGCGGGTGCGAACCGCCGCTCGTGCGGCCTTCGCCGCCGCCCATCGGGTGGTCGACAGGGTTCATCGCGACGCCGCGGACGGTCGGGCGGATGCCCATGAGGCGCTTGCGCCCGGCCTTGCCGAGCTTGACGCCTTCCCAGTCGCCGTTGCCGACGACGCCGACCGTGGCGAGGCAGTTCGCGAGGACGCGGCGCACTTCGCCGGATGGCATCCGGAGAAGGACGTACTGTCCGTCGCGCGCCTGGATCTGGCACGAGATGCCCGCGCTGCGGGCGACGCGCGCGCCAGCTCCGGGGACGAGCTCGATGGCGTGGACGCTCAGACCGACCGGGATCTTGCCGATCGGGAGGGCGTTGCCGACGCTGGGCTCGGCGTCAGGGCCGGAGAGCAGGAGCTGACCGACCTTGAGCCCCTCGGGGGCGAGGATGTAGCGCTTCTCGCCGTCGAGGTAGTTCAGGAGCGCGATGTTGGCGCTGCGGTTGGGATCGTACTCGATCGTCGCGACGCGGGCGGGGATGCCCGCCTTGTCGCGCCTGAAATCGACTATGCGGTACCGGCGCTTCACGCCGCCGCCGTGGTGGCGGGTGGTGATCCGGCCCTGGTTGTTGCGGCCGGCGCTCTTGCGGACCGCCCGCGTCAGGCCGCGTTCGGGCTTCTGCGCGGTGAGTTCCTTGCGGTCCTGGGAGACGCGTCCCCTCAGACCCTCGGACCTCGGCTTGTATGACTTAAGACCCATTTCCAGTTGCCTCCCGGGCGTTTAGATCGCCTCGATGCGCTCGCCCGCCTTCAAGGTGACGATCGCGCGCTTCCAGTCGCTGCCCTGAACCACGCGGCGGTTGCGGAGCATCCGCTTCTTGCCGGAGTAGTTCTGCGTGTTGACCGCGAGGACGTGCACGCCGAAGGTATCCTCGACCGCCTTGCGGATCTCGATCTTGTTGGCTTCCGGCGCGACCTCGACGAGGTACCTGCTCTGCTCGGCGAGCATCGTGCCCTTCTCCGAGACCTGTACGCGCCTGATTATCCCTGCGTGCTTCATTCAGCCACCTCCGTCGTCCTGCGCATGCGGGCCGCGATTGCATCGAGGCCGGCCTTCGTCGCGACGATCGTCTTCGCAAGAAGCAGCGAATAGACGTCGATCTGCGCGGCGGTGGCCACGTCGGCCTTCTCGATGTTGCGGACCGCGAGGAGGAACTTCTCGTCGTACTTGTCCGTGACGAAGAGGACGCGCCCCTTCAGACCCATCGTCTTGATGAGGGCCGCCACGGTCTTGGTCTTGCCGTCCTGCGGAAGCGCCTCGACGACCACGACCTTGCCGTCCTTGATCTGCTCGCTCATCGCGTGGGCGAAGGCGAGCTTGGCGACCTTGCGGTTCACCTTGACGTCGTAGGAGCGGGGCTTGGGGCCCATCGCGATGCCGCCGCCGCGCCATACCGGCGAACGGCGGAAGCCGGCGCGGGCGTTGCCCGTGCCCTTCTGCTTCCAGGGCTTCTTGTTGCTGCCGGCGACCTCGCCCTTGCCCTTCGTGGAGGCCGTGCCCGCGCGGAGCGCGTTCATCGTGGCGACGACGACGTCCTTGACGGCCTGGTCGCCCTTGTCGAGGACCAGGAGGTCGTCCGCGAAGTCCACCTCGGCGGCGGCCGCGCCCTGCCCGTTGTATGACTTGATCTTGCTCATCTCTTAGGCCTTCTTGAGAGCTTTCCTGACAATGACCGTCGAGCCGTTCGCGCCGGGGACCGCGCCGCGCACGAGGAGGGCGTTGTCCTCCTTGCGCACCTGCACGACCGCGAGGTTGCGCGTCGTCACCTGGACGTCGCCCAGATGGCCTGGCATGCGCTTGCCCTTGGCGATCCAGCCCGGGAGGTCGCGCTCGCCGATCGAACCGATGCGGCGCTTGCTGTGGCCGCCGTGGGTCATCGGGCCGCCGGCCATGCCGTAGCGGCGCATGACGCCCGCGAAGCCCTTGCCCTTGGAGGTAGCCGTCACGTCGACGAGCTTGACGCCCTCGAAGACGCCCACGTCGAGCGAATCGCCCGGCTTGAGCGCGTCGCCTTCGGCGTCGAACTCGCGGAGGATGCGGCAGGGCGGCGCGCCGGCCTTCTCGAAGCGCGTCCGCACGGCCTTGGTGAGCCGCTGCGGCTTCTGCGCGCCGAATCCGACCTGCACGGCGTCATAGCCGTCCTTGTCCTTCGTCTTGACCTGCACCACCGGGCACGGTCCGACCTCGAGGACGGTCACGGAGACCCTGCGGCCCTCCGCGTCCCATACCTGGGTCATTCCGACCTTCTTACCGATAAGTCCGTTCATCGCGTCCTCCTGCCTAGATGCGGATGGAGATGTCCACGCCAGCCGGGAGGTTGAGCTTCTTTAGCTCATCGACCGTCTTGGCGGTCGGGCTGACGATGTCGACCAGCCGCTTGTGCGTCCGCATCTCGAACTGGTCCATCGACTTCTTGTCCACATGGGGGCTGCGGTTAACCGTCCAGCGCTCGATGCGCGTCGGCAGGGGCACCGGGCCCACAACCCTCGCGCCCGACCCGCGGGCGGTATCCACTATGCTCGTGACGGCCTGGTCGAGCACTTTGTGATCGTAGGCCTGCAACCGTATGCGTATGCGCTGACTCTGCATGCTTTCACCGCTACCTGTTCAACAACCGTTCCTTTACCGCCCGAGGCGCCACCGCGAACGCGGACGGCTCCATCGTGTAGCTCGCGCGTCCCCGCGTGAGCGACCTGACTGCCGTCGCGTAGCCGAATAGCTCCGCGAGCGGAACGTCGGCGTCCACGACCTTCGTGCCGCCCCGTTCCTCCATGTCGCGCACCTGTCCGCGGCGCGCGTTCACGTCGCCGATCACTTCGCCGACCGACTCGGCCGGTGTGACGATCGTGAGCCGCATGACCGGCTCGAGCATTTCGGGCGAGGCCTTGCCGGCCGCCTCCCGGAACGCCATCACGGCGGCGGTGCGGAAGGCGACGGGCGAAGCGCTGTCCGGCTCGCCCATTTCGACTTTCACGACCTTCGCCGCGAGATCCATCATCGGATACCGGGCCAGCACACCCGTGCCGATCCCGTCCTGCAATCCCTGCTCCACCGCCTCGGCGAGCTCCGGCGGGAGAACGCGCGCGGCCTCCTTGGCCTCGACCACGCTCCCCTCCCCGCGCTTCCTCGGCGAGACCTCGACGGTGACGGCCGCGTAGAAGCGCTTGCCGCCTATCTCCCTGTCGAAGACAGCACCGCCCTCGCCGGTCGCCGTCACGGTCTCGTAGTAGGAGACCATCGGCTTGCCGGTGTTGGCCGCCACATGGAATTCGCGGCCGAGACGGTCCACCAGTATCTCGAGGTGGAGCTCGCCCATGCCGCTCAAAATCGTCTGTCCGCTCTCCGCGTCCTCGCGCACGACGCAGGTTGGATCCTCGGCCGCCAGCTCGGCGAGCGCCTCGGAGAGCTTGTCGCGGTCGGCCCGCGACTTCGGCTCAATCGCCATGAACATCACCGGCTCGGGCGCCGTGATGCTTTCGAGCACGAGCGGCTTCATCTCCGAGCAGAGCGTGTCGCCCGTCGTCGCGCCCTTGAGGCCGACTATCGCGCCGATCTCGCCGGCCGCAAGCTCCTCGACATCGGTCTTCTCGTCCGCCGCGAGGCGCACGAGGCGGAGGATCCGCTCGCGCTTGCGGGTGCGCGGGTTGAAGACGTTCTGGCCCTTCTTCATCACGCCCGAATAGACGCGCACGAAGAAGAGGCGGCCGACAAAGGCATCCGTCGCGATCTTGAAGACGAGGCTAGTCAGAAGCGGATCGGTGCACTCGCGCGAAACCGAGGCCTCGGTCTTGATGTCAGTGCCCTCGATGGCCTTGCGGTCGAGAGGGGACGGGAGGAAATCGACTATGCCGTCCAGAAGCGGCTGCACGCCCTTGTCGCGCAGCGATGAACCGCAGTAGACCGGGACGACGCGGCCGGCAATCGTGGCGCGGCGGATCGCCGGTATCAGCGTCTCGGCCGAGAGGTCGGGGTTCTCGAGGTAGGCCTCGATGAGCTCCTCGTCGTCGCCCGCTATGAGCTCCACGAGCTCGGCGCGGCGCCTTTCGGCCTCCACGGCGAGCTCGGATGGGATCGGGAGCGTCTCAATTGTCGAACCGTTGTCGGCCTCGGAGTAGCGGAGCGCCTTCATCGAGAGAAGGTCAATCGTCCCCTGGAACGTCTCCGAGCTTCCCCACGGGAAGGCAATGACCGCCGGAGTGGCGCCAAGCTTCTCGCGGATCTCGCCGACGACGCGGTTGAAGTCCGCGCCCATGCGGTCCATCTTGTTCACGAAGGCGAGGCGCGGGACACCGTGGCGGTCGGCCTGGCGCCAAACCGTCTCGGACTGCGGCTGGACGCCGCCGACCGCGCAGAAGACCGCCACCGCGCCGTCGAGGACGCGCAGGGACCTTTCGACCTCGATCGTGAAATCGACGTGGCCAGGGGTGTCGATTATGTTGATCTCCCGGCCCTTCCACGAGCACGTGATCGCCGCGCTCGTGATTGTGATGCCGCGCTCACGCTCCTGCTCCATCCAGTCGGTGACCGTGTTGCCGTCATCGACGATGCCGATGCGGTGCGAGACGCCGGTGTAGAAGAGGATGCGCTCCGTCGTCGTCGTCTTGCCGGCGTCGATGTGCGCGATGATGCCGATGTTGCGGATGGCGGACAGACGCTCGGCCAGGGCGGCGTCAGCCGTCCCCTTCGCGTCAATTCTCGGTTTTTCCGCAACCTGTGGCATAATCCGTTTAACTGTTCTGGTCTTGCAGGCTTTAAGGACCTTAAGGACTTTAAGGACCTTAAGGCCTCACAGCGTTACCATGCGTAGTGCGCGAAGGCCTTATTGGCCTGGGCCATGCGGTGGGTGTCGTCACGCTTCTTGATGACGTTGCCCTCGCCCTTGTAGGCGTCGAGAAGCTCAGCGGCTACGGCCTTCGGCATCGGCATGCCGCGACGGCCGTGGGCGTACTGGCTCATCCAGCGGAGGGCCATCGCCAGCTGGCGGGCCGGACGGATCTCGACCGGGACCTGGTAGGTCGTGCCGCCGACGCGGCGGGACTTGACCTCCACCTTCGGCTTCATGTTGCCGATGGCGGTGTCGAGGACCTGGATCGGATCCTCGCCGGTCTTCTCGCGGAGCTCCTCGATGGCACCGTACACGATGCGCTCGCTCGTGGTCTTCTTGCCGCTCTTCATGAGGCTGCGGATGACCTTCGCGACGAGTTCGCTGTTGAACTTCGGATCGGGGGTGATGCCGCGCTTGATGGTCTTACGCCTTCTTGACATGGTTAGCTATGCCTCCGCTCAAATGCTACTTTTTGGCCGTGGCCGGGCCCTTCGTGCGCTTGACGCCGTACTTGGAGCGGCTGACCTTGCGCTCGAGCTTGTTGGTGTTGGAGGGGCCGGCGCCGCCGAGGGAGTCGAGGGTGCCGCGGACGATGTGGTAGCGGACGCCAGGAAGATCCTTGACGCGGCCGCCGCGGACGAGTACGACGCTGTGCTCCTGGAGGTTGTGGCCCTCGCCGGGGATGTAGGCGGTCACTTCGTAGCCGGAGGTGAGGCGCACACGGGCCACCTTGCGCAGAGCCGAGTTCGGCTTCTTGGGGGTCTGCGTCTTCACGAGCAGGCAGACGCCGCGGCGCTGCGGGCAGCGCTTGAGCGCGGGCGACTTCGACTTGTTGGTCGCCTGCTTGCGGCCCTTGCGCACTAACTGGTTGATTGTCGGCATTTGAGTCGATCCTTTGTTGTTGGTCGCTTCAATCGTCCTTGGCCATCCTTCGCATGTCCCCTCCCCTTCGCTTCCGCGTGGAAAGACAAGAACCAGCCGCTCCCGCGGCCGATCTCGCACATCGCATCACTATGTGGGACGCTGTTCCGGAAATCCTGTTCCTCTTGACAGCAATGAAGAAGTGTACCAAATCGCCCTCCCCCCGCGCAAGCAGAAATTTGCGAATCGGGGATGCGAAAGGCGGTCGTCCACGAATCACGCGCATTCTACGGCGTTTCCGCAGGACCGAAGAACGCCTCGACGCCTTCAAGCAATCCTTCGGCGATCGTCGATAGCGCCGCATTGTCATGGGTCGAGCACTGGTTCCCGAGCTCGACATCGACAGAAGGGATTGTGCTGTACGAGGTCTGCGTCAGGTCTATGGCCACCTTCCCGTCGCCGTGTATCCTGCACCCCTTGACTCCGAGTCCCGCGATGAGCGCAGCCCCGAGCTTCTCATGCTCACGCCAGCGCTCCGAAACCGGTACCATGTTCTTCAGCCCCTCCGGCACGGATATGTAGAAGCAGCCTTTGTCATATCCGAGGCCGTCGCCGTCCCAGTGCAGCGATATCAGGCAGTCCGCGACGTTGTTGGCGATGACGGTGCGGGCGACGTTGTCGAGCTGCACGTCGTCCCCATCCCTCAGCATGAGGACGTCATACCCATTCGCGAGCAGCCCGTCCCTCAATAGCCTCGCGGCTTCCAGCGTGACCTGCGCCTCCTTCGTCCCGTCCTTGAAGGTCATGCCGCCGGAAACCGCGACAGCCATGATCGCGCCGGCCGCCGTCGTGCCCCCGGTGACCTTAGGCGACCTGTCTGGATGGCAGTATGTCTTGACGGACTGTCCGCCATCCGTCCCATGCCCTGCGTTGACGCCGACTGTCACGTTCCTGCGGTTGCCGGTCGCACGATACAGCCTCGCGCTTCCCGATTTGATCGCCGCGCAATCGGCGAAGCGCCAAGCATGGTCCATATTCACCTCATCTACCTTCCATGAGGCGTCTCGGAACGGCTTGCCGCGGAAATCGATCGGAACGCACTGGAGCGGACGGAAGTTGGCAAGGGCCGGGGAGTCCGGTCTGAACGAGTAGTCCGACGCCGAAGGATCGGCGAACCCCGGGTCGCCGGAAAGCGCGTTGAGGCCGAACCTTCCCTTTTCATTATAAAAGAAGCAGTTCGAGACCAGAAGTCCGTTCGTGCCGGAACCATCGAGGTGGGCGTCGGACCATTCCGCCATCTCCCTCATGCAACAGTTGATGACACGGACATCGCTGGGCGAGAAGCTTGCGCGCCAGGCCCAGGTCTGGTTCAGCAAAGTGACATGCGCGAAGAGCACATTGTCCATAGGCCCCGAATACTGCGTGTAGAACTTCGTGTCCTCCGTGCGCTCGAAGACGACGTTGACGAAGGCGGAATCGCGCAGGCGTAGACCGAACAGCCCCTGGCACCTACAGTTGTATCCGGTGACGTTGTAGAGGATCACGTCATGCACCCAGCCCGGTTCGACGGCGTACGACTGGTGGAAATCGGGGTGGGCGCCGGTCGATCCGGCGTCCACATCGGTGGCCGTACAGTTCACCACCAGCTTGTTCGAGCCGGTCCATACATCCGAGGCGATCCTGCGGACTTCGTGGTCTCGGATCAAGTCGGCCCCAGGGCCGTTGTTCATTTCCGTGGTGATGCCACCCGTGACATAGCCGACATAGCGGTTCCCGAAGACATTTGAATTGGCGCTCCAACGCCCCTGTCGGTTGTAGCACTTGCAGTCGTCAAGCCAGACCGAGTTGTTGCCGTTCTCCCCGGCAAGAATGGTTGCGTAGCCGGACTTGGCGTCGCAGTAGAGCGTCACGCCACGGAAGCGGAGGCGCTGCGTGCCTGGCCGCCCCGGGCCGATCTGGACATCGTCGCGGTCAACCCCGGGCGCAGCCGTGATCGTGGTCCAGTATGGGCGCTTTGAACCACCATTCAAACCATCGGAGGAATACTCGCCAGCCATCAGGAGGATTGTTCCGCCGGCCTTCATCCGCTTGACGGCTGCGGCGAGGGTGCACAGCGGGGCGGCTTTCGTACCGTCGGCTGCGTCGTCGCCCTTTGCGGCATCGACCCAGAGAGTGTCCGCGACGGTGAGCGAGCCACCGCTGTTCGCATAGAGCGGGAGCGGCGGAAGGTCGTATTCCTCCGAAGACGCGCCTTTCGTAATGGCGCGGGCGCCAAGGATTACGGGGCCGTCGGCCAGGGTGGCCGTATCGACCGGAAATACATATTCCCAGACGCCGGTTCTTGGATTAAGCGCCGGCGCGTCCGCAACATGCATGACTTTGCCATCAACGGAGAACTCCACGGACACACCGTCCTCGTTGAAGGCGCAGACGCCGGCGTTGAAAACGCCGGAAATACGCTGGTCGGGCACAACATCCCACCGCGCGACGGGGCGTGCGGCGCTGGCCGCGGAGACAGCCAGCGCCGCCGCAAGTACAAAGTAAAAAGTGCGAAGTACGAAGGAAGTGTGGTGCATGTATTTACCCATTGTCATCGGGGGAAACGGGGATGAAGCCGGCAGAAGCGAGGAGAGCGCGGCCCATGGGGGAGCGGAGAAACGCGGCGAGTTTGCGCAAATTGCCATCCTGCGGCTTTGCCGTGATGAGTTCGAGAACCCGTCCGGGCGGATAGTGTCCTGCGGCGATGTCGGCGGCTGTCGGCGCTGCCCCGCCAACGGAGATCAGGCGGACCATGCCCTCGCGGACGAGCGGCGCGGCCATGACATGCATCGAGTATCCAATGGCGTCCGGCGCGAGATCGTCAAGTCCCCTGGTCTGGCAAACCTGTTCCGGGGGCGGTGCGGCTGGGTCCGCCAACGCTGCAAGCGCTTTCGTGGCGACGGGCAGCGCCCATGCGGATGACCTGAGGCGCGGTGCAGCGCCTTCAAATCGGAGTTCCGGCGGCGGTGGGCAAGCAAGCGGATCGCTGCGCGGTGGACGGAAGGTCATGCCGTCGCATGGACACAACCCTTGCCGCGTTTCCGGGAGAAGGACGGCGTCGCCGTTCCCGTCGACCGACCATCTCCAATTGTGGCTGAACAGTACCGTTTCCGACGGAATGTCGGGGAAGCGCAGAAAAGTCGCCCAGTTCCACGAATACCAGAGAAGGAATACGACAGGTGAGGCAAACGCCGTGATTTTGGCGGCACGGACAAGCCGCCGCGAACGGAAGGCCCAGGCCGCGAGCCCGAGTCCCAGAGCGACGAAGAGGACCAGAAAGAAGAGCGCCCATGCGTTGATGACTCGGCCGACATCGTTCTGAGCGATTAGAAAAAGGACGAACAGAAAAAGGGCGAGCGCTGCAAGCGACACGGCTGACGCGAGAAATGCTCGAATTGACCATCTTCCCATAGGCGGGATTATATCACCCGGGGAGTGGCTGCTTCTACCAGGCGATGAAGACGGAGCCGGAGAGTCCATGCCAGACCGCGCAGGTTCCATCCGGGGTCTCGATCCATTCGGGCATGACGACATCCTCGCCCATCTCCTCCCACCAGTTAGGGGTGCGGACGAGTTCGATTGTCTCCCGGAAACCATCAGGCGGGAAGAAGCGTAGCGTAGCGCCATCAAGCCCCAGCACACGCAGCCGCCCGGCGTAGCCCGGGTGCGCGGCGAAATGCGTCTTGACTGCGACAACGCCCTCGCATTGCCCGTCGACGAAAAGCCTGCATTCGCGGCGCCACGACTTGTCCGGACGCCATTCGGCTGCACCGGAGCGAAGGCGCGTCTCGCGCTCTGTCAGAAGCGGTGCGCCGTATGGCGTACGCACACGCAGGCTGGCGGTCGTATCCGGCGAAAAAACCGTGAAGATGAACGCGTTGCCATGGCGGGAGATGTTCGTGCGCGGCAACGGCGTCCCAGCGGTTGGCGCATCGGAGAGGATGCTCCAGCCGAACGTCGCGCCAAGAAGGTGGCGGGCGAGGCGTTCGACCGGAAAGACCCGCGTTGCGGGGGCATGGTCGAACCGGCAATGGTGAACCTCTCCTTCCCCATCGCTCGGCGTCACGGAACGGACATACGCGAAGGCCCCGTTACGCGAAGCCAACACCCGGCGCGAGCCATTCCCCGCTTCCGCCCAGGCAAGGATCTGTGCGTCGCTCTCCTTTGCCGGCACCTCGGTCAGACCGCCACCGTCGAACGCCGGAATTACGCGTATGCGTTGGGCGACGCCATCCTTTTCGAACATGTCGCCTGGCAGGAGCGTTTCCACGGTGAAGTCACCTCCAAGCGGCTCCGCGACCGAAAGGCCGAGGCGGGCAAGCAGCGCCATTGGCGCGCCAGCCAGCGGGCCGTACACGATTAAACCCGCGCCCTTCGCCGCAAAGGCCTCCATCGCCGCGAGGTTGCTTGATGAATGAAGTGCGGAAACGGGGACGATGAAAAGCGACGGATGGCGGACAGCCGACGATTGGCTGGAAGCCTTCGCCGCCAGTTCCCGCCAGATGCGCGTGGAGACCACGGTGTTCAGCGGAAGGCCGCCTTGCAGCGCCTCGCCAAGAAACATGTCCTCATTGAAGACGCGGGCGAGCGAGTCCGAGGTGGCGACGCCGGCGGAAACGGCGTCCGCATACTCGTCGAAGGGATAGACCCAAGTGATCGGGCCGGCGCGGTCTGGGGCCGTCTCGAGCGCGTCGATGATGAGCGGCGCGACCTCGCGCGGGACGATTTCCGGCATGCGGCCAAGCGTATCGTCCACGGAAAGCAGGGCCACGCTGTCAGGCGTCTGCACGGAGCCGTCGGATCCGAGGCGGCACACGGAGAGCGGCGCGAAGAGGTCCCAAGGCTCGCGCCCGTAGCGGTCGAGCCACGGGCTATTGAGGAACCACGGGTCGTGGATGTAGAAGCGGAACGGGAAGCCCCGTCCTGCCGGAAGCTCGGCGACATGCGACATCCACGCCGCGAGTTCGAGGCCGGTGTCGAAGTTGAGCGCCGCCCATGGGGAGTTAACCGGCGGCTCTATCCGGCCATCGCGGTAGAGCTCGGCGAGAGGCGCGGCGTCCGACGCCATCTCCACTCCTGCGGAATAGTTGCTGCCACGGGTTTCGACCATGGCGTCGGGACAGGCCGCGAAAAAGTCTCGCCAGAAGCCCATCATCCGCCCGGAGGCGTCATCGATGCGCTCCGGATGGAACGACTTCTTGTCGAAGAGCGCGCCCACCACGCCCCATGGCTCGCGGCCGAAGCCCATCCCGTTTGAGAGCCAGATGTAGTCGAAGCCGAAGTCGTGCGCGAATGCGCGATACTGCGCCCCCAGAAACGAGCCGATGGAGAGTCCTTCGGGGATGCCGTTCGGAAATGCCGCGTAGCGGCGCCCGTCGGCGTGGAGCGTCGCGTCGCAGGAGAGGAAGCTCCCCTTGAATACGGCGTCGCCGAGCATCGCTTCCCGGTGGCGCCGGTACTTGAAGCCGGAGATCGCGAACTCCGGGCCACCGTCGAAGGTCGTTCCGACGCGGATATCCCGCCCCAGTTCGTCGTGCGCGGCGGCTCGTGCCAACGCCACGACATCGCGCAGCCATGCGTACGGGCGCGGGGCGCATTCCGCATCGGGAAATACCTTCTTTGGGATGACCTGCGAATTGCGCCTCTGGCGGGTGGTCGTGGGACCGGTGGGCGGCGGGCGGTTCGCGCAACCGCACCAGCAGGCCCATTCGAAGGTGTCCGTGAAGTCGCCCGACCAGTCGAGGAGTTCGCTGCCGTCCGCCGTCCATAGGAGAACCGACAGGCGCTTTGCCCTATCAGCCAAAGGACGCCACTGGCGGAAGGCGGTACGGAAGGCGCGCTCCACCGCACCGGGCGATTGGTCGTGGAGCGCCTTGGAGCTGATCTCGAGCGTGAGGTTGCGCAGAGTTTCCATGGCCAGACAATGTCACATCACCGACAGGCGCATTGAGCCGGGGGACACCCCCGCCATTCGGCGTTCACCACCTGCGTTCGGCGAAGTCGATCATCCAGTTCCAGTCGTAGGCGGAGAGGCCGTGGAGACCGCCGCGCCAGACATAGCCGAGGCTCTGGCCGATGAAGGATTCGTCCCACGCCTTTGGGAAGTCGCCGGGCGGCATGCCTGGAAGTCCGTGGAGCTCCCATGCGGGCGAGGCGGCGCGGCAGGCGAGGAATTCGCCCTTCGCGTCGAACCACGCCTCGCCGAAGCCCTCGACGAGGAGCGCCCGCGGCGCGACGCAGGCCAGGAGCCAGTGCTGGTCGAATGGCATTGCCGACTCGTTCTCCGCGTAGCGGCGGTAGGCAGGGCAGTACCAATGCGGGAATGCCTTTATCTCCGTGAAGACGTTCTCGCCGAAGAAGCGCTTGGCGAGCGGGGCGCCGCCGCCACCCGTCTGGTTCGGGGCCACGACCGCGAAACGCTCGTCGCGGGCGCCAGCCAGCAGAGCCGACTTCCCCAGGCGGGAACTGCCGGTGACGATGGCGCGCGAGGCGTCGATCTCCGGTTGTCGCTCCGCCAGGTCTAGCCCGCGCGAGAGCGCCCACGCCCATGCGCCGAGCGCCGTAGGCTCGTCGGGGCTTTGCGGGTCGCGACGGCCCCAGAGGTCGAAGACCCCGGTCCACGCCAGATCAAGCGGGTCGCCTTTTCCGACCTCCACGTCGGGCGAGATCTGACCGTAGCAGCAGCTCATTATGGCGTAACCGCGCGCGAGAATGGTTTCGGCGGGGAAGGTGCGGCGGTCGCATGTCCTGCGATCGAATGCGCGCATCCCCTCACGCAGGGCGAAAGTGCCGTCCTGGCGCGATTCCGAGATGTGTACCCACACGTTGTCCGGGATTACGACCTCCGGATCGTCAAGGAGGGCGTGGTTGCCGTGGTAGTTGAGGAAGAGGATGACGGGGGCTGGCGATGAGGCCTCGCGGACGACGCGTCCGCCATCGACGATCGGGTTCATTCCGGCCGGCCGGTTGGGAAGCAGCACGAGCCAATCGAGATACGGCCCCGTACGGTCCTTGCGGAACCAGACGCGGCACTGGCGGCGGATGCCCAGACCGCCGAATGTAGGGCCTTCCTCGATGACCTCCCATTCGAAGGCCTCCGGGGGCGGAGGTTCGCGCCCGTACATCTCTGAAGCGAGGACATCCAGCATCTCGCGGCGGCGCGCCTGCCAGTCCTCAAGCACTACGGGTCTGCCGTCAGCGAAGCGCAGCACCTCGGGCGTTTCGTACGGCGGTATCGCGGCTTCGTCGTAGTTTATCGTCGCCGGGGCGTCCGGAGGGGGAAGAGGGGGGATGGGCAGTCTGTCATTCATATGCGTCACTGATCCTTTCATAGTTTAATTCAGCCGACGGCGACCTTGACCACGATCTTCCTAACTGCCGCAGGCCCATTGTCCGCCACGACGCCCGGCTGGTGGGCCTCGTGCGGCCAGAGGATCAGGAACTCGCCGGCGCAGAGCCGGATCGGCATTCCGTCAGCGGCGCCGAAGCCGACATCCGCCGCCTCGTCGAATGGGGCAGAGGGATGCGTCTCCGCCACTGGCGCGACAAGGACGGTCTCATCGCCTTCGGCGACGAACTGCACGTCAATGAAGCGGCGGTGAAACTCATAGCGCGAAGAATCGGCCGGATGCGTCACGTATCGCGCCGGACGCGCCACGACGCCGTCCGCGACCGGGATCGGATCGCCGGGTTCGCAAGACGCACCATTGGCGCATAGCCACTCAAGCGCCGTACGGATCCGGGCGCCCATTCCGCTGTAAAACCCAATGTTGTCTATGCAGTCGTGTATCATCGCCCACCTTGCGCTTCTTGGACATGTCGTTGCCCGCCACGCATTATATTGCTACTGACGCCGATGCTCAAGGAGCAACGATCTCTACTCTTGTTGAAAAGGCTTTACCGCAGCGGAGGCGTGGCGTACAATGTGCGCATTGTGCAAGAACGGCGGACAGAAAGACGAAGGACGCGCCATTTCATGCTGGGGCGCGTCGGCATAGGAGGCGACTCGCCGGTGTCGGTGCAGACGATGTGCAACACCGACACCCGCGACGCCGTGGCGACGGCGGACCAGATAAGGCGCTGCATGGATCTCGGATGCGACATCGTCCGCCTGGCGGTGCCGGACATGGAGGCCGCGAAGGCCCTCACGGAGATACGGCGGCGGACAGATGGCGTGCCGCTCGTCGCGGACATACACTTCGACTGGCGTCTCGCCCTCGCGGCCATCGAAGCTGGCATCGACGGACTGCGCATCAACCCCGGCAACATCGGCGACACGGCGAAAGTTCGCGAGGTCGTGTCCGCCGCCAACTCCCGCCGCATCCCCATCCGGGTCGGCGTCAATGGCGGGTCACTTGAGAAAGGCATCCTTGCCAAGTACGGCTCCGCCACCCCGGAGGCGCTTGTCGAGAGCGCACTTGGCCATGTACGTATCCTCGAAGACGAGGGTTGCGAGGCGATAAAGATCTCGGTGAAGGCGTCGGACGTGCCACGGACTCTCGCGGCGTATAGGTTGCTCTCGACGAAGACCGACTGGCCGCTCCATGTGGGCGTAACCGAGGCCGGGACGTTCCTGGCCGGCACGGTCCGTTCCTGCGTGGCGATGGGGCAGCTCCTCTCGGAAGGTATCGGCGACACCATCCGCGTCTCGCTCACGGACGTTCCCGAGCAGGAGGTGCGTGTCGGCGTCGAACTGCTGCGCGCGCTTGGTCTGCGGGCACCCGGGCCGCATGTCACCTCGTGCCCGACATGCGGACGCACGCGCGTCGACGTGATAGGCGTCGCCCGCAAGGTCGAGGATGCCCTTGAGGCGCACTACCGCGCCCATCCCGACGCGCCCCGCCCGCATGTCGCGGTCATGGGGTGCGTGGTCAACGGTCCCGGCGAGGCGCGCGAGGCCGATGTCGCCATAGCCGGCGGCGAAGGCGTCTTCGCGCTTTATGTCAAGGGCGAATTCGTCAGGCGGATACCTGAGGCGTACGCCGTCCGCGAGCTTGTAGGCATTGTATCTGAATGGAAGGATTGAAGAAAATGAAGGAATGGGTGCTCGTCACCGGTGGAAGCGGTTTCCTCGGCATTAACCTGATTCGCCATCTGATGGCCCATGGCGAGACGAAGATACGTTCGCTCGACATAGCGCCGTTCGACTATCCCGAAAAGGACAAGGTCGATTGCGTACTGGGCGACGTGCGCGACCTTGAGATGGTGCGCCGCGTGATGAAGGACGTGAAGTGGGTGGTCCATACCGCCGCCGCGCTCCCGCTCTACTCGGAGAAGGACATCTACTCAACGGAGATCGACGGCATGAAGAACGTCCTCATGGCCGCCGAAGAGGAGGGAGTCGAGAGGGTCGTCGACATCTCATCGACGGCGGTCTATGGCGTCCCGGACCACCACCCGCTCTACGAGTCCGATCCTTTGATCGGCGTCGGCCCCTACGGCCACGCCAAGATCAAGGCCGAGGAAGTGGCGATGGATGCGCGCAAGCGCGGCATGTGCGTCCCGATCCTCCGCCCGAAGAGTTTCATAGGACCGGAGCGCCTCGGCGTCTTCGCCCTCTTCTACGACTGGGCCTACACGGGCCACGGTTTCCCGATGATAGGCAGCGGAAACAACCGCTACCAGCTCATGGACGTTGATGACCTCGACGACGCCATCTGGCTCACACTTACGCTCCCGAAGGAGAAGGTGAACGAAACCTTCAACATCGGCGCAAAGGAGTACACCACGATGAAGGAGGACTACCAGGCCGTCCTCGACCGCGCCGGATACGGCAAGCATGTCGTCGGGATGCCCGCCGGTCTTCTGATCTTCATTCTGCGCATACTCGAGATGCTCCACCTCTCGCCGCTTTACCCATGGGTGTATGAGACGGCCTCGAAGGACAGCTTCGTCTCGATCGAGAAGGCCGAGATGATCCTCGGCTTCTCGCCGAAGTACTCCAACAAACAGGCGCTTGTCCGCAACTACGAGTGGTACGTGGAGCACCTCGACGAGTTCAAGGGCAAGAGCGGCGTGTCGCACCGCGTCCCGTGGAAGCAGGGGCTGCTCGCGGTGGCGAAGATGTTCTTCTAACGGTTTCGGCGACAGGGGGCGTACATGGCGCAGCAGGCGAAGATCACGATATCACAGGCCGGGGCGGCGCCATTCCCATGCTCGCTCCCGCCCGGAGAGTACGCGATAGGACGCGGCGAAAAGTGCCGCATCCGCCTGCGCGACCAGGAAGTGAGCGAGGCGCACGCGGTCCTGCACATCGCGCCAGGGGCTTCGTGCATCGAGGACCTCGCGTCTAGCAACGGCACCTGGGTGGACGGTCAGAAGGCATCCGGCAAGACGCTGCTGGCCGAAGGTTCGGACATCGCCATAGGTCCATACATGATCCATGTCGAATCCCTTCCCCCCGCCCCAACCACCCAACCACCCGTCTCCGCCACTCCTCCACTCTCACACTCCTCCACTCCTCCACTCTCACACTCCTCCACTCCCCCACTTCCCAACTCCTCCACTCCTCCACCTCCTACTCCTCCACCTTCCACCAACTCCGCCGCCGACGAGGCCCGTCGCGCGATCAAGAACCAGATCCACCGCGAGCTCATCCAGAGGCTCGATCTGAAGCGCCTGTCCGCTTCGCGCGCATCAAGCGCGGAACTCGACAAGCGCGCCAAGGAGACGCTCGGGGCGATCATCATGGAGGTGCGCGACAAGCTTCCGAAGGATATCGACCCAAGGTTGCTCGCCGCCGAGATCTACACCGAGGCACTGCGCCTCGGCCCGCTTGAGGCCTTCCTCGCGGACGACTCCATCACCGAGATCATGGTCAACGGCCCGAACCAGGTCTATGTCGAGCGCAAGGGCAAGCTGGTTCTGACCGGTCAGACGTTCATGGACGACGCCTCCGTGCTGGCGATCATCGAGCGCATCGTCTCGCCGATAGGGCGCCGCATCGACGAGAGCCAGCCATACGTGGACGCTCGCCTCGCGGACGGCTCGCGCGTGAACGCGATCATACCGCCGCTCTCCCTGATCGGCCCGTGCATCACCATCCGCAAGTTCTCCAAGACGCCGCTGACGGAGGACGACTTCGTCCGATTCGGGACCTGGACGCGCGACATGGCGGAGTTCCTCCGCGTCTGCGTTAGGATGCGCAAGAACATCATAGTGGCCGGCGGCACGGGTTCAGGAAAGACGACGCTCCTCAACGTCCTGTCGTCGTTCATTCCGGACAGCGACCGCGTCGTCACCATCGAGGACGCCGCCGAACTTCGGCTCACGCAGCCGCATGTCGTCCGCCTTGAGGCCCGTCCACCCAATATCGAGGGACGCGGGGCGGTCACGATCCGCGACCTAGTCCGCAACGCCCTCCGTATGCGACCCGACCGCATAATCGTTGGCGAATGCCGTTCCGGCGAGGCCCTCGACATGCTCCAGGCTATGAACACCGGCCATGACGGCTCGCTAACGACGGTCCACGCCAACTCACCTCGCGACGTCGTCTCCCGCCTCGAGACGATGGTGCTCATGTCGGGACTCGACCTGCCATCCCGCGCCATACGCGAGCAGATTTCGTCGGCAGTCGATCTGATCGTCCACGAGTCGCGACTGAGCGACGGTAGCCGACGCATCACCAACATCACCGAAGTGCTCGGCCTTGAAGGCACCCAGACCGTCATGCAGGACATCTTCGAGTTCCGCCAGACGGGCGTCGATGCGGACGGGCGCATCATAGGCCGCCTCACCCCGACCGGGTCCGTCCCGACTTTCTTCGAGCAGATCAAGTCGCGCGGGCTGACGCTGGATCCGGCCATCTTCCAGCCCGATGCGGTGAGGTAATGCACGATGCACAATGCAGAATGCACAATGCAGAATGTACGCTGGCGCCTTTACCGTGCGATGCCATGGGCGCTGCTTGCGGTGATCGTCCTTCTCGCCCATTCGCGCGAGTTCCCGTCCGTGCCCTACGCCGCCATGCCGGAGGAGTCGGTCGTGGCATGCGACAACTTCTCCGTGAGGTCGCGGTGGCGCGACGTGGTGTCGCTTCCTGCCGTGTCGAACCTCCTCGAGGCGACAGGCGTCGATGTGGCGGAATTGCGCGACGCTCCAGGCTGGCGCATCCTCATCCCGCTGACGACCGGACGGAACACGGTGCTCGCGGTGACGCCGTCCCCCGATGTCGGCGGAGACCCGATCCTATACGGCGCAAGCCATGCGGGATGGCGTAGGCTCGTACTGCTCTTTCTGCTGAAGACGCGCTGGATCCCCGGTCTTGGACGCCTTGAAATCGCGCCAGGCGGATCGCGCTATCTGCCGCTAGGCACCGAACGCCATCCTAGCGACCTCAAGGTAGGCTTCGCGATGCGCAAGAACGTCCTTCTCGCCGCCCTTTCCACCGATGGCGACGCCGTCCGCGAGCTGGAACGACGCATCGATGAGGATGCCGGACCATCCACGGTCTTCGGCGGACGGCGTCCATGGGAGAGCCGCGGCCGTACGCTTCACCGCGTCTGGATACGCGACGGGCACTTCGGCTCCTCGCCGGAGATCCGCGTCCTGGAACTCGCGCGCGGACGTTTCGTCGCGGACGGGGATGTGACGCTTCAGGGCGATATGGCCAAAAGGATGGCCTCGGCCGGTCGGCTGACGGGCAGGAACGCGAAGGCCTCGGCGCTTGATGCCGACGGTGCGTTCGCAATTCTCGCCCTTCCAGGCGCCGCAGCCGCCAAGGACATAGAGAACCTGCTGGCGATCAGCGCGCCACCTCTCGAGAACGCCGGCAAGGAAGATGCCGTGGCATATCTGTCGGGTGCGCCATGTGGCGGATCGCTATTCGGAATCCGGATTCCGGCGCTGACGATCCTCTGCCCCGGGCTGGTGCTTTCGAAGGATGACGTCGCCCATGCCATCGCGATGATGGCGAACGGAGGCAAGTACCCGCAGATGCAGTCGCCTATGGACGAGGGTGGAAGTCTTCTTGTGCCCTTGCGCTGGCAAAAAGGCAACGCCGTATTCAAGACATACCCGGAGGAGAACGGGGTCTTCGAACTTGACCGCAGGAACCATGGTCTTACCTTCTGCTCGTCGATGGCCAGCTTCAAAGCGCAGCGCGCGGCCGCCGCGCCGGAATCGGCGCCATGGCGCGAATGGTTCGATGCCAACGCCGCGAACGACGCGGACGGAATGCCGGTCGGATACCTTTGGATTGATTTCTCCCGACTTGCGGACGAATGCCGGCAGATACTCGCGCTCTCCCGCATGGCGACTATGCTCGGCATCGTGCGGCTCGATGCCGGCGACAGGTCCATCATAGAGGCGGCTGACAGGTTCCTCGCTACCTTCGCGGCGCCGTGCCGCGTCGCGGTTCTGCTGTCAAGGTCACCTGACGGCGCTTCGGCCTCGATGCGCATGGCGGCCTACTGACACGGCTATGATAGAATCATCGGCACCTACTTGGAGAACGGAACTATGAATAGCGGCAACAGGATTTTGTTCGGATCATGCACCTGCGACTTCGCGGAGATGGAGGAGATGCGGGACGTCGGCTTCGACTACGCCGAGATGTCAGTCGGCGTCGCCCTGCAGCCAGACAAGTCCGACGAGGAATGGGCGCCGATGCGCGACAAGGTGCTTGCGGCACCGCTACCGGTCCTGGCGTGCAACTGCTTCCTCCCCGGCTCGTTCCGCCTGACTGGGCCGGCGGCCGACTTCCCGCCGGCGCTCGACTATGCGGAGCGCGCATGCCGCCGCGCCGACATTGTCGGCATCAGGCGCATCGTCTTCGGATCGGGAGGCGCCCGCAATGTACCCGCCGGCTTCCAGATAGAGGATGGGCGCGACCAGTTCGCCGACTTCTGCGCCCAGCTCGCCAAGCGCATCGACGATTGCAAGGTGGTCGTCGTAATCGAGCCTCTCCGTCCGAGCGAATCGAACATCGTCCAGTATGTCTGGCAGGGCATGCAGATAGTCGATGAGATCGGCTCGCCGCGCATCCGGCAGCTTGCCGACTTCTACCACATGATGATGGGCCGCGAAAGCGCCGAGTCCGTAGTGCGCGCCGGGTCCAGCCTTATGCACTGCCATGTGGCGCAGAACAAGACGCGACTCTTCCCCGGCGCC
The DNA here is from genome assembly GCA_017458965.1 of Kiritimatiellia bacterium. Lineage (GTDB taxonomy): Bacteria > Verrucomicrobiota > Kiritimatiellia > RFP12 > JAAYLN01 > RGIG3612. The sequence continues at coordinate 21,087 of JAFSZJ010000014.1, read as the reverse complement.
GGCGACCCGGCCGAGCTGAAGCCCTACTTCGACGCGCTGAAGAAGATCGGCTACTCCGACGGCGTCTCGTGCGAGTGCTCATGGGATGCCAAGGGCGACGAGCGCCCCCGCCGCGAGAAGCTGGCCACGGCCCTCGCCACCCTCAAGGCGCTCGCGTCCTAGCGGAACTGCTTCAGGAAGCGCAGGTCGTTCTCGTAGAAGTAGCGGATGTCGGGCACGCCGTATTTGATCATGGCGATGCGCTCGACGCCGAAGCCGAAGGCGTAGCCCCAGACCTTTTCGGGGTCGTAGCCTACATGGCGATAGACCCGCGGATCGACCATGCCGGCGCCTGCGACCTCGATCCACCCGGACTGCTTGCATACGCGGCACCCCTTGCCGCCGCAGACATGGCAGGTGAAATCGACCTCAACCGACGGCTCGGTGAACGGGAAGAAGTGCGGACGGAAACGGACGCCGATGCCCTCGCCCATCATCTCGCGGGCGAAATAGGCGAGCGTCGCCTTGAGGTCTGCTAGCGATACGGGCTTAGTATCGACATAGAGGCCCTCGATCTGGTGGAAGTTGGCGCTGTGCGTCGCATCCATCGTGTCGCGCCGGTATGTGCGGCCGGGGCAGATGATGCGGACCGGCGGCTTGCGCGCGAGCATGGCGCGGATCTGAACCGGAGAGGTCTGCGTGCGGAGAAGGAGGTCGTCCGTGATCCAGAGGGTGTCGGACTGGTCCATCGAAGGATGGTGCGGCGCTGTGTTTAGAGCGGTGAAGTTGTTGAACTTCGTCTCGATGTCCGGGCCGTCCGCGACGGTGAAGCCGATGCGCGAGAAAATGCGCGCGACCTCCTTGACTACCATTGAGAGCGGGTGGAGCGAGCCGCTTTCCGACCAGCGCCCCGGCATCGTGTAGTCGAATGCAGGACCGGACGCTGTCTCTTCCGAGGCAAGCGCGGCCTGGCGTTCCGCGATGGCGGCCTCGACGGCCTGGCGCAGGGCGTTCGCGGCCTTGCCGAAGGCGGGGCGCTCGGCCGGTGGCACATCCTTGAGGCTCTTCATCACTGCCGTGACGGTTCCGCTCCTGCCAAGGTACTTCACGCGGACCGCCTCAAGCGCGGCGGCATCGGCCGCGGCCTTCACGGCCTCCAGCGACTCGGACTTCAATGCTTCAAGTTCTTCGAGGTTCATGTTCTTCGATTCCGGATTCAATCTTCAACATTATACGCCATAACGCGCATGTCCGCCGCCGGAATCGGGCGTACGCATTTCCCCCCGATGCGCCAAGGCTTGTGATAGCATTTCGGGCGTGGCCAATCTGATAGAGCTCAAAGATCTGCGAAAGACCTACCGCCTCGGCGGCGGCGAGGGCGTCGAAGTCCTGAAGGGTGTGTCGCTCTCCATCGCCGAGGGCGATCTCGTCGCGCTGATGGGCGCCTCCGGTTCGGGCAAGAGTACGCTCATGAACATCCTTGGCTTTCTGGATGTCGCCACGGGGGGCGACTACTTCTTCGACGGACGCGACGTGTCGCGCCTGAGCGCGAACGACCGCGCCGACATCCGCAACGAACGCATCGGTTTCGTCTTCCAGAACTTCAACCTCCTCGCCCGCACATCCGCGCTCCAGAACGTGCTCCTCCCGCTGGAGTACCAGCGCAAGCGCCGACCGAAGGCGGAGAACGTCGCATGGGCAAAGGAACTGCTGACGCGAATGGGCCTGGCCGACCGCATGGACCACGCCCCGGCCCAGCTTTCGGGCGGCCAGCAGCAGCGGGTCGCCATAGCCCGCGCCCTCGTCAATCGTCCGCGCATCCTCTTCGCCGACGAACCGACAGGCAACCTCGACTCCAAGACCACCGACGAGATCCTACGCATGTTCCGCCGCCTGAATGACGAGGAGGGCATCACCATCGTCCTCGTCACCCACGACGCCGAGGTCTGCGACTATGCCAAGACGACCATCCACATCAAGGACGGCCAGGTCGTGGAGGGGATGTTTAGATAGTAGATAGTAGATAACAGATAGCAGATATGAGTTTTGTGGTTCGCGCCCTGTCGCGGACACCCAGGTCCAAGCCCTCTTTCCCATGATCTCCTTGCAAGTCATAGTCACCGCGCTGAACGCCCTGCGAAGGAACATCCTCCGCTCGGTGCTTACGATGCTGGGCATCGTCATCGGCATCGCGTCCGTGATCGCGATGATGGAGATCGGAGCCGGCGCATCCGGGCAGATCGCCGCGAAGATAGCCAACATGGGATCCGACGTCCTGATGATCTCACCCGTGGCGATCAGCTCCGGCGGCGTCAGCGCCGGATCAGGCACCTCCGTGACGCTTACAACGGATGATGTGACCGCAATCCGGCGCGACTGCCCATCCGTCAAGGCCGTGACCCCGGTCCTTTCGCAGGGCGGCATCCAGGTCGTCCGTGGCAGCAGGAACTGGAGCCCGAACCGCATCGAGTCAGGCACACCCGACTACCTTGTCGTGCAGAACTGGGAGATCTCGGATGGAGCATGTTTCACGGAGCGAGATGTCGCCGCATCCGCGACTGTCTGCCTCCTCGGTCAGACCGTCGTCGATGAGCTCTTCGACAATGGCGAGAGCGCAGTCGGTCAGTTCGTCCGCCTGAACAACGTCACCTTCAAGGTCGCCGGCGTCCTTGCGAAAAAGGGCACCAACCTCATGGGCATGGACCAGAACGACACGGCCATCATCCCCTGGACCACCATGCAGAGCCGCCTTGCGCGCGGTGGCGGCATGGCCTCGACCGCGACATCCTCCGGCGACTACTCGCGCAAGAACAAGTACCCGATAACATCCGTGCAGTACTACCCGGCCCGCGACGCCACCCAGACGGCCAACTACCCGATGCCGATCCGCTTCAACAACATAAGCCGCATCATGGCCTCCGCGACTTCGTCCGACACCGTCCAGGACGCCATCTCCGAGATCTCGGAGACCCTTCGCCTTCGCCACAAGATCGCCGACGGCGCGGAGGACGACTTCGAGGTGCGCAACATGAGCGAACTCATCGACACGATAACCTCGACATCGTCGCTCATGACCAGCCTTCTCCTGATCGTGGCGCTGATCTCGCTCGTCGTCGGCGGCGTGGGCATCATGAACATCATGTTCGTGTCCGTGACCGAACGCACACGGGAGATCGGTCTTCGCATGGCGATCGGCGCAAGGTCATCCGACATCCTCACCCAGTTCCTTGTCGAGTCCGTCATTCTCTGCCTCTCCGGCGGGATATTCGGGATCGCTACCGGACGCATCGCGTCGGTGGTGATATCGTCCGTCCTCAACTGGCCTACCGCAACTTCGCCCACGGCGATCGCGATGTCCGTCGCGGTCTCGGCGGGCATCGGCATCATCTTCGGCTTCTACCCAGCCTGGCGCGCCTCAAAGCTCAACCCGATCGACGCGCTGCGGTACGAATAGGCATTGGCAAGCCCTACCAGCCGAATTCGGCTGGCAGCGCCAGCGGGGCTATGGCGCCCCAGCCGCAGAAGTCCGGACCTGAACGCTCCTTGACATGGTCGCACTGCTCAGGCGAGATGTTCTCCCAGATCGTGCCGGTCTTCTCGAAAAGCTCCGCGTTGGCGTTGTAGTAACGCCGGGCCGCGTCCTCGGCGAAATCCTTGTAACCGCATTCGACGAGGCCGCGCAGAAGGGCGTAGTTCGTCGAGGGCCAAACGGCCCCGCGCCAGTAGGCAGTCTCCGGCTCGTAGTCGGGGTCGTCCGCCGAAAGTGCCGGGAATGGGATAGGCCGGTTGAAGCAACGCTCATCGCGGATGACCGAGACCATCCGCTCGAGCCGTTCGCCGGTGGCGACACGGGAGATTATGGCCCAGAACGCGGCGGCCGACTTGCGGATCATAATGCCCGAGGGGCCGAAGTCGTGGTAGAAGCCGGTGGCCTCGTCCCAACACAGCGCGTTGATGGCCTCGGAAAGTTCAGCGTGCTCCTTGCGCAGGGCCGCGACCTCGTCGGCGAGGCCGAGGATATCGGCGATCTCAGCGAGGTTGTATGCGTCGAAAGCCATCTGGCAGGACATGTCGATCCAGCCGGCCTGCCGGTTCCATGAGAGGTGGTCGGAATGCTCGTGCATCCACGACCATTTGTTGCGGCACTCCTCGCCAAGGCAGTCGATCGTAAGGCGTATGCCGCCCGGCATGGCCGCCGCCTCTGCCTCGGTGATGCCGCGCGGGTAGCGCGGTATGTCGTCCATGCCGCATCCCCATGGGTCGCCCACATAGAGGCCGTCAGGCCTGCGGAAGCGGGCACGGCACGCCCGATGGTGGCGGTGCAGTATCGGGAATACGCGCCCGAGGCGCGCTGCAGGGGCGCGGTTCTCGCGGCGCATGACAAGCTCCGCCCATGAGAGAATCGGGGGGGCGAAGGCGATGGGATGGTCGCACAAGAAGGCAAGGCCGCCACGCGCGGTGTACTCCTTGGCGATGAAGCCGTCAGGCTGGGCAAGGGCGTAGAGGTTGTCGAGCGGCGGAAGAAGCGGCAGGTCCGGCGCATCCTCCTGCACATGGCGCGCCCACATGGCGCAGAAAACCGTGTCCCACAGGAAGAAACCTGTGAAGTGGCCGCCGGACGAAAGACGCGGCCCCATCGGGAACGATGGCGGCGGAAGCGTGGCAAGCAAAGCCGCGCACTCGTCTCGCTTGCGTCGGGCGATGGCTATCGCCCCATCGCGGAAACGCCTTACGAAATCCTTGTCGGATGCGTAGTCTTTCGTCGCAATCATCCTGATGTCCTTTTTTTGCGTCGGTGATCGCGCCTACCGCAGGTGGAACACGCCTGGCAGAAGCTCACCCAAAGTGTATTCGCGGACGGCGTCGCCGGAGAGCGCAACGCACATCACAGGCGTTTCCGGTCCGCAGAACTCCGCCAGGACCTGGCGGCATGCGCCGCAAGGCGTCGCCGGCTCATCGTCCCCGCCGGCAATGGCGATGGCGCGGAAGCATCTGGCGCCTTCGCTCACGGCCTTGAAGACGGCAGTGCGCTCGGCGCAGTTCGTGAGGCCGTACGAGGCGTTCTCGATGTTGCAGCCGGTGAAGACGCGTCCGTCATCGGCGAGCAGCGCCGCGCCGACCTTGTATCGCGAGTATGGCGCGTAGGCGCTGTCCGCCGCCTTCCGCGCCATCTCCGCCAGCACCGCCATGTCAACGCCAGTTCCTGTGTCCATGCCTGCCTCGTAGCCCTTATCCCGCCAGCTGCATGTCGCAAAGACGGCGGTAGCGGCCACCTGCCGCGTATAGCTGGTCGTGGGTGCCGCGCTCGACAATGCGCCCCTTGTCGATGACGAGGATGAGCGACGCGTCGCGGACGGTGCTAAGGCGGTGCGCTATGGCGAGGGTCGTGCGGCTGGCCATGACCTTTGCGATGGCGTCCTGCACAAGGCGCTCCGTGACGGTGTCGAGGGCGCTCGTGGCCTCGTCGAGGATGAGGATAGGCGGGTTGCGCAGGATGGCGCGAGCGAGCGCGATGCGCTGCTTCTCGCCGCCGGAGAGCAGAAAGCCCTTGTCGCCGCATACGCGGTCGTAGCCGTCCGGATGGGCGACGATGAACTCATGGGCGTTCGCCATCTTCGCGGCGTCCACGACAGCGTCCATCGACGCCCCTTCCGTGCCATAGGCAATATTGGCCGCGATGGTGTCGTTGAAAAGGATCGTATCCTGCGTGACGACGCCGATCAGCGAGCGGAGGTCGGGGGTGGCGATGTCGCGAAGGTCTATGCCGTCGAGGGTGACGGAGCCGGATGTCGGATCGTAGAAGCGCGCAAGGAGGTTGGCGTAAGTCGATTTTCCGGAGCCGGTCTCGCCGACGAGGGCCACGAGCGATCCGCGCGGCACCTCGAACGCCGCGTCATGCACGACCTCGGGTCCATCGGCGGAGAAGGCGAACGAGACATGGTCGAAGACGATCCTGTCCGTGAAGTCCTTCTTCGGCACAGGCTTCGCCGGCTCGGGAAGCGAGGTGTCCGTGTCGAGTATCGAGAATATTCGCTGGAGGGCGGCGGCGCCACGCTGGAGCCACGCGCTGATCTGCGCGATCTCCTTGAGCGGACGGTAGGAGAGGTAGATGGCGGTCGCCACCATGGCGATCTTGATCAGGTCGATCTTGAGGATGAAGCATGCGACGACGAAGGCCATGCCTATGACGGCTATGACCGCCTCCATCAGCGGCGACATCAGGATCTCGGCGCGGAAGGTCTTGACCACTGCGCGGAAGTAGTCGTTGTCCAGGGCCTTGAAGCGGGACTCCTCCTTCGCCTCCGTGTTGAATGCCTTGACCACGCGTATGCCGGTAAAGTTCTCGTGCATGCGCGAGACGACGAACGATATGCGCTCCAGGGACTTCTTCGTCCAGCGCTTCACTCGCTGGCCAAGTATGAGTATCGGCAGCACGCAGAGCGGCAGGAACACCGCGATGGCCAGGACGAACCGTCCGATCCCGTTCTCGATCGAATACTTCGCGGCCCAGAGAAGGACCGCGATTATCTCGAACGGGGCGCGGGCGGCGTTGGCGATGGTGCTTGAGACGACATGCTCGACGCTGGCGGTGTCGTTGACGCAGCGGCTGATCAGCTCGCCGATGTCGATGCGCCCGTAGAACTTCAGCGACTGGCGTTGAAGCGTGGAGAAGAGCGAGTCGCGCAGATCGCGGACGACCGCGGCACCCACCCACCTCATGCAGTAGTGGTTGAGAACCGATGTGATTATGCGGAAGATGATGAGCAGCGGGATCGCAAGCATGACGATCACGAGCCCCTGCCACGTGATCGTGTTGTCGGCGTTGCGGATGCTCACATGCAGCCCATGACTGGCCAAAGTCCTCTCGACGCGCTCTATCTTCGCCTGGAGCTTGTCGTCCGGGGTTGAGGGTTGGGGAGTCGGGGAGTTGGGAGTTGAAGGTTGAGGAGTTGGAGTGTTGGAAGTTGCGGGTTGGGTTGCGGCATGGCTGGTGCCGGAGCGAAAGGAGGCGACGGCGTCGTTGGCGTTGTCGAAGATGACGAAGAGCGTCCCCGCGCTCATCATGCCGGCGAGGATGCCCAGAGCAAGCCGCAGCCGGTACGGTTTGGTGAAGGCGAGAAGCCGCCGGTATAGCCTGCGGCGCTCAGCGCTTGACGGGTTGTGCGCTTCGTTTTGCATTGGTGCGGCTGTCACTTCTTGAAGCTCATCCACGGCGCGGCGCGGAAAATGTGGCGGCGGGGAGATTCGGCGGGCTGGGCGTCGGCCGGGGTTTGGGATCCGGGATCTGAAGTCCGGTCCTCCTGTTCCGGGGCGGACGCGGCCGCTTTCTCCATCGTCTCAATGCGTAGGAGTAGTGCGTTCTGCGCCTGCTCGAGCTGCTGCTGTTCGTCGGCGCGCTCCTTGCGCTCGCGGACGATTATCTGGTCGCGGTCGTTCACCGCGCCTTCCAACTGGCGCACCTTGTCGCGCAGCGCGTCGGTCTCGCGGGCGGCCTCCTTCGTCTCGTCAAGGTCTATCTCGAGAATGCGGATGCGCCGCTGCAGCTCCTTCTCGCGGGCGGCGGCGAGTTCCTCCAGACGGGCCTGCTCAAGGCGCAGGTTCTTGATCTCCTCGCCCCTCCGCTCCGCTTCGGCGCGTTCGGCGCGCATCTCGGCCTGTCGCTCGCTCGCGGTGGCGTGGCCGCCGCTGCGGATTGCGACGATCTCGTCTATGCGGCTCCTTATGGTGTGCTGGGCCTTCTGGCTGTCATCAAGCAGCGATGAGAGGAATTCGATCTGGGCGGCCAGGGCAAGGTCGGCGTCGTCTGAGACGACGATCTTCTTCTCCTGCGGCCTCTCCTCGGCGGCCGCGGACGCAAGACGCGCGTTCTCCTTTTCGAGTTCGGCAATGCGCCTCTCCATCTCGGCGGCGTTGACGCCGCGTCGCTCAGCCTGTTCCTGAAGATCGGTGATCTCGGCCTGCGTCTCGGCGTCGCGCTGGTTGGAGAAGGTAAGCAGCTCCGCGAACTCCTTCTCCATCTCGGCAATGCGCCTGGTCTTCTCATCCAGCTCGGCGCGGAGCGCGGCGGAGTCCTCGGCGGCTCCGGCCTTGTCGGCCTCGCTCTTCGCGGTAGCCTCCCGCAGCGCGTTCTGAGCCGTGGCGGCTATGAGGCGCGCTTCCTCCAGCTCCGCCTCCAGCTTAGACACCTTGGAGCGCTCCGCCGCAAGCTGGCGCTCGTGCGACTTGCATTCCTTCTCCGCGGCCGACAGGAGTTGCTTCTGGCTTTTCTCTAGGACCTCGATCTTCAGACGGAGACCGTCGCATTCCGTGCGGAGTTCGTTCTCCCCCTTGGAGGCCGCGTCGTCCTCGGAGCCGAAATCAAGTTCCGGGGCATCCTCCGCCGACTGCTTGCGGCGTCGGTTCTCGAGCGCCGGACGGACAAGGTGCGCCAGGTCGGCGTCGTCCTTGTGGACAATTGAGGTGCCATCGCCTACGCGGCCGTCGGCTATGAGCTTCTCGGCGGCCTTCTTGTTGAATGGACCCGTAAGGTTCCCCTGCGAGTCCTCAAGGTACCAGACGATGTCCAGTTCATCCAGGGACTGGGCCGGGATCCAGTTGGATCTGTCCGGGGATATCTCGTTCCCCGGCTGGACGCGCCCTTGCTCGGCCCAGAGGCGCAAAGCCTTCGTCGGGACAGGTCCGAAGACCACCCCGCTGGATATCCTGAGGAACCAAGTCCTGGTGTCGTTCTCTTCCTCGGTCATGGTGCGGATTCTACCAAAGATGAAGGTTTTTGGATTATATCAATTCGGTTTGAAAACGGCGGCGGATACTGATACAATCCTCAAAGTCGTTTTTGACGATTCTACTTCCAGACAAGGCCTCCGGCATCGCGCTGGCCTTGTGTTGTGCATATAGGTTCGACATGCCACTCAAGATCATAGACAGGATAAAATCCCTATTCTCATCCAAGCCCAAGGCCCCGCAGTCCCAGAAGCCAAACGGACGCGGCAAAGTCAAGGGTCAAGGTGCCGGTGGCAGGAAGCCTGAAGGTCGCAAGGCCGAGGGTCAAAAGGGCGAAGGGCGTAGGCCGGAGGGCCGGAAGACCGAGGGTCCGAGGGGCGAAGGCCGGAGGCCGGAGGGTCGAAAGGCCGAAGGCCGGAGGCCGGAGGGTCGAAAGGCCGGAGGGCGAAGGCCGGAAGGGAAGAGGCCCGCAGGTCCGAAGGTCGAAGGTCCGAAGGTCGAAGGTCGGAAGCCTGAAGACCAGAAGACCGAGGATCGGACACAGGCGGCACGGAAGCCGCGCAGATCTTCGCGCGGGTCGCGTGGCGGAGGCGTGGACCGGAGCGATTTCGACTACGAGCCGATACGCGCGGACAACGGCGACTGGACCGTCGATCAGTTCGTCGTAGAGCCGGAGGATGGCAGGAGGCGCTTCCACGACTTCGACATCCCCGTGGAGATAATGCACGCGATCGCCGACCTTGGCTTCAGGTACTGCACGCCTATCCAGGCCGCAAGCCTTGAGAGGGCGATGGTCGGCGAGAACGTAGCCGGACGCGCCCAGACCGGCACCGGCAAGACGGCCGCATACCTCGTCTCCATCCTGACACGCTATCTGCGTACGCCGGACAAGCGCCAGGACAAGCCCGCGACGCCGCGCGCCCTGGTGATAGCCCCGACGCGCGAATTGTGCGTCCAGATCTGCCGCGACGCCCAGGCGCTCGGCAAATACTGCGGACTCCGCTCTCTGGCCGTCTTCGGCGGCATGGACTACGCGAAGCAGTCGGCCGCCCTCGGGGAAGGCGTCGTCGATCTCATCGCCGCGACGCCCGGCCGTCTCCTCGACTTCCAGCGCTCGCATGTCATAGACCTCTCGAAGATCGACACCCTCGTCATCGACGAGGCCGACCGCATGCTCGACATGGGCTTCATCCCGGATGTCCGTCGCATCATACGATCGCTCCCGACCGCCCGCCAGACGCTCCTCTACTCCGCCACGCTCTCCGACGACGTCATGCGCCTCGCCTCGCAGTGGATGCCCAACCCAGTAAAGGTCGAGATCGAACCGGAGCGAACGGCGAACCAGGACATAGACCAGAAGGTCTTCATCGTCACGTCCGATCAGAAGTTCAACATCCTCTGCCATCTCCTCGAACGCTACGACGGGCAGCGTGTCCTGATCTTCGCAAACCGCCGCGTCAGCACAGACCGCCTCGCCGAGCGCCTCCGCCGCCATGGCTACCAATGCGAACTCCTTTCCGGCGAGGTCAACCAGAACCACCGCATGAAGGTCCTCGACAACTTCCGCGAGGGCACGGTCAAGATCGTCGTCGCCACGGATGTCGCCGGACGCGGCCTGCACATCGCGGACATCGGCCTCGTGGTCAACTTCGAGCTCCCATACGAAGCCGAGGACTATGTGCACCGCATAGGCCGCACCGGCCGCGCCGGGAAGGTCGGCACATCGGTCTCGTTCGCCGACGAGGACGAGTCGTTCATCATCCCCGACATCGAGAAGTTCATCGGCGAGGAGCTCAAGTGCACAGTCCCCGACGAGGATCTCCTGGCTCCGGTCGTCCGCCGTGGCGCCGGCAAAGCCGATTGAAGACCTACCCCGGCGATGCCGTCGCGTGGCAGCGCCACACTAGCGATCAACGTCATGAATGCGGAAAACCGCCAGCCTCACGCACGGAGCGGGGTGCTTGGCATACCGTCGGCACTCCAGCCCTGCGTCCCCTTCATTCCGGCCGACCGCACGGTCCCGGCCAACAAATCCGGCCCTTTCATCAGCCACTTCCACCGCGCCAACGATGGCCTTGCCACTCTTCTGGTCCATCGCACCGAACATCCCGTGGTCGGCGGCATACTCATCCGCCGCAGAGGAGAGTCGGAGTGGCGGAAGCAGATGGCCTATCCCGATTCCCCAAACTACGACCACGGAATGGTCATCACCGGACTGGAGTCCGGATGCGAGTACGAATACCGCTGGTTCCACATCGGCGATAAGGGCGAAAGCGTCGTCGATCCCACGCTCCGCTCATTCCGTGTTCCAGCGCCTGTGAAGAGCTTCCCGCTCGACGCCGGGCCATGGCTATTCAACGCTGACACCGACCGGATCTCCATCGGCTGGCGATCATCGGTTCCAGTCGCCGGCGGTGTGCGGTATCGGGTCAAGGGATCGGACGACGAGTGGACCGAGCGTCTCGTACAATCGAATGGAACGCTCGTCCTTGACGGCATCGCGCAGATAATCGACCTCAGGGGGTTGCGGCCCGATACCGAGTACGAATACCGCCTGGCCTTCTACGATCTGGCGACAGGCGAGACCGCGACCCACGGCGACTACTCATTCCGCACCATGCGCGAGGATGGCGTCTGCCGCGCGCTCTTCTTCACGGACACCCACAGCAACTGGCGTTTCATCCGCAACGCGATCCGTTTCACGGACGTAGCAAAGGCCGACTTCATCGCATTCGGCGGCGACAACGTATGGGACGGCATGTATTCGCCCGACGGGCAGAACATCATCGACGACATCGTGAACCCGGTCGTCGAGGCCGCCGGCCACTCGGTGCCCATCGCCGTCATACGCGGCAACCACGAATGGGGCGGCCTCCACGCTGCGGACTGGACGAAGTGGCTCCGAGCGCAGAGCGGACGCACCTGGTATGCCTTCACGGACGGGCCATGCTACTTCATACTTCTCGAATGCGGCCCCATGGGGGACTTCGCCCGCAACCGCTATTGCAAGGAGCTTATGGAGGAGCAGCGCATCTGGCTGCGCGACGAGGCGCTCGCCAGCGAGGCCTGCCGCAAGGCGAGGTTCCGCGTCGTCCTCGTCCACAACGCGACCCACGGACAGCATGGCGAAAGCGACGAATGGCGGAAGTCGTTCGCGGAGAGCTATCTTCCCGTCCTTAACTCCGATGACCCTGCGCGGCGGATCCATCTGATGATCGCCGGGCACATGCACGAGTACAGCAGATGCGACGCCGATGGCGACGCCTTCTATGTCCTTCCGCACTGCGCCCCCGGCACCAAGAACCCCACGCCGACAGGCAAGGGCATCCGCTACGCGGTAATCAGCAACGACGGCCCGGTATGCCATGACCTCGAGTATTCGGCACTCGCCTTCTACGCCGACGACGACAAGATAGTCATAAACGCCTTCGACCAGGACATGCGCGTATTCGACTCCTTTTCGCTCGACCGCGACGGCAAATCGACCACCAGCCCCGACGTTCCCGTATTCCGGGAGTCATAGGCGCTAGAGCGTTCAAATACGGGTGCGGTGCTCACGCGAAGTGCGCCAAGTCCGCAGGGACAGCGCGCAGCAGTGGTCGGGATGCGTCCGACGCGTCACCGCGCGCGGCGGCGAGGAAGTGCGATGGCGACTAGGACGACGACAAGCAGGAGCGCCTGGTAGTAGAGGCGCCCGATGAGCGGGAACGCGCCGACCTTCACGCCCGCGCCGGCCGCAAGCGAGACCGCCATCAGCAGCTGCGCGCCGTATGGAATCACGCCCTGCAGGATGCACGAGCCGGTGTCGAGGACGCTCGCCACGCGCTCTGGCTTCGCGCCGAAGCGGTCGGCGAGCGACTTTGCGACCGGTCCCGCGACGATGATCGCGACTGTGTTGTTGGCGGTGAAGAGATTCACCGCGAAGACGAGGACCAGCACGCCGAGCTCGCACCCGCGCGCGCCGCTTACCATCGCGCCGATTTTCTCCATGAGCCACGCGATGCCGCCGTTGTGGCGGATAAGGCCGAGCAGACCGCCGCGGAGGCGACGATGAACGCGATCGGCATCGGCACCCGGTAGAAGTCGCCGGCCTGCAGCGAGAGCCCGAGGTAGAAGGCGACGAAGACGAGGAACGGGATGAGAGCGCGGCCGTTCGGCCGGATTTCGGAGTTTTCGTTCATGGCGTACGCGGGTTAGCGCGGGTCGAGCCGCGCGTAGTTGAGGCGGAGGGCGTTCAGGACGACGCAGAAGCTGGAGAGGCTCATCGCCAACGCTCCGAGGTCCGGATGCATCTTCCAGCCGAAGAGCGGATACCAGAGGCCTGCCGCCAACGGGATCAGCAGCACATTATAGAGGAATGCCCAGAAGAGGTTCTCCTTGATGTTGCGAAGCGTCGCCCTGCCAAGGCGCAACGCGGCGGCTACATCGGAAAGGCGAGAATGGACCAGCACCACTCCGGCCGCGTCTATGGCGACATCCGTACCAGCCCCGATGGCGAGTCCCAGATCGGCCGCCGCTAGAGCAGGCGCGTCGTTCACGCCATCACCGACCATGGCGACCCGTCCCTGCTTCTTGAGGTCTTCGACGACATGGTGCTTGCCATCAGGCAGCACGCCGGCGATCACTTCGCCAATGCCAACGGATTCCGCGACGGCGCGGGCGGTGCGCTCGTTGTCGCCAGTCAGGAGCAGGACTCTTAAGCCAAGGTCGTGAAGGTTGCGGACGGCGACCGCCGCGTCGGGCTTGGGGGCATCGGCCACGGCAATCATGCCAAGCGCCCTGCCATCTTGCGCGAAGACAAGGGGCGTCGCGCCCTTGATGGCGGCCTCGTCTGCCTTGGCGCGCAATCCAGGGGAAAGTTCTATGCCGCGCTCCTCGGCTGCGACCACACTGCCGCCGAAGGCCGGTTGTCCGCCGATGATCGCCTCCACGCCGCAACCGGGCAGAGCATGAAAGGCGGCGACTTCACCGCCGCCAGTTGAAAGTTGAGAGTTGAAAGTTGAAAGTTTCGCTGCGAAACGGACGATGGCCTTCGCGAGCGGATGCTCGCTGCCTCTTTCCAGCGCCGCAGCAAACGCAAGCAACTCCCCTTCGTCCTTCGTACTTCTTATTTCGTCCTTGTCGTTGGCGTCTTCGCCGTTGGCGAATACGCCAACAACCTCAGGCTCTCCGGAAGTGACGGTGCCGGTCTTGTCGAGAACTGCTATCTGAGCCCGCCCTGCGGCTTCAAGCGCGGTGGCTGTCTTGAAGAGGAGGCCGCGCCGTGCCCCCACGCCGCTTCCGACCATGATAGCCACTGGCGTCGCGAGGCCAAGAGCGCAGGGGCAGCTTACGACGAGCACCGAAATCGCGCGGGCAAGGGCGAAGCCAGGCGCGGCGCCGCATGCGAGCCAGACGCCAAGCGTGACGAGCGCGACGAGCAGAACGGCCGGTACGAAAACCGCCGACACCCGGTCGGCGAGTCGCGCGATCGGCGCCTTGGTGGCGGCGGCATCCTGCATGAGGCGCACGATCTGCGCGAGTGTGGTGTCCTCCCCCACCCTCGTCGCGTGGCAGCGCAGGAAGCCCGAGACATTCAAAGTGGCGGCGGAGACCATGGCACCCGGAGCCTTGTCGACGGGGACGCTCTCTCCCGTCAGGACCGACTCGTTGACGGCGCTCTCGCCCTCATCGACAATGCCATCAACCGGGATGTTCTCCCCGGGACGGACGAGAAATATGTCGCCGACACGGACCTGCGAGGCCGGGACCTCGGTTTCGCGTCCGTCACGCAGGACGGTAGCCGTCTTTGGCGCAAGGCGCAACACGTCGGCGAGTGCGCTCGTCGTCTTGCCTTTTGCGCGTTCCTCGAGAAGCTTGCCTACGGTGATCAGCGTCACGATCATCGCGGCGCTTTCGAAGTAGTACTGCCCCATCCACGCCTCTGCGGCGGCCGTGCCGCCGAGGACTTGCGCGCGCGTCATGAGGAAGAGGACCGCAACGCTCCAGGCATAGGCCGCGCCCGCGCCAAGGGCGACCAAGGTATCCATGTTAGGCGAACCGTGCATGACGGCGCGGAAGCCGGAGGTGAAGAACCGCCGGTTGATCACGAGCACCGCGCCCGACAAAAGCAGTTGCACAAGGCCCATCGCGACATGGTTCGGCTCCGGCTCCGTGAACCAGCGCGGCAGCGGCCATCCGAACATCATGTGGCCCATTGTGGCGTACATCAGGATCGCAAGCAGCACGAGCGAGGCGAAGAGCCGTACACCGTGCCCGGACGCGGCTTGAAGAACCGCGCCGACAGGACGCGGAGTTTCCACCCCGGCCGTCTGACTTTCGACTTCCGACTTTCGACTTTCGACCTGGGACCTTCGACTTTCGACCTGGGACTTTCGACTTTCGACGTTCCGATCCAGAGGCGTCGCGCCAAAGCCGATCTTGACCACCGCCGCAACGACTTCCTCATCGCTGGCGGCTCCGGTGACGGACATCTCGTTTGTGAGCAGGCTGACGGCGCATGAGGTGACGCCTGGGATTTTCGAGACGGTGCGCTCGACCCGCGTGGAACAGGCGGCGCAATGCATGCCCGTGACGGAAAAACGGCGAGGATGCAGGTCTGACGCGGAACTGGATGAATTCATGTTCATCGGGGGTTTTTCGGATGACTCTGGCTTATGACATGAGGGACGCTTTGGAAGTTCATGGATTAGTCTGCGGCGCTTCGCGATCGTCCTTCAGTTCGAAGACGGCGCCGCCAATCCGGCCGCGATCCTCCACCCTGCGGAACGCAGCTGGGGCGTCGGCCGAGAAGCCGCTGGCGTCGGCCTTGACTTTCAGCAGCCCCCACGGCGTAGGGATGCCGGCCTCCCCCCATTCCAGACCGAAGAGCCGCGGCTCAAGGCGGAATTTCCGGAAGCCAGGTTCCAGCATCTCGAATCCAAGCATGCGGATTGGAAGCTGATAGACGGGCGTCCCTCCCCATGCATGGGAACAGTCGCCGCGGAAATCCCCCCAGCCTTCCTTCAGTCCCTTCGGGGAATCCTCCGCCTGCCTGTCCCACAGATGCATGAGTTTCAAAGCGTATTTGTCCCAGAGCCCCGTCTTCACCGCCATCTCGCAGACATAGTGCATGAAATAGGGCTGTATGTCGATCGCGGAATCCTTTTCAGGCCAGTCGTCGGCTATGATGCGTTCCGCCAACGCCTTTGCCGTCTCTCCGGTCACGAACCCCGCAAGCACGGCAAGGGTGTTCGCGTGCCGCGAGAAGTACCGCTTGTCCGTGTTGGCGGGTTGCCATTGGTTTGGGGCGGGATCGCGTTCGGACTTTGTCCAACCATCGCAGAAAAGTCCTTTGCCGGCATCGTGGAACTCGCGCAGGCAGGCCGCCGCATGCCGTTCGGCTTCGTTCTCCAAGTCAAGCGCCAGATCCGTGGAGCCATCAAGACGATGGAGCGTAGCGGCCGCCTTAAGCGCAAGCTGCCAGAAGGCATTGAGCACGGTCTGGCCGAGCGCCATCGGTGGATGATGCAGCTGGTAGCCGTCTATGTTCGCCCAGTCCACGAACATGTAGTTCGGCGGATTATCGATAACGCCTTGTTCGCCGATGTAGGTCCGGAAACGGTCAAGAAGAACGCCAAGGGCCGGGAGACAGGCGTGAAGCACAGAGCGGTCGCCGGTCCATAGAAGGTAGTCGCGCAGCATCGTGACCCAGATCAGGGAATAGGATGTGTGGAACATGACGCCTTCCGACATTACGAGGTAGTCGGCGGTGCGGACCAGATCCAGACGCACGAGGCGCATGTCGCCGAAGGTCGTGCGCGTCATCAGGCTTTCGATGGCGTAGTCACCGGTGCATCCCAGCGTCTCCTGGTGCAACGGGCTGTCAAGATGCAGGCTCTGGCGGCACATTTCCAGCGTGAACTTCCCGATGTCCCAGATTCGGTTCAGCTTTTCATCCGAGCAGCGGAAATAGCCCTCGTTTGCGCGATCGACGGGGTAATGGACATAGGAGAGCGATACGGATATATCAACATCCACGGGGGCGTGGACAAGGACCGCGCCTACGCTCCACATCCGCAACCCGCGGTAGAAGACCGTACCGGATGAGGCGGGAACCGTGACGCGCTCCGAATTGGCGTCCGCCGGCATTCCCTCCGAAACCCCGACCCTAACGATGGCCGGCTTGCCGGTGTCGTTTTTGATCGCCAGGCGGATATACGCCGAGTAGATCCGCGGGAAGGAAACAAGGAGGGACTGTTCCCCTGCGGACATTTCGCGTCGTACGGTCTCCGGCCGGATTGTCTCCTCGCACAGCGCAGGGATGCGGGGATCGGCTGGATGCCATGCCGCCGGTGAAACGACCGCCGGCGTCTCCCATTCCCCCGGCTCCTCGGTCAGATCGGCTTCCGTAACGCCGTGATATCCGGGGAGGAAGCGCATACGCCAGCTCCTGTCGGTATGGATATCTTCGCCGTCAAGGGTGCCGGAGAGAACGAACGCGCATCTGCCCACGGAGTAGTCAGTCATCACCGCGCATCCGTTCCAGACCTCGGCGCGTATGGTCACATTGCAGCCGTTCACCGGGATGTCATATCGGTTGACATACTGCTTTGGCATCGGACGGATATTGGCGTAGTCCCCTCCCGCGGCGACGGGACCGGTTCCGACATAAACACCGTTGACCCACAGACGGAATCTTGGGTCGGCGAAGACCGTCACGGACAGAACCCCGGGAGATGTGATGTGGCGGTGATAGGTCTTTTCGAATTCGAAAGCGCGGAACCTGAACTGTTCGGGAAGGGGCGCGAAAACCGTGGTCGGCGTGAACTCCGCGTCCGGGTGGTTCGCGGGGTCGGCCCACAACCATTCCGCGTTCCCTGAAAGGACGGTCGGCTTGGCTTCGGCGACTAGGGGCGCGTATGGAAAGTCATATCGCAAGGTAGCCGCCGTTCGTGGAAGCGTCAATTGCCATGGATCGCCCTATCGGACTTTCGCCGACGGGCTTGTCCTTTGCGATGCCGTGGGCCTTGGCGTATCCCGTCGCCTCATAGACATCCTTCAATGGCTTTCCGCCGATGGCAAGACCATTTTCCATGGCATCAATTATACGCTAAGGACCTACTTGGCGCCAACCGCTCTAACTACCGCCCGAAGATGGAGGCGAATGCGGCGTTGCGCTCGGCGATTAGGATTTCGGCGATCTGGTCCGCCAGATTGATTGAAAGGCGTTCGTGAAGGCAAAGTAGGGGCGAGACCAGGTCTGGCGATCCTGTGGCATGCCAGTTGTTGCAGAAGCACCAGTTCATGCAGCGAGGGGCCGCGGGGCAGTTCCGGCACGCTTCGTTGCGGTTTCCGACGCGGGAGGCCATGCGGGCGAGCGCGTTAGGGTCGAAGCCGTCGCGGATGTTTCCAAGCAGCAGGTCTTGGCGGTCGTCGTCCCCCACGAGCGCCGCGCATGGGTAGAGGTTGCCTGACGGGGCGCATGCGAGTTCCCGCCGGACCGGGGCGCAGCGGTCGCAGTCGCGGTATCCGCCCAGAAGAAGAGTCTGCACCTTGCCCTCGAACCATGTGAGCCGGATCGGGCGCCCCATGCGATAGGACGCGAGGACAAGGTCTGCAAGCGCGCGCCATGCCTCCTCGAAGGCCGCCGCGGCCGCTTCGTCCCACCGAGCCTCGTAGTTCGGGTTTAGCGCGATCCGCAGCGAAGTGCGCGAGGCGAGGTCCCCGATCGCATCCGGGACGAGCCGCACCGTGGCGGGGTCAACCGTGCAGAAAAGCTCCGGGGCGGGCCGAAGCGCCTCGAGGAGCGCAAGATGGCGGGTTGCGGCGGTGAAAGAACCGCGTCCGTCGGGGAACTGGCGCTGGCGGTCGTGGAGCGACTGGCCACCGTCGATTGAGACGCCAAGGCGGTAGCGGCGCTCCCCCATCCAGGCAATCCGCTCCGGGTCGAGGAGCGTGCCGTTTGTCGTAAGGGTGCGTCCAAGCGGGATCCCGGCCTTGCGGCAAGATTCCGCCGCGTAATCGTCCGCGGCCTGCACGAGGTCCCATTCAAGCAGCGGCTCGCCGCCGAAGAACCCAAGGACGAATGGCGTTCCATGCGGATGCGTCGCCAGATGGTGTCCCTGGGCGAAGTCGATGGCGCGAAACGCCGTTTCGCGCGACATCGCCACATGACGCTTCTCCCCCGCGTAGCAGTAGGTGCAGCGCAGGTTGCAGTCGTGGGTGACGCAGAGCGTGAGTCCCATGTCAGGGCTTGCCCGCTTCAGTGTCTGTGGCCTGCTGCCCAACTGCATCCTTCGCCGTTGAGACAGCGTTGGTTGTCGTCGCAGCAATCGCGGCCGCGTTCGATGTAGCGGTCCTGACCGCGTTTGAAACAGCGGAATACTGATCAGAAGAAAGCGCGATTTTTGCCTTCTGCGCGAGGAACTTCTCCCTAAGCCGTGCGAGTTCCTCCGGTGAAAATGTCGCGAGAGGGCGGGGTGTCATCTCCTGCAAGTCCTTCATGTCCGGGACTATCAGCATCGGCGTCATGGGAATCCGCTCGTCGCCGAAATCGATTGTCCGCGGAACGAGGGCCTTGGGGTCCGCCTCCGCGGTGTCCGCCTTGGTGGCAGGCGCTGGGGACTGCCCTGCCGCCGTCACGGCCGCGCCGGCTACCATGGCGAAGAGCGCACGGCGGAGACGCTCCGAAGCACTCAGGGAATACGATGATGGAGGTTGTACTTTCATTGATGTGTGCTGGGGTTAATGGCCGAATTGAAGTAATGGTTTCTCAATTCCTGATCCACATCATACCCCGCTTCGGCGGCGAGTGCTCGGTCGTCGGCGTAGTCGGCTCCGGGGGTTGTGAGGAGAGGTCCTGCGATTCCGGCGTTGATGCCGCAGTATATGGCACGGCGGGCCGTGTCGTCGGAGAGGCGGGCGCGTCCGCCGGCGAAACGCAATGGCGTCTTGGGATTGGCAAGGCGCAGGATGGCGATGGAATCGAGAATGCGGGCTTCGTCAAGAAAAGGACGGGCGCCAAGCGGCGTTCCATGGATGGGATGGAGGATGTTCACCGGGATTGATGCTGGCGCGATCTCGGCGAGCGCCAGGGCGAATTCGACGAGCTGCTCGTCCGTCTCGCCCATCCCGATGATGCCGCCGCAGCAGATCTCGAGGCCTAGACGTTTCGCGGCGCGGAGCGTTTCGAGCTTCTGCTCCTGCGTGTGCGTGGAACAGAGTGTGGGGAAAAGCGACGGCGCAGTCTCGATGTTGCAGTGCACGCGCTCGAGGCCCGCCTCCTTGAGACGGCGCAAGTCATCCTCGGCCAACAGCCCCAGCGAACCGCAAAGGTGAATGCGCGTTTGCGCCTTCATCGCACGCAGGGCGTCGCATAGCGCATCGATATCGTCCGGCGTCTGGGCGCGACCGCTCGTGACTATACCGATGCGCCCGACGCCATGCGCCTCGGCATCCGCGGCGGACTGGACGCAGGCCTCCGTACCAATCCAGCCATGGCTCTCGCATCCCGTCTTCCAGTGGGCGCTCTGTGCGCACCACTTGCAGTTCTCCGAGCAGCGGCCAGCGCGCGCGCTCACTATGCCGCAGAAGTCAAAACGCTTCGGCGCAAAGGCCGTCGTGACGCGATGTGCGGCGGCGTACAGTTCCTCGCGTGGGGCATGTCGCAGCAAATCGATCAGTTCCTCCGCTGTGGCGGGTGCGCCGCCGGCGATCAGCCGAGAGGCAAGGGCAGATGCGGTAATCATGGTTGAAAGGTTGAAAAGTTGAAAGGCCGTTCAGCCCAATGACGCGGGATGGGGAGAAGGGGCGGAAGGGAGCGTCTCGTTGAGGCTCCCGGTGCGGTAGCCACGGAGGTCGAGGGAGACGTAGGTGAAGCCTATGTCTCGAAGGGCGGCGGAAATATCGGCGGCACGGGAGGCGAGATGCGGGATGTCGGCAGGCGCGACCTCTATGCGGGCGACGGTTCCGCCATGGCAGCGGACGCGCAATTGACCTAGGTCTGGGAAGGTGTTGCGCAGCCATTCCTCGGCGCGGCCGACGCGGTCCAGCCCCTCGGCGGTGATGCGTTCGCCGTAGGGAAAGCGCGAGGCGAGGCAGGCGAAGGAGGGCTTGTCGGCGGTCGGAAGGCCCATTGCGCGCGAAAGCGCGCGAATCTCGGCCTTCGTCAGGCCTGCGTCGCGCAGCGGGCTGCGGACGCCGAGTTCGCGGATGGCGCGGCGGCCGGGGCGGTAGTCGCCGTCGTCATCGACGTTGGATCCTTCCAAGACCGCCGCAAGGCCGTTTTCGCGCGCGAACGCGACGAGTTTGCCGAAGAGCTCCCGCTTGCAGTGGTAGCAGCGGTCCGGCGGGTTTTCCGCAAAGCCCGGCACGTCCAGCTCCTCCGAGTCGATCACGACGTGG
>JAFSZJ010000100.1 GCA_017458965.1 Kiritimatiellia bacterium | reverse complement strand
TGAGCTGGTAGAAGGCGTGCTGGCCGTTGGTGCCTGGTTCTCCCCAGATGATCGGTCCGGTCGTGTCCGTGACGGGGTTGCCGTCC
This sequence comes from Kiritimatiellia bacterium, assembly GCA_017458965.1. Taxonomy (GTDB): domain Bacteria; phylum Verrucomicrobiota; class Kiritimatiellia; order RFP12; family JAAYLN01; genus RGIG3612. The sequence continues at coordinate 5,308 of JAFSZJ010000100.1, read as the reverse complement.
TTGTCCACGGACTTGCCGTTGGACTCCATGTCGAGCTGCTGGAGATACGCCGGGAGACGGGCGAGGTACTGGTCGTACGGCAGCACGGCGAGGCTCTCGCAGTCGTATCCGTTGTGGTAGAGGATTCCGAGCAGCGCCATGATGACGGGCAGGTTGCGGTCGAACGGGGCCGTGCGGAAATGGCGGTCCATCTCGTAGTAGCCCTTGAGCATCCGCTCGAAGTTGGCGGGGCCGATGGCGATCATGAGCGAGAGACCGATCGCGGACGGAAGCGAGTAGCGGCCGCCCACCCAGTCCCAGAAGCCGAACATGTTCGCGGTGTCGATGCCGAACTTCGAGACCTCGTCGGCGTTGGTCGAGACCGCTACGAAGTGCTTGGCGACCGCATCCGCGGACCCGAGCTTTTCGATCAGCCAGGCGCGGGCCGAGACGGCGTTGGTGAGCGTCTCGAGCGTGGTGAAGGTCTTCGAGGCGACGATGAATAGCGTCTGCGGGGCCTTTACCTCGCGCAGGACCTCGGCCAGGTGCGTCGCGTCGATGTTGGAGACGAAGTAGCACTTGAGCGAGCGCTTGGAGTAGGGGAGGAGGGCCTGGTAGGCCATTGCCGGACCGAGATCGCTGCCGCCGATGCCGATGTTGACCACGTACTTGATGCGCTTGCCGGTGAAGCCGCGCCATTCGCCGGAGCGGACCTTGTCCGCGAAGGCGGCCATGCGCGAGCGCACGCCGAGAACGTCCGGCATGACGTCCTTGCCGTCCACGAGCACGGGCTTGCCGGAGAAATTCCGCAGGGCGGTGTGGAGCACGGCGCGGTCCTCGGTGACGTTTATGTGTTCGCCCGTGAACATCCTCTCGATCTCGGCGCGGAGTCCGGACGCCTCTGCGAGGTCGACGAGGGAGCGCATCAGGCGGGCGTCGATGCGGTTCTTCGAGTAGTCCAGCGTCCATCCGGCGGCGGAGGCGGTGAAGCGCTTCGCCCGCTTCGGGTCCTTCGCGAAGAATTCACGCAGATGCGTGTCCTTCGTCCGGTTTATGTTCTTGAGGGTTTCCTGCCAGGCTATGTCGTTCATGATGGCTTCTCCTAGGCTACATGATAGCACAACGCCCTTCGGCGGTGCGGAGGGCCTCTATGACGCCCTCGGACGAGTCGGCTTCGCGGATGGCGTTGGCTAGATCCGTCTTGGAGAGGACAAGGCAGAGGCGCGCAAGCGCGCGGAGATGAAGTCGGTCGTCCTGCATCACCAGGGCGAAGAACACGTCCGTCGGCTTCCCGTCGGGGGCGCCGAAGTGGATTGGCGCGGCGGTACGCGCTATCACCATGAACGATTCCGACGCGAGGTAAGGGTCGTGGTGACGTGGGTGCACAAGCGCCACGCCACCGGCGAGGCCGGTCGAGCAGAGCGCCTCGCGCTCCCTCAGGCTCTCTAGAAGATCCCGTGGCTCGTAGAGGAGTCCGGCGTCTTCGGCGATTTTCGTCAGGTCCGCGAGCACGGACGCCTTTGTCTTCGACGCCAGACCGGCCACTACAAGCTCATCGCGTGTCAAAGCGCAGAGGGATATCGGCTCCTCCGGCATCGGGCTTGGCATGTCGGAGCCGCGATCGAAGTCGGCAAGGCGGCGCTCGCCCATGCCCAGGATGCGCCTCGAAGCCCAGGCGTCGATCTCCTCCTTGTCGAAGAGGGGATGCGTAAGCGGTCCGGAGAACGGTATCTCCCCCAGCCGCGCCATGTGCGCGATCTGCGGGGTGCCGACGCGCAGATAGGCGGCGACTTGCTGGAGCGACATCCCCGCCATGGCCTAGTCCGGTATGAAGAGCGTCTGTCCCACGCGGATCATGTCGCTCTTGAGGTTGTTCGCCTGCTTGATCTTCTCGACGGTCACGCCGTAGGCGCGTGCGATGTCGGAGAGTGTCTGTCCGGCCTGCACCTTGTGCTCGTACCCCGTCTGCGCGGCGGACTGGTGCTGGACGGTCCTCTGCACTTGGGCGTCACGCTTCGCGATAAGGGCGGCCACCTCCTTGCTGATCTCGTCGATGATCTCCCTCTTCATGGCGGCGCGGTCGGCCTTGACCGCGGCGATCTCCGAACGCGCGGCGTCCAGATCGCGGCGCAGGGCGACGACCTCAGCCGAGGTCGCCATCATGCCTTGCCCGGCCTCGATGCGTTCGAGTCTTTTCTCCTGCTGGTCGATCCGCACTTCGGCGGACTGGGCCGCCGAACGCGCGACACCCACGTCGTAGGCCATCCGCTGTCTCTCCATCGACGCCTTGAGCGCCGCTGCGTCGGCCTCCTGCCGCCGCATGGTTGTACCGGATATCGTCTCGCAACCGGCAAGCATGGCCGATGCCGCGATCGCGGCGACGACCGTCTGTATCTCATGTTTCCTCATACGGTTTATGATACGCCCGAAGGACATCTGTTTCAAGTTAATTATCTGAGCTGAAAAACGCATCTTGCTTTGATGTTTGATTTCCGGAGGTGCGGCGTCCCGCCGCGCATTTTTACTCACGCAGAGACACAGAGGGCATAGAGGCGCGAAGAGGAGAATAAGACAACATGGACAACACGGACAACATTTACATGTAGCGGGCAAGTTGGTCCGCGCTGATATGTTGTTTTGGTTGTCGAGGTTGCTTTATCCCACACAGAGGCGCTACCGCGCTGGTCCCACTGAATGTCTGGAAGGTCTGGATGGTCCTGGAGGTCTGGAAGGTCTAGCCATTCGAACTAACCACAGCCATTGTGCATTATGCATTGCCACTTTGGCGGCACTAGAACTAGCCGCTCGCCGCGCAGCGGCAGGGTATTTGCCGCACTTGCCGGATTTGACATCCGCAGGGGGTTTCCTGTACAATACAATGCGTCGATGGGGGTACCATCGGCAATGTCGGTTCGGGACGGGTTCGGCCTGCCCCGATTGTTCTGTTTTGACAAGTGGGATGCGACCGCCTAGGCGGAAACGGAATCGGGTGAAGCGATGAACAACGATTTTCTTACCATAGTCAACTATCTCGAGCGCGACCGCGGCGTGAGCCGCGAGGTCATAATCTCAGCCATCGAATCGGCGCTGCGCACCTCCACGTCGCGCCACCTTGGATGCAGCGAGGACGATATCCGCGTCAACATCGACCGCCGGACGCTTTCGGTCAACACGTACCGCAAGTACGCCGTGAGCGACGACGACACCGGCCCGACCCTGATCTCCGTCGCCAAGGCGCGTCGCGTCAACCCGCTTGCCCGCGCCGGGGACGAGGTCGAGGTCCCGATCCCCGCCACGATCATCGGCCGCATCGGCGTCCAGAACGCCCGCCAGATGATCCTCCAGAACATCCGCAAGGCAGAGCGCGACAACGTCGTCAAGCTCTTCAGCGACCGCATCGGCGAGATCGTCTCATGCACCGTTCGCCAGGAGACCCGCCGTCGTGACATAATCGTCGACGTCGAAGGCTCCGAGGCCATGATCCCGGCCCGCGAGCGCATCCCCGGCGACAGGTTCGAGCCTGGTGACACGGTGCGCGCCGTCATCCAGAGCGTCCGTTCCATCGAGGGGCAGAACTTCCCCGCGATCACCCTCTCCCGCACAAGCAACGACTTCCTCCGGGCGCTCTTCGTGCTGGAGGTCTCCGAGATCGCGGACGGCGTGGTCGAGATCATGGGCATAGCCCGCGACCCCGGCGCGCGCGCCAAGGTGGCGGTCCGCACCCATGACGACAAGGTCGATCCAGTCGGCTCCTGCGTAGGTCTGCGCGGCGTCCGCGTCCGCAACGTCGTCAGCGAACTTGGCGGAGAGAAGGTGGATATCGTCCGCTACAGCGACGACATCCGCAAGTACGCCGAACAGGCGCTTTCGCCGGCGAAGCTCTCAAGCGTCACGATAATCTCCGAGGAGCGTCGCGAGATGCTGATCCTCGTCGATCCCGACCAGCTTTCGCTGGCGATCGGGCGCAACGGGCAGAACGTCCGCCTCACATCGAAGCTTCTCGGCTGGCGCGTCGACATCAAGCGCTCCGACGAGGTCATGAGGCAGCAGGCCGAGGAGAACTTCCAGAACCTCGTCGCCCAGCAGATCGAATCGCTCTCCGACCTGCTCGGCTGCACACGCGAGGTCGCCGAGGTCCTTGTACAGTCCGGATACCTCACGCCCGAGGGCGTCGCCGAGCCGGATGTGGCGTATCTCGCCGAATCGACCGGCTTCACGCCGGAGTTCGCGGCCTCGCTCTCCGCCGCCGCCAAGGCCGCGATGGCCGAAGGTCCGGACGATCCGGACGGCCTTGCGGATCCTGGTTCGCAGGATGATGTCGTCGGGCAGGGCGAAAGGTAGTCGCGCCTGCGGGAGCAGCCAAGATCAGGTCATCAAGCCATGAGAATCTTCGAACTTGCCAAGTCCCTCAAGATCGCCGCGGGCGATGTGCTGCGTGTCGCGAAGGCGCAGGGCGTCGAGGCCACATCGACGCTTACCCGCCTGGACGACGACGATGTCCGCCGCGTGCGTTCTGCCATCGCGAAGTCGGTGCCGCGTCCGGCGTCGGCCGCGAGGGCCGCGATAGAGAAGCGCGCCAAGGCCGCCGCCGCCCGCAAGGCGAAGCTCGAGGCGGAGCGTGGGACCCTTGCCGCGTCGAAGGCAAGGGCGGAGGAGTTCGACCGTCTTGCGCACGCCCCCAAGGACGCCCCCGCGCCCCAGCGGAAGTCCGAGGACGCCGCCGAGGTGAAGCCGCAGCCCCAGGAGGGCGCGGCCAAGCCTGCGGAGTCCACGGCCTCGGCCGCCGCGCCTGAGGCTTCCGCTCCGGCCGAGGAGTCACCGAAGGCGGCTCCGGCGAAGCCCGCGAAGGCGGCCAAGGCATCAAAGCCGTCCAAGCGCGCGGACACCACTGATGTCGGCGGCGTGTCGCTCAAAGCCGACGACTTCAAGCAGATGGCCCCGCTCCCGCCATCGCCGGGCGATCCCAAGGTCATCTTCCATCCCGCCGCAGCCGACGACTACGACGATTCGGAGGAGGACGAGGATTACTCATCCTCCCGCTCCCGCCGCGACGACTACGAGGATTCGGACGACGACCTCGCCCGTTCCTACCTTGGCGGACGCTCCGGCGAATCGTCCAAGTACTCCTCGCGGGCGCATGACTCGTTCCGCGACGAAGGTCGCGGCGGCAGAGGGCGTGACACACGTTCCTCGTCGCGCTCCGACACGCGTTCCGCGTTCCAGCGGGGCGATTCGCGTGGCGCGAGGGGCGATGCCCGTGGCATGGCGCCGGGCCGCGGCGACCAGCGCGGCGGCGTCCAGGGCCGCGGCGATCAGCGTGGCGGCATCG
>JAFSZJ010000099.1 GCA_017458965.1 Kiritimatiellia bacterium | reverse complement strand
TGCGTCCGTGCATTTCGTCGGCGCCGCGAAGCGGCTATCCGGCTGACGAAATGACGGACGCCACCGCGACGCCGCGCAGGATAATCGTCCATGATCGTCGGTCGCAAAGCGACCAGTAAGGAAAAATGGGGGATAAGCCTGTGATGTCGCGGAAATTGACACTGCGACATCTTTGACCTACAATATATCAATATGGATTTTCTTGAAAATTTCCTCGAAAGGACGGAGTTCTCGTCCTACGAGGACTTCAAGGCGAATTATCGTCTGAAAGTCCCCGAGGACTTCAATTTCGCCTTCGACGTGATCGACCGCCTCGCTAAGGAGGATCCGGATCGCCGCGCCCTCGTATGGTGCAACGACGCCGGCGAAGAGCGCGTACTCACGATGGCGGACATCTCCCGCGAAAGCTCGCAGATCGCCAACTGGTTCCGCTCGCTCGGCATGCGCAAGGGCGATGTGGCGATGCTCATCATGTGCCGCCACTACCGGTACTGGGAGACGATCATGGCGCTCCACAAGATCGGCGCCGTCGCAATCCCCGCCTCCAACCTCCTCCAGCCGCACGACATCAACTATCGTGTAGAGTCCGCCAACATCAAGATGATCGTGACGAGCCACAACGCCCACGTCATCGAATCCGTCCAGGCCGCGCAGGAGAAGACGCCCGTTAAGCACCTGGTGTGCTGCGGCGGCCCCACGCCCGAAGGCTGGCTCAACATCGACGAGGAGATCGGCGCATTCCCCGGCACCTTCCCGCGCCCGACAGGCGACCAGGCGACGCACAACGACGACGCGATGCTCTGCTACTTCACATCCGGCACCACCGGCAACCCGAAGATCGCGCGCCACAACTTCATCTATCCGTTCGGCCACATCCTCACGGCCCGCTACTGGCAGGGGTGCCGCCCCGGCGGACTCCACTTCACCCTTTCCGACACCGGCTGGGCCAAGGCCGCGTGGGGCAAGCTCTATGGGCAGTGGCTCGCCGGAAGCGCGATCATGGCGTACGACATGGACAAGTTCCACGCCGCGAACGTCATGTCCGTCATCGCCAAGTACAAGGTCACGACCTTCTGCGCGCCGCCAACGGTCTTCCGATTCATGATCCAGGAAGACCTCTCGAAGTACGACTGGTCGAGCGTAAAGCGCTGCGCGATCGCCGGCGAGGCCTTGAACCCGGAGGTCTTCAACAAGTTCAAGGAGCTTACCGGGCTGGAGCTAAACGAGGGCTTCGGGCAGACCGAGTCGCCGGTCATCGTCGGCAACTTCACATGGATCAAGCCAAAGCCCGGCTCCATGGGCAAGCCGTCAGCGAGCCTTGACGTGGACATCGTCGACGACAACGGCGCGCCATGCGGCCCCGGCATCGAAGGCAACATCGTCATCCGCTGCGGCAAGGGCAGCATGCCATGTGGTCTCGTCGATGGCTACGGCTTCACGCAGAAGACGTACGAGAACCCCTCGGCGTGGCGCGACGGCTGCTACTACACCGGCGACATCGGCTGGCGCGACGAGGAAGGCTACTTCTGGTTCGTCGGGCGCAGCGACGACGTGATCAAGAGCTCTGGATACCGCATCGGACCCTTCGAGGTTGAGAGCGCACTCCAGGAGCATCCGGCGGTCGTCGAGTGCGCCGTCACAGGCGTCCCCGACCCCAAGGGCGAGCGCGGCATCGTCGTCAAGGCGACCGTCGTCCTCGCGGCCGGATACAAGGGCGACGAGACGATGGTAAAGGAGCTGCAGAACCACGTCAAGCGCGCAACGGCCCCGTACAAGTACCCGCGCATCATAGACTTCGTCGATGCGCTGCCCAAGACCTTCAGCGGCAAGATCCGCCGAGTCGATCTCCGGTAGGGAGGCGCCCACGCGATGCACGGCATGCGCGACAGGGATTCGTTCGATGCGCTGACCGCCATCGCGGCGGTTCTGGCGGACATGGCCGCGATCTGGCTCGGGCAGATGGCGGCGGTGTGGATCCGCTTCGACAGCGGCTGGATCCCGCTCCGCTTCACCCGCGAGGCCGGGCTGTATGGCCGCTACGCGATCGCGGCGGCGGCGACCATCGTCATATACCTCGCCGTGTTCCAGCTGCTCAAGCTCTACACGCGCCCGCAGAGCGGGTCGTTCGCGGGCCGCATCCCGCGACTCGTCCGCGCCTGCCTCTTCGGCGGCGCTGGCGCACTTGTATGCTCCGGTCTCCTGAAGAACGACGACGGCTACTCGTTCCTTTCCAACGCCGCGATCCTCGTCTCGATGGCCACGGTGACGCTTCTGGTCCTCCTTGAGAGGGCGCTAATGTTCCGCGCCGAGATCTGGGCTTCGCGCCATGTTAAGCCATGCCATCGCACGCTCGTCCTCGGCGCCAACGAGGATGCCGCATCGTTCATCCGCGCAATCGCCCGCGATCCGCGTATGCGCATGGAGATCGTAAGCATCGTCCCCGTCGCCGGCGAAACCCCCGCCCCCGGCATCCCCTCCGATCTCATAGCAACTATGCCCTGGGGAACAGGGAACGAGGAACAAGGAACAGGGAGCAGGGTGCAGGGAACAGGGAACGAGGAACAAGGAACTAGAAACGAGGAACATGGGACATGGAACCTTGACCTACCTCCCGACATCGACACTCTTGTACTTGCCTCGCACACGATGCCGCACGACGACATCGTGCGCCTCATAGTCTTCTGCGAGCAGAGGCTCGTGCGCTTCAGCATGATACCTGATCTCTTCAGGATGATGACGAGCCGCATGGAGTTCCAGATGATCGGGCGCGTCCCGCTCGTGGGCGTAGGCCATTGGCCGCTCGACCAGGTGTGGAACCGTGTCATCAAGCGCGTGATCGACATCATCGGCGGCTTTGTCGGCATGCTCATATCCATCCCCTTTGTCGTGGTCTCGGCGATTGCGATCAAGATCGAGTCGCCTGGTCCCGTCTTCTACGCGCAGGAACGGTGTGGACGCGGCGGCCGCGTCTTCCGCATCTACAAGCTGCGCACGATGCGCACCGATGCGGAGAGCGGCGACCACCCCGGCTGGACGGAGCAGGACGACCCCCGCAGAACGCGCGTAGGAGCCTTCCTGCGCCGCTGGAACATCGACGAGCTTCCGCAGTTCTGGAACGTGCTCAAGGGCGACATGAGCCTCGTCGGTCCGCGTCCGGAGCGCCCCTATTTCGTCGAGCGCTTCACGCCGGGCATAGAGCACTACATGTGGCGCCATGTCTCCAAGCCGGGTCTCACCGGCTGGGCGCAGGTCAACGGCTTCCGCGGCGACACCAGCATCTCCGAGCGCGTCAAGTACGATCTGCACTATCTTGAGAACTGGTCGCTCGCCTTCGACTTCAAGATACTCGTCAGGACCCTCTTCACCTATCGGAACGCATGCTGATGGCAAACTCCCCCCTACATGTGTTTGAGCACCCATGGTTCTGGTGCGGCTTCCTCGGCTGGATAGTCGCGCAGCTCATCAAGCTCGTCACCGACCTCGTCACGAACCACAAGGTCGATTTCTCCTATCTCGTCAGCACCGGCGGAATGCCTAGCGCCCACTCCTCCATGGCGTGCGGTCTCGCCACGGGCATCGGTCTGACCGAAGGTTTCGACACCCCGCTCTTCGTCCTAGCGCTCGCCTTCGCGGCGGTCATCATGTTCGACGCCGCCGGCGTCCGCAACGCCGCCGGACAGCAGGCGCGACTGCTCAACCAGATCGCGGACGAGCTCTTCACGGACGGCCACTTCAACGCGCCGAAGATGAAGGAACTTCTTGGCCATACGCGCCTCGAGGTCTTCGCCGGAATGGGGACGGGCATAGTCGTCGCGGTGCTTGTCGTCTGGCTTGGCTGGCCTAACCTGCTCGCATAGTTCCGGGATTCTGGCCGTTCCGACGGATGCCACCCCCATAGGCCATGAATTCGTCCTTCTCGGTCCACAACGTCTTCGGCGACCACATGGTCCTGCAGCGTTCCCGCCCCATACGCATCTCCGGCGTGGCGTATCCCGGCGTCGTGGTTAACGGGGCCTTGGCGAACAGACACGCCGTCGCGGTAGCGGAGGCCGACGGCAAGTGGGTCCTTGAGTTCGCTCCGATGGAGGCCGGCGGCCCCTACGAGCTGACGCTTGGGACGGACCATTGGAGCAGGACGTACCGCGACATAATGATCGGCGATGTCTGGTTCTGCTCCGGGCAGTCAAACATGGAGTTCCCCGACTATCCCGTGACAGGCGTCGCCTGCACGTTCGACGCCGGTGACGCATGGGACATCCACCCGCCGGACAAGCGCACGGTCGCCCTACGCCTCGCGCATGAAGCCATGCGTCTCGCCTACGGCGACGCCTCCGCCGCGCCCGGCCCTCGTGCGCTTTCCGCCAGGCGTGTTGACGGCGGCATCGACGTCGGGATTACCGATTGCGGCGAAGGGCTCGTAATCGACGATGGCGGACCAGTCGGTCCTCGCCTCTTCGGTCTTGTCGGCGAGGACGGGAAGACCGCTTGGACGACGGCGTCGATCATCGATGGGCTGGCTATTCGCGTGGACGTGCCTGACGGGTTCGGCCAGGTCGCGGAAGTCCTCTACTGCTATAGCGCATTCGCGCTTGGACCATACATACGCCGCAAGGGCGACGGCCTTCCGCTGTTCCCATTCCGTCTGCGCATCGGCTGAACGGCTGGGGTCTGGCCGCGCCCTATTCCACGATGTTCACGTACGTCGGGTGGCCGAACGTGTGGTAGTACAGCTCCATCACGTCGCGGTTGGACATGCGTATGCACCCATGGGACGCCGGTCGGCCAAGAAGATGCTCCTGGTTCGTCCCGTGTATGTAGATGAAGCGGTCATGGCTGTCTATGCCACGCCCGCGGTTGACGCCGGGCTCCATGCCGTCGAGCCACATGACGCGCGTGAGCACGAAATCTTCGGCCCTGTCATCTCGCCATTTGTCCTTGCCAAGCACAGACCCGGCGATCGGTTCGCGTGAGACGAAGACCTGCCCGGGAACGGCGTCGCCGCCTATCCATTCGGATACGCGATGCCATCCGGGCGGGGTGCGCCCCGAGTTCTCGCGTGCGCCGACACCTGCCGTCGCGGTCGAGATCTTGTAGCGCAGTATCAGCTGACCGTCGCGGAAGACGAGCATCTCCTGCCTAGGTACGGAGACCTCGATGACCACGGCGTCGGGTTCGGCGCCACCTGGAAGCACCGATTCCGGAATCCGCCCCGGGGCGGACACGGGCGTGGCCGCACCGGCGGTCATGGCCGCCGCCAGCAAGGCGATGAGAAATGACCGCAGATATGCATGGCGCGGCGCCATCATGTCCGATCGGTCGCTAGGCCGAGGGGGCCGCGTCGGTGCCGATCCACGCGCGGACGGACTCAGGTAGGTGCTCGATCGCCTTGATCGTCACCTCTTCCTCGCCAAAGCCGTCAGCGGTCGGGATCGTGGCGCTCTCGCCCGGCTTCTTGCCGGCGAGGGTCATCGCGAGGCGGGACCGGTACGGAAGGATCGCCAGCGCCTCGTCGCTGTCCCACTCGCCGAGGATCGAGTAGGAGCGCTCGGAGCCATCCGGACGGGAAAGCACGACACGTACGCCGGGTCCGACGACGGAGAAGTCGGTATCGGCTTCGGCGAAGTAGGAGCCGCGCATCGTCTGGAGCTCGGCGTCCATCTCCTCGCGACGGGCGAGCAGGACGCGCTGCGTGTCCTTGGCCGACTGGTACTCGAAGTTCTCGCGAAGGTCGCCGAGACCGCGCGCGTAGGCGATGTCGTCGCGGTTCTTCGGTATCTCGACGTCGACGAGGTGGCGGAACGCCTCCTGGCGCGCCTGGAGCGAGCGCCACGACGTGAAGTGCTGGACGACGGCCTGCTCCTTCTTCGTCTCGCGGGACGCGAGCTTCTTCTGCGCGAGAGCCGGCTCGACGCGCACCATGATGTCCGTGAGCTTCTTGAGAAGGGCCGGCTCGCACATGACCGTGTTGCCGTAGAGGCGGTAGAAGATGGCCTCGCGCTGGAGATCGTTCAGGCTCGTGAAGGCCTTCTCGAACCATCCCAGGTCGGCGTAGAAGGCGTGGAGCGCATGGCGCATGCGCAACCCCTCGCCGGCGAGGGTCGTGTCCTCGTTGACGGCGATCGCGTGCTCCATGAGCTCGTAGAGCGACGGCAGACCCCAGCCGATGTGTTTCGTCTCGGTGCCGTCCGGGTTCTTGGTCGTCCACGAACCGACCTCGTCCCAGTTGCGCATCGTCCAGACGAGAAGCGCCGGCGGGATGCTTGTCGCGGCCAGAAGCGCACGGGTGCGGTCCTGGACGCCGCGCAGGAAATCTGGCATCGTCTTCAGGACGTCCAGGGTCTTGGAAAGCAGGTTGAAGCCCATTTCCGGGAGCTTTTCGAGGAGTACGCCGACCGCCTCGGGGCGAGAGCCGATGATGAACCTTACCATCTCCTCGGACTCGCGGGCCGACAGGCGGCCGCCGGCGTCCATGAAGCGGTCCTCGTCAAGCAGCTTTTCGACAAGCTCCTCCTTCGGCGTCTCGATGTTGAGGCGCTGCGCCATGAGGATGAGGCGCGTGAACATGGGCGGCGGGTAGAGGAAGGCGCCGTCGATGGCGAAGTTGAGGCGGTTCGTCAGGATCTTGCGCGAGGCGTCGGAGATCTTGGCGTCGTCGCCCTTCTTGGCCTCGTAGGCGAAGAGCATCTCCATGATCTTCGGGATGTTCCGCTCGTCGGCGAGTTCTTCCGCGAACCATTCCTCGCCATAGTCGAGTGCCTTGCGGCGCAGGGTGATCGGATCGGAGCGCTTGGCGGGGATGTGCACGAACTTGTCGTTCTTCAGGCCGGCGCGGGCGCCCTCCCAGAACTTCTTCCACTCGCCTGCCTTGAGTACGCCGTATTCCTCGAGCAGTGTCTGGAGACGCGCCACAGGGCAGTTGCCGAAGCTTTCAAGGGTCATCTTGACTATTTCGGCCGGCTCGTCCTTGATCTTCCTGGCGATCTCCTCCGGGTGCGTGTGGAAGCGGGCGAGGATGTGCTCCTGGGCGACGGGCGAAAGCGCCTCGGCGGCGTATTCGAGCGACATCGCGTGGTTCTTCTTCGCCGAGAAGTCAATGACGACGCGCTTGTAGAAGTCGTCCACGCGCTTGACGATGCCGAAGCCCCAGGTCTTGTCGAAGAAGAAGGCGCCGGGCTTGAGCGAGAAGAGGAGGGCAAGGCGGCGGAACGATTCACTCGGCTTGACGACGCCGAACTTGACGCTCTCGAAGCATGCGACGCGAAGGCGGTCCTTGGTCGTCTTGCGGAGAAGCGCGGGGATCACGGTGCCGAAGGAGGGGTTGTCGCCGGTCCAGATCGCCTGGTGCGAGAGGAGCAGGATGAGGCCGTCGAAGTCGGAGGTCTCGATGAGGGCGGCCTGAAGCGCCTTCGTGAGGTTCTCGGTCTTGCCCTTGCGGGTCTGGGTGTGGAGGGCGTCTAGGATCTCCACTGCCTCGGCCGCCGGTACCGGACGCGCCTCGACTTTCGCCGCGAGTTCGTCCTCAAGGGCCTTGGGATCGATGTTGTCTTTGTCAATCATTGTTTGAACCTCACTCGGCCCATCCGGTCAAGTCCCACCGGATCGGCATCCAAAAACACTAGTATGGGAATGATACCAGAAAACGCCGGGAAAGTAAAACCCATAAGGGGACCGCGCGTTGGCGCACAGTATGTTTGACATGCGGCACGCCAGTTTGATATATTATTACCCACATCGCGCACCATTGGTGGAATTGGCAGACACGTAAGATTCAGGTTCTTATGCCGCGAGGCGTGGGGGTTCAAGTCCCTCATGGTGCACCATCATGAACCGGGGCGGCGAACGCCCTGGCCTAAAATCCAGGAGCAGCATCCGCAATGCCCAACATCAAGAGCGCAGAGAAGCGCGTCCGCACGGCGGCCAAGAGCCGCGCCAGGAACCGCGCCATCCTTAGCAAGATCAGCACGGCCCGCCGTCCGGTGATCGAGTCGAAGCCCGCTGACGCAGCCGAGGCGGCGAAGCTTCTCAAGACCTATTCCTCGACGCTTGACAAGGCCGTCAAGCAGGGCGTGATCAAGCGCAACACGGCCAACCGCCGCAAGGCCCGCGCCGCCAAGCGCCTCGCCGCCGTCGAGCCGAAGCAGGCGTAACCGCCTTGCCTCCCGCCAGGAAGGTAGTCGAAGGCCTCCTCCCGTACATGGAGGGGCTTCGCATGCAGCGGGCGCTCCATGAGGAGCGCCGCGCGGGATTGGCGGATGACACATTGATCGCGGTGGAGCATCCGGGCGTGTTCACGCTCGGACGCTCCTCTTCCTTTTCGCACATCCTCTGGGACGAGGCCACGCTTAAAGCCCGAGGCGTGGAGGTCGTTGAGACCGACCGCGGTGGCGACGTGGCGTTCCACGGCCCGGGACAGGTCGTCGTATATCCGGTGATCGATCTCGCGGCGCGGCATCTTGGCGTAGCGGCCTACGTTGACTTGCTTGAGGACGCGATGATCGCGGTGCTGCGCGGATACGGACTTGAAGGTGTCCGCGACGAACGCGGCAGGGGCGTATGGGTCGGCGCGGCGAAGATCGGCTTCGTTGGCATCCGAGTCTCGCGCCATGTGACGATGCACGGCATCGCGCTCAATGTCAGCCCCGACCTCTCGCTTTTCGAGGGCATCATCCCTTGCGGACTGACCGGATGCGCCATAACCTCGATGGAGAAGGAGCTCGGTCGGCCCGTGGACTTCGGCGAAGTCCGCGACCGCCTTCTTGACGCCCTTTCCGCCGCTCTAGGCGACTAGTGGCTAGTGCTTGAACGAGCGCTGGCCAGTGAAGACCATCGCCACGCCGGCGTCGTTGCAGCAGTCGATCACGTCCCAGTCGCGGAGCGCGCCGCCTGGCTGGACGATTGACGTGATGCCCTCGCGGATGCCGACCTCGGCCCCGTCGCGGAACGGGAAGAATGCGTCGGAGACCATCGCGCAACCGGGCAGTCCGCCCTTTTCTGCGCGTGTCTGCTCCATGATCTCCGCCTGCTTCTTCGCTCCGTCGTCCTCGCCGAACACTAGGCGAAGGTCGTTGTAGGGCTTGCCGTACTTCTCCCACGCGATCCAGTCGGCCCGCTTGGTGTAGGCCTTGTCGCGCGCGATCTCCGCGACGCCGACTCTGTCCTGCTCGCCCGTGCCGATGCCAACCGTGCATCCGTCCTTGACATAGAGCACCGAGTTGGATGTGACGCCTGCCTCGACGAGCCATCCGAAGACGAGGTCCTCGTACTCCTTGGCTGTGGGCAAACGCTTGATGCGGTGCGTCTCGATATGCGACTCGCCGGTCGCCTTGTCCGTGACCTTGCGGTCGCAGTAGGCCGGCGTGAAGTCCTCGGGGCGCCGGGCGTTGGCCGAGAAGGAGGCCTGGGCGACTATGCCGCCGTCGATGAGAGACTTGAAGTCGATCACGCGCTTGGCGACGAAGTCGGAGAGACGCGCCATGTTGCGTATGCGGAAGACGCGCAGGTTCTTCTTCTGCGCGAAGAGGTCCATGACGCCAGGCGCGAAGTCGGGGGCCACGACGACCTCCGCGTAGTTCTCGGCGATCAGCTTAGCCGTCTCGAGGTCGCACTCGCGGTTGAGGGCGATCGCTCCGCCGAAAGCCGCGAGGCGGTCGGCCTTGTTGGCGCGGAAGTACGCCTCGGCGAGTGTGGAGCCGAGGGCGACGCCGCACGGGTTGTTGTGCTTGACGATCACGGCGCACGGCTTGTCCGTGAGGTAGCGCAGGATGTTGAGCGCGTTGTCGGTGTCCGTGACGTTTGTCTTTCCGGGGTGCTTACCGGACTGGAGCAGTTCGGGCACGGAGGCCAGATAGCGGCCAGGCTGCAGAAGCTCCACGTCGCCTAGGACGAGGTTGCCGTTCACGAGCTTGTATAGCGCGGCCTCCTGCCCGGGGTTCTCGCCGTAGCGGAGACCCTTTGCGACGCCGTCGATCACCCACGAGACCTTCTCGTAGCATAGCGTCTGGCGGTTCTCGCCCTCGATGAACGATATCTCCATCTTCGGCGCGAAGTGGTCGTCCATGATGGTCTTGTATGCAGCCTTCAAGTCCTTTTCAGCCAT
>JAFSZJ010000098.1 GCA_017458965.1 Kiritimatiellia bacterium | reverse complement strand
GGCGGCGGCTTTCGCATGTGGCGTCGCCTTCGCGGCACCGAGATCCGAGACCAACATCACCTCCTCCCGCATGGAGTACGACTACGCGGAGAGCGCCATACTCTTCGAGGAGAACGTCCGCGTCGAGGACGCCGAATACACGCTTACGGCGGATCGTGTGCTCGTGATGCTGGAAGGCACAAACGACGTGCGCCAGATCCGCGCTCTGGGCCATGTGGTGCTCATCAACGGCGACCGTACGGCCCGTTGCCCTGAGGCCGTCTACACCAAGGCGACCGAACAGATCGTCATGTCCGGCCCCTCGGACAACTCCGTCCAGCTATCGAGCAAGGATGACAAGATATGGGGGCGCAAGATCACGATATGGCTCAACGACCAGCGGATGGAATGCGTCCCGTCGCGCATCAGGCTTGTGGATTCGAACCCGGCGAAGCCAAAGGGCAAGGACAAGAACGGCGAGGATAAGCGGATGCTTCCGTAAACGGCGTCGCGATGGACGGAATGGACGATATCAGGGACAAAACCGCAGACGGCGTGACGGCGCCTTTGCCGCCACAGGACATGCCGGATTCGGGTTCGGTCGTCGGGCGCAAGCCGGATCTGGAGGCGAGCGGCCTGGTAAAGCGCTACAAGGGCAGGACCGTGGTCAATGGCGTTTCGATTTCGGCCTCCTGCGGCGAAATCGTCGGTATCCTCGGCCCCAACGGCGCCGGGAAGACGACTTCCTTCTACATGATCGTCGGCCTCGTGCGCCCGAATGAAGGCACGATACTTTTCCGTGGCGAGGACGTCACGAAGCTCCCCGTCTATATGCGCGCCCGCAGGGGGCTCGGATATCTGGCCCAGGAGGCGTCGGTATTCCGCAAGCTCAGCGTCGAAGAGAACCTGCTGGCGATACTCGAATCGCTTCCGCTCAACCGCGCCGGACGCAAGGCCCGGTGCGAGGAGCTTCTTGACAGTCTCCGGCTATCCCATGTCGCCAAGCAGAAGGCCTACACGCTCTCCGGCGGCGAACGCCGCAAGCTCGAGATAGCCCGCGCGCTGGTGCGCCGTCCGTCGATCCTCATGCTCGACGAGCCGTTCAGCGGCGTCGATCCGCTGGCCGTGCACGACATCCAGCAGATCGTCATCGGGCTGCGCGACCAGGGGCTTGGCATCATCATAACCGACCACAACGTCCGCGAGACCCTCGCGGTCGTGAACCGCGCCTACCTCATATCGGAGGGCAAGGTCCTATGCGAGGGGTCGAGCGACTTCCTCGTCAACGACCCCGAGGCGCGCAAGATCTATCTGGGGGCCGACTTCCGCATGTAGGGGAAACCCCGCATCCGGGCACGGCCCACGAACATCAACCACAACTCAAGGAAAGGACTACGCCATGGCGATCGAGATCACATCCAGGAACAAGGACATACCGGCCAGCATGCAGGACTACGCGCGCGGCAAGGCCGCGGCCATAGAGAAGGAATACCCGAAGACCTCTTCCGTCAAGGTCGTGCTCGACCTCGACCGCCACCTCTACGGCGCTCATTTCACCGCAACTGTCGATGGCTTCCAGTTCGACGCCGAGGCCTCGGACTCCGACAACCTCGCCAAGGCCATAGACGAGGCCGCCGACAAGACCGACCGCCAGATCCGCAAGCAGCTGGACAAGATCGGCGACAACCGAAAGTAGCGCGAGGCGGCGTTGGCCGCATCACGCCGCAGCAAGCAAGCCATGCAGGGTAAATCGCAGGAAACGGGCATCCCCGTCCGCAGGTTCCTGGAGGAAGGCTCAAAGCGCCTCCTCCTGCAACTCGTCGCGGGCGGAAGCGGTCTCGACAAGCCGATTCGCGAGCCGGCGATAAACCGTCCCGGCCTTGGTCTCGTCGGTTTCTTCCGCTATTTCCCAGACAAGCGCATCCAGCTCATAGGCTACGCGGAGTACTCGTATCTCCAGACCCTGCCGGAGGAGGAACGCGTCGTGCGCATGGAGGGCGTCTTCGCGCGCCATGTGCCCTGCGTCATCTATTCCCGCAACAGGAAGCCCAGCGACAAGGTCAAGGAACTCGCCGAGAAGTACCAGACCCCTCTTCTGCGCACGCAGATGATCACGGGCCAGTTCTCCAACGCGGCGACGATCCTCATGGAGGACCTCTCCGCCCCGCGCATCAAGGTTCATGGCACGATGCTCGAGGTGTCCGGCATGGGCGTGCTGATCGAGGGGCCGCCTGGCATAGGCAAAAGCGAGACGGCGCTTGGCCTTATCAAGCACGGCCACGCGCTTGTCGCGGACGACTGCACACAGCTTGTCCGCGACAGTTCGGGTTTCATCATGGGCTCCGCCGTCGGCTCCACGCGGCACTACATGGAGATACGCGGCCTCGGCATAATCCATGTCCCGTCGATCTTCGGCGTCTCCGCGGTGCGCGGCGCCAAGCAGGTCGATCTCGTCGTCACGCTCATGCGGCAGCAGGACGAGACCGATGGCGCGGACCTCGACAGAACCGGCGCGAACGATCTCCACAGAACTTTCCTCGGCGTGGATGTCCCGCAGGTGATGCTGCCCGTCGCCCCTGGGCGTGACCTCGTGAACGTCGTGGAGACCGTTGCCCAGGAGTACAAGCTTCGTTTCGCGGGCCATGTGGCCTACAAAGACCTCGATGCCCAGCTCAAGCGCCTTGGCGGCGCATCCCAATGAACTGCCAACTCTGAACCAGGAACCCGTAACTTCGCAATCAGGAACTCGAAACTTCGCAACGCGGGACATTGGAACTTAGTTACCAGAAACAGGAACTTAGCAACCCCCAACTTCCCAACCAGGAACTCAAAATGGCGACTTCAGAGACTATTTCACGCGACATGGTCCTGCTCAACAGGTACGGCATGCATGTGCGTCCGGCAGGTCTTTTCGCCAAGACGTCGTCGCGCTTCAAGGCTGACGTGACCGTCGAGAAGGACGGCGATGGCAACATCGTCTCCGGCAAGAGCATCATGGCTCTCATGACGCTTGAGGCAGTGTGCGGATCGACGCTTACGGTCCGCGCCTCAGGTCCGGAGGCGGCGGCGGTCCTTGATGAATTGGAAGCCCTCGTCAAGCGCAAGTTCGACATCCCAGATGAGCAATAGCTACGGACAAACTGCCACATCCCGCACCCTTCAGGGCATTGGCGTCTCGCCTGGCATCGCCGTGGCGACGGCCGTCCTCTATCGCTCCCGCGTCTACAACGCCCCCGCCGTCGAGATAGCCCCTTCCGCCATCGAGCATGAATGGCGGCGCCTTGCGGTGGCCAGCGAGGTCACGCGCCGACAGCTCAAGGTCATACGCGAGCGCGTCGACGAGATCGCCTCGTCCGGAGAGGCCGGCATCATAGACGGCCATATGATGGTCCTCGACGACGAGATCATCACCGCCGACCTCCATCATGAGATCTTCGACCTCCATCACAACGCTGAATGGGCCGTCCGCGAGGTGGCGAACAAGTACATCGCCCAGTTCCAGGAGTCGGGCGACGCCCTCTTCCGCGAGCGCGCCGACGATCTCTCCGACGTGGCCCGCCGCCTTCTTCGCAACCTGATGGGGGTGAAGGAGGAGCTGCCAGGTGCCTGGGACCGCCCGTGCGTCGTAGTCGCAGAGAACCTCACCCCGTCGGAGACGCTAGCCCTTCCGAGGAGCGTCGTTAAAGCCGTGGTCCTCGACCGCGGCAGCCTCACTTCGCATGCCGCGTTGCTCATGCGCGCCATCGGCATTCCCGCCGTCGTCGGTCTCGGGACCGTCTCGCAGGAGGCGGTCTCCGGACAGCAGATCGCCGTCGATGGCGGCAACGGCGTGGTGGTCCTCAACCCTGGCCGTAGGGAACTCTCCCATCTGCTTGGACTCGCCCGCATGCGCGAGAGCATCGTCGAGTCCCTCCGCGAACGGCGGGGCGGGGAGGCGGTCACGCCGGACGGCGTCCGCGTCCGCGTCATGGCCAACGTGGAGAGCGCCGCAGGCGTATCCTCGCTTGTGGACGATGGCGCCGAAGGCATCGGACTTTTCCGCACGGAGTATCTTTGGATGGCATCCGGCAAGCCCGTGCCGGAGGATGAGCAGGTCGCCGCGTACCGCGCCGCATTCGACGCCATGGGCGACAGGCCTGTGATCATCAGGGCGTTCGATCTCGGCGGCGACAAGTTCGCCGGCGAAACTGGTCTTTGCGAGTCCGAGGAGAACCCGTTCCTTGGCCTCCGCTCCCTCCGCTACCTGCTGCACGACGAGGATGTCCTCCGCATGCAGCTCCGCGCCATCATGCGCGCAAGCGCAGGAGGCGCCCCGGCCAACATCCTCCTCCCCATGGTCGCGGACATCTCCGAACTCGTCCGGACACGCGAGATCATGGAGGAATGCCTGAACGACCTCGCGGAGAACGGCGTCGAATGCAAGACGCCGCGACTTGGCATCATGGTGGAGGTGCCGTCCGCCGCGCTCACGGCACAGTTCCTGGCCAAGCGCGCCGATTTCTTCTCCGTGGGCTCCAACGACCTGACGCAGTACACCATGGCCGCCGACCGCACGAACGAACTAGTGGCCCATCTATACCAGCCGGCCCATCCGTCCGTGCTGCGGCTCGTCAAGATGGCCGCCGACGCGGCGAAGTCCGCGTCGATCCCGCTGGGACTGTGCGGCGAGATGGCGTCCGTGCCTGGCCTAGCCGCCATACTCGTAGGCATGGGCTTCGATTCGCTGAGCATGGCCCCGACATCCATCCCAGCGATCAAGGCGTTGATCCGCGCCGTGCCGTTCTCGGCCGCCAAGGCGCTCGCCGATGCCGCGCTTTCGTCCGGCAGCGCCGCGACTGTGCTGGAGCTTTCGCGTGATTTCCTCGCGCGGCACGTCCCCGATCTGCTGTCCCTGTGAGGACCCGGCCCATGCTTGAGAATCTGAAAGTCCGCAACCTCGCCGTGGTCGAGAACGCCGAGGTGCGCTTCGCTCCCGGTCTGAACATCGTCACGGGCGAGACCGGTTCGGGAAAATCCGTCCTCATAGGGGCGCTCGGACTTGTACTTGGTGAACGCGCCGATCACGGCGCGATACGCTCCGGCGCAAAGGAACTGTCCGTGGAGGCCGTCTTTTCCGCCGACGGTTCCAAGGCCGTAGATATAGTCCTCGCCGACGCCGGCCTTCCGCCATGCGAGGACGGACGCCTTATCGTTCGCAGGACTGTCTCCGCGTCAGGATCTGGTCGCGTCTGGATAAACGACTCGTCAGCCACGCTGGCCACTCTCCGCCGCCTCGGCGAGCACCTGATTGACATACATGGGCCATACGACCACCAGTCGTTGCTCTCCCCCGACTTCCAGCTCGCCATCCTCGACTCGTACGCACATGACGAGGCGGAGCGCGGGGCCTACGCCGAGGCGTATGAGGCTTGGCAGTCGCTTCTTCGGGAAAAGGCGGAGCTTGAGTCGGTGGCCAGCGGATCGATCGAGGAGGAGATAGACCTCCTGCGATACGCCGTTACGGAGATCGACGAAGCCGCTCTTTCGGCGGAAGACGGCGACGCGCTCATAGCCCGTCATTCCGAGGCGGCGAACGCCGGGGAGATCGCGGGCGTCGGCGGCGCCGTCGTGGATGGGCTGACGGACGGCGAAGGCTCGGTCTTCGACATGATGGCGACCGTGCAGCAGCGCCTTCAGGAACTGTCGCGGATACTGCCGGAGGCCGGCGAATGGCGCGACGAGATAGCGGAACATGCCGTGGCCGTGCAGGAGCTTTCGCGGACCATATCGGACCGCCTCTCACGAGTGGATGCCGATCCGGGGATGCTGGAGGAACTCGAGGCCCGTCTGGCCCTCGTCCAGAGGCTCAGGCGAAAATACGGGCCTACGCTGGAGGACGTGCTTAAGACACGCGACGCCCGGAAGGAAAGACTCGAGGCGCTTCTTTCCCGCGAAGAGCGGCTTGCCGGACTTGACGCAGAAATCGCCAAGTCGCTCCGCGTGGTCCGTGACATGGGTGCTAAGCTTACGAAGGTCCGCTCCTCGGCGGCTTCGCGCCTTGGCAAGGCGATCACCGGGGAACTGTCGCCCCTGGGCTTCGCGCAGTCGCTTTTCAGCGTGGGCGTGGCGCCATGCGAGCCGGTAAGGACTGGCTGCGACTCCGTGACGTTCGCCTTCGCGCCGAACCCGGGGGAGGGGACCATGCCGCTCCGCGCCATAGCGTCGAGCGGCGAGATCGCCCGCGTCATGCTGGCCGTCAAATCCGTCCTCGCGGAACATGACATGATCCCGCTCCTGGTCTTCGACGAGATAGACTCCAACGTCGGCGGCGAGGTCGGACGTGCGGTAGGTCTAAAGCTCCGAGCTCTATCCCGAAGCCACCAGATCATCTCGATCACGCATCTTCCGCAGGTCGCCGCATACGGCGAGGCGCACTTCGCCGTCTCTAAATCCGTCGCAGGCGACAGGACGACCGCGACCATCGCTCCGCTCTCCGGCGAGGCTAGGGCGAAGGAAATCGCGCGCATGCTTGGTGGCAGCGACCTCACCTCCGTCACTCTGCGCCACGCCCGCGAAATGCTCAAAAACTGCGCGGACTCCTAAGCCGAAAAGGTGTTATGGGGCGGTGGTTGGCTGACGCCGACGCGCAAAGCCGGGTTCGTCGCCAAGTCATGAAGACTAAGACAACATGAACAACTTGGGACAACCTTGGACTTGGGCCGCGCCAACATGCGCGGCGCATGCGGACGAGTTGGTTTGCATGTAAATGTTGTCCGTCGTTGTTGGAGTTGTCTTACTACACATGCACCGAGTGCGCGGCGGGACGCCGCACCTCCAAAATGGCATAAGACAACATGAACAACTTGGGACAACCTTGGCTTGGGCCGCGCCAACATGCGCGGCGCATGCGGGCGAGTTGGTCCGCATGTAAATGTTGTCCGTCGTTGTTGGAGTTGGCTTATTTCACATGTTCCAAGAGCGCGGCGGGACGCCGCCCTAGGTGTTGTAGAACAGGCTCGTTATGAAGTAGCCGACGATCAGGATCAGCAGGAACGACGTGATCACGCTGCTCCTTGTCGCACGGCCGACGCCGACGGCTCCCTGCGTCGTGGCGAAGCCCTCGTAGCAGGCGACCGTCGAGATGATGGCGCCGAAGACCATCGCCTTGAAGAGACCGACGAACAGGTCCTTCACGGCCGCGAACTCCAAGGCGTTCTGGATGTACTGGCTCCAGCGTATGTTGAGCTGCGTCATGCCGACGATGCCGCCGCCAAGCACGCCCATCATGCAGGTGTAGAACGACAGCAGCGGAGTGACGAGGAGCATTGCCGCAATGCGGGGCGTCATCAGGAAGCGGACCGGGTCGATCGACATGATCTCAAGTGCGGCGATCTCGTCGTTCACGGACATGGTGCCTATCTGCGCGGCCATAGCCGAGCCGACGCACGCGGCCAGAATCAGCCCCGTCATGAACGGGCCCATCTCGCGGAGCATCGTGACCATCACCGTCGTGCCGATGTAGATCTCCTGGCTGAAGTCCTTGAGCAAAAGGCCGATCTGTAGCGAGAGGATCATGCCCGTGAAGATCGCGACGACCGTTATGACGGGAAGGCTCTTGATGCCGGCGGCGAAGATCTGCGCCACGGTCTCGCGTCTCATGCGTCGGGATACGAGGAGATGGCGCATCGACGATATCGACGCCAGGAAGAGCCCTGTGCCGATTCCGATCTCGCGCAGGAGGTCAAGCGTGTAGCGCCCGATGGACTGGGTGCGTCCCTCCGTCGGCGGTCTTATCAGCGGTTCACGGGTGATTATCATCGCTGACATTATACCAACCATCTCACCCTTCGGACTTCGACCTTTGCTGGTATAATCTTGGCACAAGGAGACAGCAATCATGCGCAACCAAAGCAAAGTCGCCCCAGGCTGGTGGGACTACACCACTCTCGACCGTGAAATACTCGACGCCGCGGCGCGTCTGACGGAAAAGGACATCCTCGCCCTCTCGCGACCGGGGTTCACAGTCCGCTTGTACGAGACATTCCAGGAGTTCTACGCCGCCGAGGCCCTCGAATACATCGAGGCCTGGATGAAGGCGACGCCGGAACGCCCTGCCGGGATCTGCGGCCCGATAGGCCCGACCGAGCAGCTTCCGATCGTGGCGCAGATAGTCAACGCGATCGGACTCGATCTCCGCAACTGCCACTTCTGGGGAATGGACGAATGGGTCGTTGACGGCAAGGCGGCAGGACGCGACTTCCCGCTTGGCTTCCAGAAGGCCGACCGCGAGCTTTGCTTCGACCGCATACGCCCCGAACTGCGCATGCCCGACGAGAACCTCCATTTCCCGGACACCGACACGACCGCCTACCGCAAGTCCTGGGAGGATTTCCGCTGCGTCATCATGCAGGGCGGACAGGGCGAGACGAAGCACTGGGCCTTCAACGACCCGCCCAAGCGCGAGGGGGCGTACGTCGACGCTCCTCCGCCGCCGGAGGTGCAGCGGCAGCTCCACACCCGCTGCGTGGACCTCCACCCGATGACCCTCATCCAGAACGCCCGCACGTCCGGTGGCGGCGTGGTGCAGTCCGTTCCTTCCCAGGCGATGACAGTCGGCCCGTACGAGACATGGAAGGCCGAGACAGTGTCGATCTGGCATCCCGGCCACCATGACAACCCCTTCGGCATGCGCCTGAGCGCCTACATGATCTCCAAGCGCATCCCCGACGCCGCCGTCCCGATGTCGCTTCTCGCCGACCATCCGGACGTGCGCTTCAACTTCTACCGCCCCGGCATCGGCACATGCGATGTCGAAATGCACTAGTCACTAGTTCTAGTGGCTAGTTCTAGTGGCTAGTGTAGGAAAACCACCAACTCTCAACTCCTCAACTTCCCAACTTCTCAACTTCTCAACTCCTCAACAAGGACGTGATATGAAAGTCATGGCAATCGGGGCGCACCCCGACGACATCGAGTTCGGCATGGCTGGGACCATGCTGCGCCTTGCCCAGGCCGGGTGCGAGCTTCACTACATGACCTTCTGCGACGGGTGCTGCGGGTCGAACGTCACGAACGCCGCCGACACCGCCCGCATTCGCGGAGCGGAGGCGGCCTCCGCGGCCCGCTTGCTTGGAGCCGCATATCATCCGCCTTTCGCGCATGATCTCGAAGTCTTCTACGACAAGCCCTGTCTGGCCAAGGCCATCTCCGCCGTCCGCGAGGTGGCGCCTGACATCCTTCTCGTGCCGTCGCTCTTCGACTACATGGAGGACCATGTTTTCACGGCGCGCCTGGCTGTCATGGCCGGCTTCTGCCGCGGTATGCCGAACGCGCCGTGCGATCCGCCGCGCCCCATCGCGGAGAACCCCGTAATGGTCTATCACGCGCAGCCTCACGGCCACCGCGACTCCATGGGCGCCTTCCGCCGCCCAGAGTTCCTGGTCGCCGTCGATGACGTCATGGACGCCAAGACGGCGGCCCTCGCCGAGCACCGGAGCCAGCGCGACTGGCTGGACGATTCCCAGGGCATGGATGCCTACCTCGAGACGATGCATTCGCTGTGCGCCGAGATGGGCGCCATGTCCGGCGGCGCATGCCGCTTCGCCGAAGGATGGTCCCGCCACAACCGCCTCGGCTTCTGCGATGGCGGCTTCGACCCTCTGTCCGAGGTTCTTGGATCGGACGCGCTTCTGTCTCCTGCAAAGGCGTGAGCGATCGGCGCGGCGCTTTACCGCGCATCGGGCAGCAGCAGCCCGAAGATCGCCATGTCGAGTGCCTGGTGTACCACCACACCCTCGTCCATGCCTATCGCGAAGTGGCAGTCCACGAAGGAGTGCATGACCGCGAATTTGGGGTCGTGGGCCGGATGGACGGTCTCCTTGTAGTTGTATGCCCGTCCGCTCCCGACCGGGCCCTCGCCCTGCAAGCCGTCCACGACAAGCCCCTCGGGACGGTAGCGGCTGTTGTGGAGAGGCGCCCTGATCCCGCGTTCGCCAAGACCCGTTATCCATGAGAGGCCAAGCGGATTGGCCCCCAGCATGACGTCGCATGTGCGAACGATCCAGTCGCGATACTTCCCGTCGCCTGTAAGGAACCATGCGGCCAGGACCGGTGGGATGTGGTTGCCATACGCACCGGTACCCCAGTTGATTGGCGCGTCGGGGTGGCGGACGAACTTGTACGCCATGGCGTCGGAACCCTTGATGTACCAGTCCGCCTCGCGGAGGATTGCGGCGCGGACGCTTTCATACAAGGCCGGGTCGCGGTTCTTCGCGGCAGGGTCGCGCACGAAGGCATAAGCGGCTTCGGCTGCCTCGTACTTGCCGTGGACTCGGATATCCGCATCCTTGTACGAACCCCACGGCGAGCATTCGCGGAAGTCGCGCAGGAACGCCTCCTCGCCGGTGGTGTGGAGAAGCTCGGCGGCGGCGTAGGCGCGGGATGACAGACGGTACTCCGTGAACTGCCCCTGCGACGAGAGGCCTTCGGGGACGTTTTCAACTGCCCATGCGTAAGCGCGGCGGGCGCGGGAGAGGAAGTCCGCCGCCTCTTTGGCGCGGCCGCATGAGGCAAGGATGCGCGACGCCTGCGCGAACGCGCCGGCGAAGATGAACGACGCCTTGCTGTCCTTGTCGTAGGCGAAGTCGCCCTTGTCGTCCAGCTCCACCGTCTGGTGGAAGTTGGGGTCGCCAGCCGATTCCGTTCCGGCCCGGACGCCGCCGTCGACATCCTGGAGGTAGGTCCAGGGCTTAAGCGCCCAGAGAGCCTCGTCAACGATGTCGGGAAGCCCGTTGCCGGCCTCCGGTATGTCGAGCTGCCCGTCGAAGAACTTGCGCGGCGCGTGCTCGTATGCTGCAAGAAGAGTCTGCGCCACCTCGATGTGGCAGCGCGGGTTGTAGTCGCCGGCGTCGTGATGCCCGCCGACAAGGGGGATGACGGCGGGAATCGTCTTCGACGCCCGCGTGGCCAGGTTCGTGAGATCAGTTCCGGACAACACGCGTCCGTATAGCCGCAGATCGCTGAAGTGGCTTCCTGCGGCGCCATCGCCGGTCGCGCCTGCGAAGGTGAACTCATCCGTCTCCGGCGGCTTGATCCTCTGCTGAGCGGCCTTTTCGCCATCCACGGTGAGCACGGCCTCCATCTTCCCGTCGTCGCCGACTGGCGAGATGCGGATCGCGTAATGGCGCCATTTCCTGTCGCCGACGCGTCGCCATGTGGCGCCGCCTAGCTTCAGGATGCCCCAGCTCGCTGTAAAGACCAGGCTAGACCCCTTGCTTCCGCCGAAACGGATCAGGTCGCCGCTGTAGTTGTTGCCGTCCACGTCCTCGCGGAGCATCCAGAATGTGGCGGTAGCGCCGACGGCCGGGTCGATGGGGAACTCGCCAGTGAAGCCGTTGCCTTTGCGCCCAGTGCGAAGCACCTTCGCTCCGATAGTGGCGTCATCGACGAATGTGCAGCCTTCGCCTGTCCGCGAGAGCGCCACGGACGCCCCCGCGACTGTGTTCGACATGTCGCCTTCTAGCGGGAAGCGCGCGACGAGCGTCTTGTCGGCAAGGAGCGCCTCGTGTATCGCGGCCAGGCGCGGGTAGTCCGGGTTGGGCGAGGGGACCGGGTTCTCGCGGAACGGGCCGAAGCTGGGATGCTTCCACTTCGCAACGGTGGTCAGCTGGACGCCGTTCGTGTGGCACGCGATGCGATGCCAGTGGGGTGCGCGGTCCGGCGTCAGTTCGATTCCGCAGCGCTGGGCGAAGACGCCGGTGGACTGAACTTTGAACGGGCGGGCGTACACGTCTGCCGAGATGTCGAAGGCGATGGAGCGCCCGACGCCAGAAACGCGGAGGTAGTAGCGTCCAGACGTGGCGAAGTCCGTGAAGTCCAGCACATAGACGTTTTCGGCAGAGTGGTTGACGCGGCCGTCGTTAAGGAGCCCGTTGTGCACGAAGCGGGCTATGCCCGAATAGGCGACTTTGCCGTCCTTCTCGCGGACCAGCTCGAAGGCCGGCGCCTCGCGGAAGCGCAGGGCGTATGGCGCCAGGTCCTCGTAGCGGCTCGAATTCGGGTCCGTCTCCGCGGCTGGATCTTCTGCGACCGCCGTCTCCTCCGCCGGTGGCTGGACGAAGTACGCGGCCTCCGGGGTAGGGGGTGTGGAGTAGTCGAACTTGTCCACCGACTTCGGCTTCTCCGGGAAGGAGCCTAGCCAGAAGCCGAGATACGCCACCTTGGGCGCGTCGGGGAGATAGCCGATCTGGTTGGCTTGGATGGACCTTGAGATCGTGGTAGATGGATCGAAGACGAACGAGGCCTCCCGCTCGCCGGAGCAGACCGCAGGCCCGACCTTCACCTCAACACGGTCGCCGGGTTTGAGGTCGCGACCTAGGTCCAGGAAGATTTCGTGCTGTAGGATGGTCTTGAAGGGCCAGCCAATGGGCAGGTAGACGTCGATCTTCGAACGTCGCCCGAATGCGTCGAAAGTCATGCGTTCGCCGTTGACCGTGACTTCATAGTTCCGCAGGTCGCATCCCCCGGATGTCGAGAAGGTGGCGCCGAACTCCAAGGCGATCTTGCCATCGCCAAGCGGCGACACGCGGCGGAGTCCGACCATCCGCGCCGCGATATCGTCCGCCGGCACACGGACCTTCTCCGGGTCGTCTAATACGGAGCCGTCCCAAGTGAATTGGCATCCGGACTTGCCACCGGTGGCCAGTCCGCCGTCGCCGTGAAGCACGAGGCCGTAGCGGACACCTTGCCTGAGCGGGCGCGGGAGCGTCAGGGCGACAAGATACCGCTGCATCTTGTTCTTGGCCGGATCCGGAGCCTTGAAGTTTTCGGGAAGCGGGAACTCGACCTCGTCGATGACCTTGGCGACGGCCTTCGGCTTGATGAAGAGCGGGTATGCGTAGTCCGGATCCTCCTCGCTTCGCACCCTCCATGAGACGGTCTTCAGGCGTTCACCTGTGGTCGATGCGCCGAGAACGGCGACGACGACATTGGAGTTCACGGCTACCGCGCCGCGAAGTCCGTATGTCTCGAGCGCGAGAGGCTTCAGGTCGAGCGGCAGATCTGCGCGTCCGTCGGCGACGGCCGGAAGCGCGATTGCTACGGATACGAATGCCGCGAGCATAAGCGGGCGAAGCGCGGAGCGTATGGAGCCTGTGTTCATGTTGATGCGTTCCTTTCCACCGGAGTGGCCGGCGTTTTCATGACAATCTTTTCATCATCCCTGATCGATTTCAAGCCAAATCATAATGGGAATGTATAGTCCGGTGGTATAATCGACGCATGGAACGGAAGAGAGTCTTTTCCCTCGATATACCCGCAGGCGTACGCATTGCGGGGCTTTCATTGGCTTTGACGGCGACCATGCTTGCGTCGCCGACGCAAGCGCAGGTCGCTCAGACAGGACCGGCAGTGGTCGCGCCGGCTGACAGCGTTTTCGCGATGCCGAGGCTTCATGCCCTCCACCGGCAGCTCGTAGGGCAGTTGAAGAAAGCCATCGAAAAGAACGACTACCGGGCGATGGATGAGATCGCGACATACGCCGTGCGGATATTCCCCGAGGACGCCACCTGGCGCTACAACCTCGCCTGCGCCCGCACACGGGTAGGCAAGCCACGCGAGGCGTTAGCCATTCTCGCGGAGGCCGTGCGCCTCGGTTTCACGGACTCGAACGCCATTGCCGCGGATCCCGACCTGGCCGTCCTTCGCCGCGAGAAGACCTTTGCGGATATCCTCGCCGAAGCTCATGACCTTGCCCTCCATCCTGATAAGCGGAGGCGCGTCACACGGCCGTTCAAAGTCGATGTCCCCAAGGTCGCCAGGGTCGATTCCTCCAACACGACATGGGACATGGAGAACGGAGGCTTCATATCCCTATTCGCCATCCAGCTGCGCCCTGACGAGATGCCGACGAACCTCTACGCGCGCCTTCCCGGCAAGGCAGGCGAGAAGCTTCTCGCCTGGCAGGAGGAGGGGACTGCGGCCGGCAACTGGGGCGACCTCTACGACAACCTCGACAGGGGCCACTCAACCATAGACCGCAGGATGTTCCCCGGCCTTACGCCGATCAGATACGGGCAGGAGGCCGTGTCGAACGGCATCGACAACATGGGCGCGACGCTGATAACCTTCGCGGGCCAGACCGTGATCGGAAACAGCTCGACGGCGTTGACGCAGGGCCCTGCATGGCGCAGCACGGCCCGCAACGCGCTTGGCCAGAACATGCGATATCTCGTCCAGCAGTACCTCAACAACGAGATGTACGTGTACCCGCAGCACCATGACTACCTCCCGACAATTGCCGGTGATGTATTCCCCTCCCGCACGCCGTACATCTACATATCGCATGGATCATCCTGGACCGACAGACCGATCATGAACGCCCTCGCCGCCGCGCTCGCGGCGTTGAGGCCTGAGACGAAGGAGCGCCTGGTGCGCGCCCATCTGGTCGCTCCCGTCCTGCGCTACCTGATCTACTCTTCGCAGAAGGACATCTTCCGCCGTACCGACTACCTTGTGCCATCGTCGCATCCCATCGTCATGAACGGCGACAGGATCGACCTCGTCCGCCTGGTCGAGGCGGCGCACTCCCTCACCACAAACTCGTTGCCCCCGATGGTGGCCCTCCGCATGATAGGCGAGGAGGGTGCCGACAAGACGCCGGGCGTGGATTACTTCGATCTGGCGCGCGGCGAAGCACTTGCCGAGACGCCGTTCGCGATCTGCCGCGTCTTCCGCGGCATGGCATACACGCGCAAGTACACGCTTGAGGCCATGCCCGTCAACCCCCGCGCCGACACGAAGCTCGCGTATCACTGGGTCATCATCCAGGGCGACAACGACAAGATACGCATAAAGCCGCACGATGACACCCGCAGGGTCGTCGATGTCGAGATCGACTACCATGAGGCCCCGTTCGACACCCCGTTCGGAATGCCGTCATCCCGCGTGGAGATCGCGCTGATAGCCGATGACGGCACCCATTACTCGCCCGCGGCTTTCTTCTCCTGCTTCTTCCTCGCCAACGAGAACAGGACATATTCGCAGGACCATCAAATCCTCGGGGTGGATTACGCCTCCGGGAGGTCACGGTACGTCGATCCCGAGATATCGCTGCCAAAGGACTGGCGCGACATCTACGCGTACGACAAGTCTGGGCGCGTCTCTGGCTGGACGCGCGTCCGCGACGGAGAGGAGCCTGTCGCCTTCAACGCCTCTGGCGAAAAGATCGTCAAACCCGTGTACGGCGGAAAACCAGCCGAGACGGTCCATGTGAATTACGGGGCCCGCGAGATCTCTACGCCCGACGGCCCTTCGCTGGCGCTTGTTGAACTCGAGTAGCGCCGTAGTCGCACCAGCGCACGATGGGGCAGCCCTGGCATTTCGGGTTGCGCGGCGAGCACCGTGTCTGTCCGAAGGCGACTAGGTAGCTGTTCCACGTCTGCCAGTAGCGGACTGGCAGGATGCGCCGCAGGGTCATCTCCGTCTCGAGCGGCGTCTGTGTGCTGATGAGGCCGAAGCGGTTCGATATGCGATGGACATGGACGTCCACGCATATCGCCGGCTTGTTGAAGCCAAGCGCCACGACGAGGTTCGCCGTCTTGCGGCCGACGCCTGGCAGCTCGCAGAGGCTCTCGACATCGTCCGGCAGCACGCCGCCGAAGCGCTCGCGCAGAACTGACGGCAGCCTCTTCAGCATCCGCGCCTTCGTGGCGGAGAATCCCACCGGGTATATCAGCGACTTCACCTCTTCCTCGGACAGGGCGTCCAGCTCCTCCGGGGTAGTGGCCTTCGCGAAGAGCCTACGGCATGCGCCCGCCGTGCATGCGTCCTTCGTGCGGGCGCTGAGTATTGTTCCGACTAGTACGCGGAAAGGGTCGTTCGTCTGCTCCGCCACAAGCTCCATGATGGGAGCGCGGTGCGAATTGTAGTCGTCCTTGAGCCGGCGGACGACGGATGGTAGATCGGCGATCTTCATCGCATGTCCATTACTTGGTCGCGGCTGCTGCGGCGGCGATTAGGGAGTCGATCTCCTTCTGGACTTCGGCCGCAAGCTCGTCGAGCTCCTGCTTGCGCATCCTCTCCTTGTAGAGTTTCTCCTCCTCCTTCTCGGAGAGCTTTGTCCGTTTCTTCTTCTTCGGGTCGTCTAGGCCGAGCGCCTTGTCCATCATCTTGTCGGCCTTTTCGGTCGCCTTCTCCTGGCTCGTGTACGGCTGCGACTCCCTCGCGGCGCGCGGCTTCAGCTTCTGGCCCTGCCAACGGTACTGGTGCGAGTCCTTGCGCTCCGGAGACATCCACTCCTTCTGCACGTTGGATACAGCCTTCATGAAGAAGCGCGCTTCAAGGGCTATCTGCTTCTTGAACGCCGCCAACCGCTCCTTGTCCATGACCTCGTAGGTTTTCTCCCCGGTCATGCTCGTGATAGCCACGACATAGTATGCGTCCAGCGCCATCGCCGCACCTGCGAAGAGGACCGCCATGGCCGCCGCAATGATTGTCCTGCACTTGAACATATCCTCAACCTCCTTGAATTGCATGCGCACTAAAGCGCATGTCCAGATACTACCATATGCGTTCTCCTTTGGCGAATGGCGAATGATCTGTGGTACGATTCGCATGTTGCCGGATGAGTCCGGGTTTGGAGTTCCAATGGGGCAAGATGACATCGGCAAGGATGCGGCAATAAGCATCCGAGGCCTTGCGAAGACCTACCTTGACTTTTGGAGAAGGCCGAGGACGCAGGCGCTTCGCGGTTTGGATCTATCCGTATCGCGTGGGGAGGTCTTCGGGCTTCTTGGTCCGAATGGATCAGGGAAGAGCACCACCATCAAGATCGTCCTCGGGCTTGTCCGCCCGACTTCCGGCAGCGTCCGTGTACTCTCCCACTCCCCTGACGATGTCGCCGTCAAGAGAAGGATCGGCTATCTGCCGGAAGTCTCGAACTTGCATCGGTTCCTGACTCCGCGTGAAACTCTTCGCTACTACGCGGGTCTGTTCGGCCTTGACGGTGCCACGACCCGTGAGCGCTCGGCCCAGCTTCTGGAGATGGTCGGACTCTCCAAAGTCGCGGATATGGAGATCTCCCAGTTCTCCAAGGGCATGGCGAGGCGCGTCGGCTTCGCGCAGGCGCTGATAAACGACCCCGAGCTTCTGATACTGGACGAGCCGACGTCCGGTCTTGATCCGATCGCTTCGCGTGACGTCAAGGACTGGATCCGTGCGCTTTCATCCGCCGGCAAGACGGTCTTCATGACGTCGCATCTCCTCGCGGACGTCGAGGATGTCTGCGACCGCGTCGCCATAATATCCGACGGACTCCTCAGAGCCGAGGGGCGCATAGACGAACTGCTGTCGCGTCCCGACGCGATACGATTCACGGTCCCCGGCCTTCGTCGCGGCGACGAGACTCCGGCGAAGGCGGCTCTTGAAAAGGCCACGGGCAAAGCTGTGTCGGTCGATAGCCCGCGCATCGACCTCGAAACGTTCTTCCTCGATGTTGTGCGGGAGTCGGACGCCGAGGAGGGCGGCGGACGGGTGCGGACCGCCTCTCTGGCGCCGTTCCTGGGGAAATGAAGGTCCGGCCACCGAGATTCCGAATGCTATAAGGGCATAGGACTGGGATGATCAAGGTTCTGTCAATGGCGGTGCTCTCCTTCAGGGAGAATGTGCGATCGAAGGTCGCGCTTTCCCTCTTCCTGATAGTTGCCTCCGTCGCGGCCTTCCTCCCGCTCGCCCTTGTCGGGGACGGCTCGGAGCCTGGCGTGGCGCGGATGATACTGCTATACCCCCTTGCCGCCACTTTCGGCATCCTTGCTTTCGCTTCCCCATGGATCGCCTCGGCCGCGGTGGCAGGTGGCGTGAGACGCCGCACGCTTCAGCTCGCCCGCGTCAAACCCATACGAATGTGGCAGCTTCTGCTTGGGAAGTGGCTAGGAGTGATGCTCCTTCTTGGATCGCTCCTCGCAGTGGCCTTTGTCATATCGTGGGCGCACATAGCCTTGCGCGGCATGGACAAGGATTCCGCAATTGGCGTGGCCAAGGAGCTTGTTGGTCCGGACCTTCCGCCCGTCGAGGAGCAGGTGGAACGGATCCTGGCATCGGCTGAGGTGTCGGAGAACCTTGACCCGGCCGGTCGCCGCCGTCTGCGGGCGACGCTTCTGCGCCGCGCCCCGAATGCGGCCATAACGCTGCATGGTTCGACGACCTTCGCATTCCGTCCGCGACGCCTTCCCGCCGCCGGCGAAAGATTCTGGCTCCGTGCGAAGCTCATATCCGATGCGCCGTCGTCGGCGTCATGTTCCCTCTCGCGTCCCGCCGCGAATGGTTCCGGCGAGGAAAGCCTTGCGTTCGTGGTCGATGATTTTCCGCCTCAGGGCGTGGACGCGCCGCTCCGCTTTGACTCGGCACCGCTGTTGGACGGAGAGTTGCGGCTCGACATTTCCAATACATCCCCCAAAGACGCCCCGGCGATAGTCCTCCAGCCAAGGCGGGGAATAGTCCTTCTCCTCGCGGCTGGGTCGCTGCCCGCCAACATGGTGCGCGCGTACCTTGTGCTTTTGTCGGTCCTCGCCCTACTTTCGGCGTTCGGCGTCGCGCTTGGCGCGGTGTTCTCGCTGCCGGTCGCGGTGTTTGCCGCGATATGCGCTGTGATCTCGGCCGTCAGCAGCGATTGGGTCGTAAGGGACGGATACGTCTTCGATGTGGAGCCGGGCGAGATACATGGACCGGTCCATCGCGTGGAGTACCATGCCTCCCTTGCGGTGACGAGCGCCATCGCGTTCGTCTCGCGGAACGCCCTCGACGCAGATCCGCTTTCGCGCCTTTCGGCATCGGAGTGGATACCGTCTCGCGACTTGGCCAAGGCGTTGCTCTCAAACTGCGTGGCCATACCGGCCGTGCTTTTCGCCGTGTTCTCCCTGATCCTTTCGCGAAGGGAGCTTCCCGAATGAAATGGCGCGGAGTCATTCCTGCCGTACTGATCGTGGCCGGCCTTGCCGCCGCCGTTCCGACTTCCAGGGCGCTTCGCGAAATGCGAGCCAAGACGCCGGGGGAGGGGACCGAGACCGCATGGGTCAGGTACGTCATGGTGGCGTTCGGCGGGTTCCGCGGGGTGCTTTCGGAGATCCTGTGGATCCGCGCAGGGGAGCTTCAGGAGGAGGGCCGCTATTTTGAGCTGGTGCAGCTTTCCGACTGGATCACCGCGCTTGACCCCAAGGCAATCGACGCCTGGGTCTTCAACGCCTGGAACCTCGCCTACAACGTGACGGCCATGATACAGGACGGCAGGACGCGCCTACAATGGGTCAAGGCCGGCATCGACCTGCTTGAGCACAAGGCGATTCCTGCCAACCCCTCCTCGCCGCGCCTTTGCCGCGAGCTGGGGTGGTTATATCAGAACAAGATCGGATCCGACGGCGATCCCGCGGCTTTGGTGTACCGTCTGAATCTGGCGGCCGAGTTCGCGTCACGCGAGAAGGTGATCGGCGAAGGTCCGGGATTCAAGCTCGACGCAGCGACGGTCGCTGAGATAGAAGGCTTTTTCGGACCCCTTGACTGGCGTCTCGCGCCATCGCATGCGATTTATTGGGCTTGGCGCGCGATCGCGGTCGCCAAACCGGGCTTCGAGCGTGACGCGGCGCGAAGGATGGTGCGGCAGAACGCCCTTTCGCTCGCCCTTGCCGGGGAGTTCACCGGAGATGTGTCGAAAGGCGTCTTCTCGACTGCGCCGAGCCCCGGCATCTCGCACGGGCTTGTGGCGTTTTGCCTTGAGACATGCCGCGAGGACCCGTCCGACGTCCCGGTCTCGTCCCTCACCCTTGAACGGCTCGCCCAGATACTTCGCGAAACCGGGCGCGATGATCTCCTTGGCGAGGTGACGGACGCCCTTGCGGAGCTAGGTCAGGCCAAATGAAGCGCATTGCGATAGTCTGGCCAGGTTTCACGGGTTACATGGACGCCTGCTGGCGGGAACTTGCCGGTCGGTGCGAACTGCGCATCTTCATTGAACCCGCCCCGCTTGAGCACCGGTTCGACGGCAGCGAGCTTGATGGCCTTGACTGGCGACGCATTGAGGCGGATGGCTTCGATCAGGCCATAGAGTCGATACGCTCCTTCCGGCCTGACGCCGTGATTGTGGGAGGGTGGAGCACGCCTCTCGCCAGACGCGCCGCTACCGCCGATTTCCGCTGCCGCAGGATCCTCACTTTCGAGATGCCCTGGGAAAGGACTTTAAGGAAGTTCATTGCCCGCTGGGCATTGTGGCCTCGCCTACGGCGATATGACGCCGTCTTCATACCCGGAAAAAGGACGTTGAGATATGCGGAGTGGTTGGGCTTCAAGGGCCGGATAGCCACAGGGTGCAATCCAAGCGGCTGGGAACGTTTCAAGGATGCCGGCGTCGCGGAGAAGGGCTTTGTCTTCTCCGGGCGGCTATCCGAGGAGAAGGCGCTCGATGTGTTGTTTGCGGCCTACGCGCAGTATCGCGAGGCGGTCAATGATCCATGGGATCTTGACATAGTAGGCGCCGGGGATGTCGAGGTCCCGAATGCCGCAGGGGTGCGTCGCCTTGGTTTCGCGCCACCTTCGAGGATGCCGGCCTTGATCGGCGCCCATGCCTCGCTGATCCTTCCGAGCAGGAGGGAGACCTGGGGCATCTGCGCCCTTGAGGCGATGAGCGCAGGTCTTGCCGTCATCGCCTCCGACGCCTGCGGCTTCGTGGACGACGCCGCCCCTGCGATCGTCTTCCCGAGCGACAATATCAGCGCCCTTCGCGATGCGATGATCCGTGTTCATCGCATGACGCCGGATGAGAGACGGCATGTCTCGATGAAGGCGCAGGAACAGGCGGAGCGATATTCGGCGAAGGCCTGGGCCGATCGTGTGGAAAGGCTTCTGCGGCGCGATTTCGATCCCGTGATGCAGGATGACGCCGGTTTTGTGTAGAATTGTTCCGCTTGGAGCAGAACATGGAGAAGAAAAAGCAGTCTTTCGAGGAAGCCATAGGCGAGTTGGAAAAGCTCGTCGAGGCCATGGAGGGCGGCGAGATGGGACTCGACGAGATGGTCGCGGCCTTTGAGCGCGGCCAGAAGCTCGTCAAGTCCTGCAACGAACGGCTTGGAGAGGTCGAGCGCCGCATCGAGGTCATCCGCCGCGAGGCGGGTGGCTCCGCGAAGGCCACCGAGGAACTGCCTCCGATGGCGTAGACACCAAAGGGCGCAAGCCAGATGATCGCCTCCGACCTGGATATCACGAGTCTCGCCAATCCCAAGATCAAGGATGTGGTGAGGTTGCGTCAGCGCTCCCATCGCGATGACGAAGGGCTGATGATCGCGGAGGGCTACCGCGAGATAAAGCGCGGACTCGACCATGGCTGGTCGCCGGTCCGTCTCTTCTTCTGCGAGGAGCTCTTCCTCAAAGGCGTCAACGAGCCTACGCTCATCGAAAGAGCCAAGGAACGTGGGGCTGAAATAATATCCTGCTCTGCGCCTGTGTTCCTGAAGATCGCTTACCGCGAAAGACCGGAAGGGCTTCTTGCCGTAGGACCGCAGCCGAAACGATCTCTGGATGATCTAGATCTCCCGCCACGCTCGCTCTTGATTGTCGCCGAGACCATCGAGAAGCCAGGCAACCTCGGGACGATTCTCCGTTCTGCGGACGCCGCCGGCGCCGCTGCGGTCATCGTCTGCGACAAGTGCACCGACATCTACAACCCCAACGTCGTGCGCGCCTCGACAGGCGTGATCTTCTCAATGCCCGTTGTTGAATGCTCCACGGACGAATGCCTGGACTTCCTCAAGGCAAGGGGCTTCGGTATCCTTGCCGCAACACCTCATGCCGACGCACTCCATTTCCAGCTTGATCTCACTCGTGATGTGGCCCTGGTGGTTGGCAACGAGCAGTTCGGGCTCACGGACAAATGGATGAATGAGGCGGACATGCGAGTGCGCATCCCCATGCTTGGCGTAGCGGATTCCCTGAACGTGTCCGCTGCCACGACCATCCTGCTGTTCGAGGCCGTCCGACAGCGTGTCGAGGCGGGCATAGCCACGCCACCTCCACCACTTCCTGAACACCACGGCGCCTAACTCTCAACTCCTCACTTTCCACTCCTCCACTCCCAACTCCTCCACTCTCCATTCTCCACTTTCCACTTTCCACTCTCCACTTTCCACTCTCCACTTTCATCTCTCATCTTTTCTCTCTCATCTCTAATCTTTCATCTCTCATCTCTCATCTCCCATGAACACTTTCCCATCGCGCTACATCTTCACATCTGAATCAGTGTCCGAGGGCCATCCCGACAAGGTTGCCGACCAGATTTCGGACGCCATTCTCGACGCCTGCATCGCCAAGGATCCGAATGCGCATGTCGCGTGTGAGACCGCTGTTGGCCCTAATCTCGTTGTCAACATAGGCGAGGTCACCTGCTCCGGGTGGGATGGCGTGGATACGGAGGCGATAGCCAGAGGTGTTGTCCGCGACATAGGCTATGATCGCCCCGGCGAGGAGTTCTCCAGCGACGACTTCCGCTACATCAACGCACTGCATGGCCAGTCACCGGACATCAACATGGGAGTTGAACGCGGATGCCCGGAGGAACAGGGGGCAGGTGATCAGGGCATGATGTTCGGATACGCGACGAACGAGACGCCTGAGATGATGCCTGCGGCCCTGGTCTTTTCGCACCGCCTGATGCGGCGCTGCGCCACCCTCCGGCATAACGGCGAGATTCCGTATCTGCGGCCTGATGCCAAGGCGCAGGTGAGCATCCGGTACGATGGTGGCCGTCCGGCGGCAATAACCACAGTCGTCCTTTCCCATCAGACCGAAGACATCGATATCGTGCGCATCAGGCAGGACCTTGAAGAGGTGGCCAGGGGGGAACTGGCGTCCACGGGCCTTGTCACGGATGACACGCGCTTTCTCATCAACCCCACCGGCAAGTTCGTCATCGGCGGTCCGAACGGCGATGCCGGTGTCACCGGACGCAAGATCATTGTCGATACCTACGGCGGCATGGCTGCCCATGGTGGAGGTGCGTTCTCCGGCAAGGACCCGTCAAAGGTCGATAGGTCCGCCGCCTACTACGCCCGCTACGCGGCCAAGAACATCGTGGCGGCTGGTCTCGCTGACAAGTGCCAGATACAGGTCTCCTACGCGATCGGAATCTCCGAACCAACGAGCATAAACGTCACTGTGCAGACATTAGGCACCGGTTCCATCCCCGAGGACCGCCTTGCGGACATTCTCATGTCCGGCCGCATATTCGACTTCCGCCCAGGCATGCTCGTGCGTGACCTAGGTCTTATGAGGCCGCAGGGCTGGTCCTACCGCGAGACGGCCACTTATGGTCATTTCGGCCGCGACGGTTTCCCATGGGAGCGAACCGACCGCGCCGACGCCCTCCGCAACGCATAGGGCGAAACCAGGTGCTGTCCGTCATCCTATCCGTCTTGTCGGCAGTTTTGCTCGCTATGGCGTTCCCGCCATTCGGGCATGGCGATCTGGCGTTCGTGGCCATCGTGCCGATGCTGCTTGCGGTGCGCGCCGCGCCGCCGCGCAGGGCAGCGTTTCTGGGGTTCGTTTTCGGATGCGTCTTCTGGCTGATCGACCTGTCGTGGCTATGGAGCCTCAAAGACAATGGCGGACCAGTGGCGCTTGTCGGCCTCGGCCATGTGGCGCTTTCCCTTTTCCTCTCGCTTTTCCAGGCTCTTTTCGCATTCGCGGTTGCGGCTTCATGGCGGCTTGCCATGAAGCGCCCCTGGACCATCATCCCCATCCTTCTGGTCCTCATTGCCGAACCAGTATTCTGGGTGGGATCTGAATACCTGCGGGGCGTCGTTCTCACCGGCTTCCCATGGAACCCTCTCGCCGCGACGCAATACGGCAATCCCGCATTCCTCCACCCTGCATCCTGGGTTGGCGCCGGTGCGGTCTCCTTACTTCTCGTAGCGATAAACTCCTCCATCGCCTCAACTATCTCCCGTCTCCTCTCCACCCTCCACTCTCCACTTTCCACTCCCCACTCTCCACTTCCCACTTTTCACTCTCCACTTTCCACTTTCCACTTTCATCTTTCATCTCCCCGCCTCCCCGTTCCCCGCATCTTCAAATGGCCTGTCCGCTCTCTTGAGCTATTCATCGCACTTTGCGTGACTGTGGCCTGCTGGATGCGTGGACTGGATGCGATCGGCGAGTCGCGCCGCGTTGAAATCGAATCCCCCCGTTTGCGGGCGGCCGTTGTCTGCGCAGACATGCCAAGCATCTTCGAGAAGGATGAGGAGGCGTTGGATACGACTTCGGAGACTCTTTTGTCGCACGCCGAACTCGCCGCCATGGCGTCGCCAGACATCTGCGTTTGGCCTGAAACGATCCTCCCTGGATATATTCCCTATGACCGTGATGCCGCGGACCTCGTCCGTGGCGCAGTTTCGGCCCTCGACGGTGCCGCGCTTCTGGCTGGCGGTGTTGAACTTAAATATGGAGGCGCGCCGGATGACGATGTCCCGAACCCGCACCTGATCTACAATTCCGCGTTCCTCTTCGGTCCAAAGGGGATCATGGCCACCTACCGCAAGAGGCATCTTGTCCCATTCGGGGAGTTCATTCCGCTGGAATCGAAACTCCGGTTCCTCAAGCGGCTTGCGCCTGCCGGTTTCAGCTGCGAGCCCGGCGACGCGGCGGCGGTCTGCACCATCCACACGCCCAGGGGCGAGTTCAGGATCGGCTCGCTCATATGCTTCGAGGACGCCTTCCCGTCGCTTGCGCGCGACTCCGTCCGCAACGGGGCGGATGTTCTCGCATTGCTGGCCAACGACGCCTGGTTCGCAGGCTCGGCAGAAGGGGAGCAGCATCTCGCGCAGGCCGTGTTGAGGTGCGTGGAGAATGGGAGGCCGATGATGCGTGCAACGAACCGTGGCGTGTCGGCTTTGATCGATGGCCATGGCAGAATCGTCCGCCGGATCGGTGGCGACGGATCCGGCGCCGGCTTTGCCGTCGGGGATCTGGCCATTGTTCCGCGCCGCACCATCTACACACGGTTTGGCGACTGGCTTCTCGGCATACCTTGCGCAATCCTGCTTATCGCCTTCGCTGTGCTAGAATCCTCCGCATGGAAGACAGCCTGATGATGACATATCCATCCGTGTACGCGGTGGAGGACGAGTATCTGGTTTGCGTTCCGGTCGATGCGGAATGCACCATGTGGGTGGAGGTCGGAGGCAAGTCCTACTTCGATCATTCGAACGGCATCCTCCGTTCCGCGAAGTACTTGCACATCGCCCGCGTACCTATGGTGGCGCTGGATGAGGCGCGTTCCTACAAGGTCTGCCTGCGCAGGATAATCGAGCGCAAGGCATACTTCTCGGAATGCGGGGGGATCGAGGAGAGGGTGTTTGAATTCAGACCCGTCGCCGAGAAGGCCGAATACAAATTCGTGAACCTTGCCGACTCCCACAGCCGCCACGAGGCGGCGGCGCGGAGCGGTTCGTTCTTCGGCGACGACCTCGACTTCCTCATCATGAACGGCGATGTCCCCGAGTGCAGCGAGTCCGTGGACATGTTCAAGGCCATATACCTCATAAGCGGGCCTATCACAAAGGGACGTATCCCATGCGTGTTCTCGCGCGGTAACCATGATCTGCGCGGCGTGGGCGCCGACATGCTGGCCGACTACACGCCCACGACGCGGGCCGGTGAGAGCTACTTCACATTCCATCTCGGTCCGGTCTGGGGCATCGTCATAGACTGTGGCGAGGACAAGGTGGATGAATGCAACGAGTACGGCCATACCGTATGCTGCGAGGTGTTCCGCGAGGAGGAGGAGGCTTTCATCCGTCGGGTGGTCTCGAGGAAGGCGTACAAAAGATATCCGGTGCGGCTTGTCGTCAGCCACATGCCCTTCAACTACCTCATCCCTGACAAGCAGTTCCAGATAGAGATCAAGCGCTACAAGCGCTGGTGCCGTCTCGTCGGCAGGATGAAGCCCACGCTTATGCTCTCCGGGCACCTTCATGAATGCTACACCGAGGCGCCAGGTGGGGCGCATGACTCCTACGGTCTCCAGCCTGGCGTAGCTGTCTGCTCATCATATGTTAGGGACCAGTACCATGTGTCAGGTGCGATAACGCTCTCAAAGGACGCTGTCCGCGTACGCTACGCCGATAGCGACGGTGGCTTTTTCGCCCCTGATGATGAAATGCCGCTAGTCTAGGAAGGTCCAGGACGGTCTAGAAAGTCTAAGAAGGTCTAGGAATGTCTAGAAGGTCCAAAAGTCTAGGAATGTCTAGAATGTATTGAAAGTCTGCAAGGTCAACTTCTCTCCACTCTCATCTTCACACTTTCCATTTTCCACTCTCCACTTTCCACTCTCCACTCTCATCTTTCATCTCTCATCTTTCATCTTTCAACTTCCAATGTCCACTTCACATAATTTCGCAGTAA
This sequence comes from Kiritimatiellia bacterium, assembly GCA_017458965.1. Lineage (GTDB taxonomy): Bacteria > Verrucomicrobiota > Kiritimatiellia > RFP12 > JAAYLN01 > RGIG3612. Next base: position 14,986 of record JAFSZJ010000098.1, on the reverse strand, counting down.
TCATGGCCGGGGGAAGCGGCGAACGCTTCTGGCCATTGAGCACATCTAGCCGTCCCAAGCAGTTCGTCTCGATCTTCGGAGGCAAGCCGCTTATCCGTCATGCGGTTGACAGGCTTGACGGTCTTGTCGATCCGGATCGCATCCTGATCATCACGGCCGATGCGCTAGTCGCCCCATCGCGCGAGGCGTGTCCGTCCGTCCCGCCGGAAAACATCATCGGGGAGCCGATGCGTCGTGACACAGCAGCGGCTTGCGCGCTCGCGCTGGGTCTCGTCAAGGCGCGCGACCCTGATGGCGTGGCCGCCATACTGACGGCCGACCAGCTGATGGCCGATGTCGCCGCCTTCCGCCGCATCCTGGCGGATTCGTTCACCGTCGCGGCAAGAGCCGACGCGATCGTCACCATCGGTGTTGTCCCGAGCTATCCTGCGACCGGATTCGGTTATATCGAAGGCGCTGAGGATTGCGGCTTCGGGCTCTCGACAAGCATGCGCAAGGCGCTGAGGTTCGTTGAGAAGCCGGACGAGGCAACTGCACGCTCGTATGTAGAGTCAGGGCGCTTCCGCTGGAACGCCGGGATGTTCATCTGGAGCGTCGCGACGATGGGGAAGGCTTTCGCCGCACACGCTCCGCAGTTGCTTCCACTCATCGAATCCGCCTCCTCCGCGTCTTCGACTGACGACCTGGCCGCAAGACTTGCCGCCATCTATCCGGGTCTTGAGCGGATATCGCTCGACTACGCAGTCATGGAGAAGTGCCGGAACATCATCATGGCCGAAGGCGAGTTCGGGTGGGACGATGTCGGCTCGTGGCCATCCATCGTCGCGCACATGCCGGCGGACGGAGACGGCAACGTGACGCTTGGTGAGGTCGCGGCCATGGACTCGCGTGAAAGCATCGTCGTGAACACGGCCGAAGGTCGCATGCTGGCACTCCTCGGATGCGAGGACATGGTGGTTGTCCAGACGCCGTACGCGACTCTCGTCTGCCCAAAATCCAAGGCGCAGGACCTGAAGCGCCTCGTCAGGCAGATAGCCTCTGGCGAAGGTGGCTCACGGTACGTCTAAGGGATATCCCTCATTCATAGCGGCTGTCAGGGCGCGGGTCGAGGGCATCACGGAGTCCTTCGCCCACGAAGACCGACAACAGCATCGTCATGAAGAGGAATAGCGACGGGTAGAGGATCAGCCACCAGGCTGAGGTGTCCTGCTGCGCCTGCTGGAGCAGCTCGCCCCAGCTTGGCGTCAGCGGCGGAAGACCGAAGCCAAGGAAATCGAGCGCCGAAATCGATGCTATCGCCCCGACGAGGTTGAACGGTAGAAGCGTGATGACAGGTGTCAGAGCGTTCGGCAGTATGTGGCGCATTATGATCCGCCATGTGGAAAGCCCTTGGCATCTGGCGGCATCGACGAATGGCCGTCCGCGAAGCCGAAGGAACTCGGCCCGGGCGTAGTAGGAGACGCCGATCCAGTTGAAGAGGCCATAGCAAAGGAGGAGCAGCAGGAAGCTGCGCCCCAGCACCGAACCGACGAGGATCATCACATAGAGGAACGGCAAGGCGCTCCAGATCTCGATGAAACGCTGTCCGGCGAGATCGACCCATCCCCCGAAGTAGCCTTGCATCGCGCCGGCTATCACGCCTATCAGCACGGCCCATGCGACAAGGAGCATACCGAAGGTCAGCGCCGTCCGTGTGCCGTGCAGAAGCCTTGCAAAGACATCGCGTCCGGCGGCGTCTATCCCCATCGGGTGACCTGGGACCGGACGGAATGGCCAAGTCACGCTTTCGTATGAAAGTTCGAGAGTGGAGGAGTTGGGAGTGGAAAGTGGAGAGTGGAGAGTGGAAAGTGGAGGAGTGGAGGAGAGGGCGGCGAGGATGGTGTTGCGCGTCTCCTCGTCAAGGTGTTCGAATGCGGAGCGGGAGGAGCGGATGGGGTAGGGGACTCCGTCCTTGACATCGAAGACTATCGAGGCCGTCCGTGCTGCGCCTTCGCCTGAGCGGAGTCGCAGCCGCACGGTACGCGGCGTGGCGCCTCTAGGCTCGTATTCGGCCAGGGATATCTCAGCATCGGGCACTCCAGGCGTCCCGATCCTGAACGTCGCTGCAGCAGACGGACTGTCGGAGAAACGCGATGAGATGGCATCCGCAAGACCAACAGGATGATCGAAAAGGGCGTCAATCCGTTCGTCTGCGTCAGGAACGCGCTGGAAGAAGGCTTCGACACCCTCACAACGTGAAACCGTCATGTCGGGACGGACATCGATCCTGCCAGAGGCGACCTTTGGTCGTATGGTAGCGCGTATGCGGCGGAAGCCTGCCAGCGATGCGGCGTCGATGATGTCCGATGGGCCATGGCGTAATGGGGCGAAGATGGCGTGGACGGATCCGGTTGCGGCGACTTCAGACCAGTCGGGTTCCCTCGGGACGCCGTTTCCGAACAAGTCGTCTTCGGTGACATGCGCCAGGAACGGCATTGCCACATGTCCGTTGGCTCGGACGATCAGCGGCTTGGAGTTACAGATGAGTTCGGAGACGAGGCTGGCGGCGTAGAGTGCGCAGAGAAGGACGAGCGAGACCGTTGCCAGCCTGCCCAGTCCGGACCTTCGCGCACCTTTTGTGTTCCTTCCAGCCATCGGCCTACCTTCCCGATGAGAACGTGATCCTCGGGTCTATCAGCATGTAGCAGATGTCCGAGAGGAGGTTGCCAAGCAGCTGGAGCGTTGAAGTTAGCGCCAGTATGGCCATGAAGACGGCGTAGTCGCGCCCGGTTATGGCGTCGAGGCTCAGACGGCCCATGCCGGGTATCTCGAAGATGCGTTCGATGATCACCGACCCGGCGAAAAGGAGGGAAAGTATGGAGCCGAAGCCGGTGGCGATTGGTATGAGCGCGTTGCGGAGCGCATGGTGCCAGAGGGCGCGTGACGGCGATGCCCCCTTTGCCATGACTGTTCGCACATAGTCCGCCGAAATCTGCTCAAGGAGGGAGTTCTTCATCATCAGCGTGAGCATGGCGAAGGACCCGGCGACATAGCACACCACTGGCAGCACCATGTGCCATGCCCTGTCGGCTGTGCGATGCCAGAAGTCAAGCACCTCGGCGTCCTGCGATTCGAAGCCACCCAGCGGGAAGAGCGCGGGCATGCCGTCGACGGTGCCGCAGAACCCCATCTTGAGAAGCATCCCGAGCGCGAAAGCCGGCAAGGCGTAGCCTATGAAGACGAGGACCGATGTCGCGGCGTCGAAATGCGATCCGTTACGAAGCGCCTTGGCCATGCCGAGCGGTATGCAGATGGCGTAGGCCAGGATGAAGCCGGTCAATCCGAATACAAGTGAAACAGGGAAGCGTGAGACGATCAGCTCTCCTGCCGTCCTGTCTGGATAGTCGTACGAGGCCATTTTCAGACCCATGGCGTCCTTGAAAAGCCATTTTGCGTACTGCACGGCGAATGGCCTGTCGAACCCGAACTGCCTTGTCAGTTCGGCGCGTTGAGCCTCCGTCACGGTCGCGACCGCCGTAGCCGAGGCGCCGCCTGGCCCGGCGCCCATTCCCCGTAGTCGGGCGAGCCTCATCTCCACGGGACCGCCTGGGAGAACCCTTGTGAGCGCGAAGCAAACGAGAGTGATGCCTAGGAAGGTCGGTATGGCGAGAAGGAGCCGCCGCAGGATGTATGCCGTCCGCGACATCCGCTAGTCTGCCGTGGTGAAGACCTCGTCGAAGTCGATGACGTCGGGGCGTGGCGGCAGACTCTCGCCGGAGCGTATGGCGTCCTTCAGGTCGGCGTCGTTGTCCGCGTCGTACCACCAGTACACCAGCAGGCTACGCTCGTCGCCGAACTTCGAGAGGACAGTGGGCGGGGTGCCGAACTTGTCCCAGTAGAGGAGCCTCACGCTGTCGATGTTCCAAAGGAGGATGTACGGGACCCTGTCGGCCAGTATTCCATCGATGCGCCGGCAGATGCCGTTGCGTTCGGAGAGGTCGAAGATGGAGCGCTGCGTGTCGATCAGCTGATCGACCATCGGATCCTTGAAGCCGGTGATGTTGTTGCCGCCGGTCTTGTCGGCCTCCTTTGAGGACCACATGCCCTCAGGGTCTGGGTAAAGCCCGCCGGACCATGCCGCCCATGTCATGTCGAATTGGAAATCGTCCATGTCCCGCGCCCAGGCCGCCCAGTCCTTGCGTTCGATCTTCATCTCGATGCCGGCCTTCCGCAGATCCTCCCCGTAGAGAGCCAGGAACTTGTCGGAGCTCTCGTCACGCGTAAGGAACGTGAAGGAAAGGCGCTTGCCGTCCTTCATGCGTGAACCGGTCGCGGGATCGACCACCCAACCGGCTTCATCCAGGAGATGTCCGGCCTCGACGGGATCGAACTCGATCAGGACGTTCCCGCAGGGGTTGTCGGCATCATATATGCCGTCGTAGTACGAGCGCTGTAGGAAGTATTGCCCCGACATGAGCGTCTCGTTCATGCGGTTGCGGTCAAGGAGATGGGCGAGTGCCTTGCGCACGCGTATGTCGCTGAATGGTTCGCGGCGCATGTTCATCGCGAACCCCTGGAAGCCGACCGGGTGTCGGTTGCGGATGCGGCGCTTCACGATCCAGTTCGAGTCGAATCGCCGCCCCTTTGTCTTCTCCGTCCATATAGCGGCGCGATATACGGGAAAGACATCGACCTCTCCGGCCATGAAAGCCGTGAAGGCGTTGTCCTGCTCCGCGAAGAAGCGATAGACGACCGTGCCGAAGTTGAACGTCCCCTTGGTGGACTTGCGGTAGCGCGCCCACCAGTCGTTTCTGCGCGACAGTGTGAGCGAAACGCCCTCCTTGCGCTCCTTGATCCTGTAGGGACCTGACACGACCGGGAAATCGTCGTTGATCTTGTTGAAGTCCTTGCCCTCGAAGATGTGCTTCGGCAATATCTCGAAGCCGCCTGCCGCGCCAAGGTTTCGCCAATGAACCTCGTCCGCCGTGAAGCGTACGGTGTTTCTATCGACTATCTCGGGTGGTGTGGCCATGAACGTGCGAAGGGCCACCTTCACGGGACCTGTCTGGCTTTGGGGATCCATCACGGCATTGAAAGTCCAGACGACGTCTTCTGCCGTAATCGGCTTCCCGTCGCTCCATCGCGCCTTTTCATCAATGTGGAACGTGAACGAGAGTTTGTCCTCCGACACCTCCCATCTGTCCGCGAGACCGGGGGCGTGGTCGGCGGTCAGGGGATCGGAGCCGAGAAGCGTCTCGTAGAGTGATCCGAAGACCTGGTAAGAGAAAACATTGTTGTCGAGGTATGCGTTCAGGCTTTTCGGTTCCGAGGGTCCCGCATAGACGATGCGTCCACCTGGCACGGCGTCTTGGCTGGCTATCGGGTCCGAGCGGTCCTCGAAGACGCCACCCATCGCCGAATTGGTGGCCGTGTTTGTAATTCGGACCTGGTCCTCGTTGTAGGCGGTTTCGAGGCGGCCAGTTGCGTTGGTGGTGCCGTTTTCCGGGGCTGCAATGGCGGACAACGCGAGGAGCGCCGGTACCATAAGCGGGAGGAGCTGGGGGAGTCTCTTTTCCATAGGAATCATTATACAACTTCGCCATGGGGCGTAGCATTCACTTCATGCTGACGGCCGTGCTATCATCTTTCTGTGTGATCCGAGAACCTATCTACGCCGATCATGAAAAGCAGAACAACCAATCTCGCCAAGGTCGATCAATGCAAAACCCTTGAAGCTCTTTCGGCAACGCGCTGGGATGTCGCCGTTGTCGGAGCCGGATATGCCGGATACGCGGCGGCTACGGCCGCAACGGCGGCAGGCCTGAAGACGATCCTTATCGATCCAGAATGCGATCTGCTTTGGGAAAGCGCGCATGCCCGTTGTCCGGAGGCCGGCAAGACCCCGGACTCCATGCGCACATTCATGTACGCGATCGGGTGCGCTACCGGTATAGCGGAGGATTGGATCGACCCCGGCAGCGCCGAGTGGGTTGCTAACGAGCTTCTTGCCGCCACAGCCGTCACGCGCCTGTACTTCGCCACCCCAGTCGCGGCCGACATCGCGGGCAATGGCCTTTTGCGTAGCGTGACATTCGCCCTACGCTCCCGTCTTGCCGCGATCTCGGCCGCGAATTGGATCGACGCGACGGAGCATGGTCTTCTGGCGCGCCTCTGTGGCCTTGCCGAGGAACCCGTTGAGCCATCGCGTCATGTCCTGCGTTTCTTCCTGCAGCGGACGCGCTGGCCAATCGAATGCCCTTTCACGATTGATGGAGGGATGCGCGGTGTAAAGGTAGTGTTCGAGTCCTCCGGCTGGTCGTCTGAGAAGATCCTGCGCATAGAGTGCCCACGGTCCATGCATGGTGGCGAGGCAGGGATCGTCGAGCCGGTCTTCAAGGCTTTGAGGCGGCGACTTGGCAAGACTTGCGCAGACGCTTTTGTCTCCCACTGGAGCTATCGCGCATATCCGCTTTATCCACGGCGTCGCGCTTCGGCGAAATCGCCCTGCGCAAACCTCGCCATCGCCGTTCCTTCTCTTTCCTCCGCGCCGTCCGCGACGCTTGGCGATCGCTACGCCCTGGGAGAAGGCGCTTTTGCCGCGCTGGAGAACGCCCCGCGTTGCACGCTTCCGCCGCGCCTGCGTCCTCTCGACCCAAAGCCTCTTTTCACGATCGAGACGGATGTGTGCGTCGCCGGTCTCGGCACGGGCGGACTCTTCGCTGCGGTTGCGGCATCGGCTGGCGGAGCTGGAACGCTTGCGCTTGAAGCGCGCTCGATGGTCGGCGGCATCCCTTCGATCGGGGGCATCCCTTCGTATTACCACGGCTGCCATGGTGGAATGCAGGACGAATTAGACGCCGAGGTCAAACGCCTCCAACCGCTCTTCGCCACGCAGCAACAGGTTGGACGGGGCTATCATGGACTTGCGCGGCTCGTTGCGACATGGATGGCTCTGGGCAAGGCCGGCGTCTCGACGCTTCTGGAGTCGCGTACTATCCCGTCGTCGGCCGAGGTCAAGGACGGACGCATCGTATCGATACTCGCTGCGACGCCAAAAGGCATTGTCCGCATAGCCGCCAAAAACTGGATCGACTCGACAGGCGATGCATTCCTCTCCGCTTCCGCCGGCGTTCCGCTTTCAGTCGGTCGCGAGGGCGACGGATCCATGAACCCCTTCTCACAGATATGGGGTTGCTTCGGTTTTGGCGCCAATCAGGAATTGACGCTCTTCATCGACAACCGTGACTGCGGTCATGTCGATCCGTCCGACAGCCTCGACATGACCACCGCCCGCATAGAGGCCACAAGGAAACTCGTTGCGGACTCGTGCGTCCGCACGAGCAACACCTTCAACCGCACGACCGGCATGGCGCCGGCGATAGGCATCCGGCAAGGGCCACTTGCCGCCACGCGCTACCGGCTGACGCTGGACGATCTCGTCGAACACCGCGCCTTCGACGATGTTATCGGCTTTACGGCGGGCCATGTCGATGGACACGCATGCGACTTCTTCGCCGAGGGACGCGACCTCGCCTTCTACAACTGGTGCTGCGGCCTCTGGCAAATGCCGACTGGCTGCGAAATCCCGTATCGCGCCATCCTGGCAGAGGGCATTGACAACCTCTTTGTGGCCTGCAGGGCCGCAGGATGCACATCGGAGACGACCTACGCATTCAGGATGCAACGCGACATACAGCGCATCGGGGAGGCGGCCGGCATCGCCGCTGCCCTCGCGACCCGACTTGGCGTCGCCTCGGGAGATGTGCCGCTTGAGCGGCTCCAGAAAGCGCTTCGCGCAAGCGGGGCGCTTGAGCAATGGACGCCAGGTCCTGGCATTTTCGGCGAAGTGACTCCAAGGGCTTACGAAGGCGTCGACCTCGTCGCGTCCGCATCCAAGGATGATGGCGTTAGCCGCCTTGTCTCCGCTATTGGCGGGGAGCATGGCGGTCTTGCGCTTTGGCTTCTATACCGCATGGGGTTGAAACGCATCGCGGACAGCGTCTGGCCGCTCGTGGGGCAGGGGAGCGAAAAGTCCGGTGATGCTGCATTGCTCCTTGGTGCGCTCGGCGACAAGCGCGTCGAACCCGTTCTTGCCGCCATGGCGGCGGATCGCGAGGACGGTACGCACCCCAATCCATTCGGCAAGGCGCCGCATTCCCTTGCGGCGGTCTGGGCGCTGGGGTTCTGCGGAGGCCGCGCTTCGCTGCGGACGCTGTCATCCATCGCATGCGACCAGACGCGCGGCTCCATGGTCCGCATGACGGCGCTTTGGAGCGCTGGAGATATTGCCATCCGCCTCGCGGGGAAGTGCGCTTCGGAGCGCGGTGCGATTCTGCGTATGCTCGACGGGACATGCGACCTCACGGACGCCTTGCCAGACGGTGTCGGCCCTAAACGCGCCCGCCGTCCTTGGCAGCGCGCCTTCGTTGCGGAACGGCTCCGCAAGGCCGGGATGGCAGATAGCAGATAGCAGATAGTAGATAATAGATAACAGATAACAGATAGCAGATAATAGATAACAGATAGCAGATAATAGATAACAGATAATAGATTGTGGATGATGGATATCCGGTTTTGCATACGAGTTCTGTCGTCCGCGCCCCGTCGCGGACACCCCAATCCCAACTTTCCACCATGAACACTTCACTCTTGAGTATCGAGACCGCCAACACCGCGCTACTTTTCGAGCGCAAAGCCTCCGGCGTGGGCGAGCGTCTCTACCTACGCCATTACGGCGTAAAGGTCGCCGACGCCGAATGTGCATTGGCGCTGACCGTGCACGACAGGCTGCCCAGCTCACTCGGCGTGGAAAGGCCGTTGGCCTATTCGGTCTTCGGCGAGTCCGGCGGCGGGCTCAACCGCTTTGGCGGGCTCAAGGTCACGCATGACGACGGCACGGTGACTCTCGACCTCATCGTGGAGAAGATCGAGAATGGCGACGAGGGTGCCGTCGTCATTCGCTGGCGCGACGCGGCGCACGATTTCCGCGTTATCCAGACCTTCAGCCCGCGCCCTGACGCGGATGTCATCGAGACATGGGTCGAGCTGGCGAATGGCGAGGCTGGCGCGGTGCGCATCTCCAGGATGTCCTCATTCTCGTTCGTCTTCCCGCTGATGGCGGACGACTGGCGGCTTTTGAGCCTGACGGGCGAGTGGTGCTCCGAGGGGGAGGTCGTGGAGACGCCCATAGAGCGCGGACGGCGCATCATCCTCGACTCCCGATCTGGTGTGCGCGACGCCTGGCTGGACAATCCGACCTTCATGCTTTCCGTTGGCGGTCCCTCCTCCGAAACCGAGGGCCGCGTGATCGGCGGAGCGCTTTGCTGGACGGGCGCGTGGGAGATGTCCTTCCGTCGGAGCGAGGTCGATCTCCTTGAGCTAACCGGAGGACCAGCTAATGTCGCTGGCGACTATGTTCTCGATCCCGGCAAGTCGATCATTCTGCCAGTCGCGGCGCTTACCTTCAGCGACAAGGGCAAGGGGCAGGTGTCGCGCAACTTCCACCGATGGGCGCGCCGCCACTGGATGCCAGCCGGCGCTAAGGAGCGTCCGACTCTGCTCAACAACTGGGAGGGCACCGGGATGTCCTTCGACGAGCCGTTGCTCCACGAGATCATGGATGGCGCGAAGGAACTCGGCGTGGAGATGTTCGTGCTGGACGACGGATGGTTCGCGCGTGGCGCCAACGCCCGTGACGACGATCTGCGCGGCCTTGGCGATTGGTGCGTGAACGAGGCCAAGCTCCCGCATGGTCTCGCAGGCCTAGCCGAGGAGGCGAAGAGGCGCGGGCTTAAATTCGGGTTCTGGGTCGAGCCGGAGATGGCGAACTGGAAGGCATGCGACCTCCTCGCGGCGCACCCGGAATGGGCGCTTCAGGAGAATGGTCGACCAATGCGGCTTGGGCGCGGAGGATCGCAGGTCGTGCTCGACTTCACGAACCCGGCCGTCCGCGACGAGATCTGGCGGCAGCTTGATGCCGCCTACGGCTCCGTCAAGGACCTCGCCTATGTCAAGTGGGATGCCAACGCCAACATCGACAACGTCGGGTCCACATACCTCGACGCGGCGCATCAGGGCAACCTCTACTTCGACTATGCGATGGGCTACTATGAAGTCCTTGCGAAGCAGCGGGCCAAGTACCCCGGTGTCGATATCCAGGCTTGCTCGTCCGGTGGCGGGCACATGGAGTACGGTTCGCTCCGCTACTGCGACGAGTTCTGGACTTCCGACAACACCGACCCTCGAGACCGCGTGAAGATGCAGTGGGGCGCGAGCATGTTCTATCCGGCGCAGGCGATGGCCAGCCATGTGACCGTTACTGGTCGCGTCGTGCCGTTCAAGTACCGCGTGGATGTCGCCTTCTCCGGGCGATTCGGCTTCGAGATGCAGCCCAAGCACATGACTCCGCGCGAACTCGAGTTCGCGAAGAACGCCGTGAAGGAGTACCACCGCATACGCCCGGTCGTGCAGCAGGGGGATCTTTTCAGGCTCGTCTCGCCCTTCGAGCGCGACTATGCGGCGCTGATGTTCGTGGACGAGTCCAAGGACCGCGCCATTGTATGCATCTACGGTCTTTCCCGGGATGCCCGCAAGAACTACCCGCCTGCGCTTATGCTTCAGGGCCTTGACCCCGCAAAGCGCTACCGCATCCGCGAACTCAACACCGAGAGCTGGCGCAGGGCGCATTCGCCGCTCCTAGGCAAATGCACCGACTTCACCGCCGAGATGGCGGATGGCCTGCTTCCGACAGGCGAGGCGCTGATGAAGGTCGGACTTCCGATCCTCCTTGGCGATCGCGACTACGACTCCGCAATCCTGGAACTCGTGGCGGCTAATGAGGCCTGAAGTCATAATCCTTGCGGCAACCCTCGCGATGCGTTGCGGCGCCTTTGCCGCCGGAACGCTCGTGCTGGATAACGGGACGCTCCGCGCGGAGGTCATGCCCTCATGCGGAGGGCGGTTGATGCGCTTCGGGCGCACGGGCGGGGCGAACGCCCTCTGGAGAGACCCGGACGCAACGACGAATATCGTTGACGCGGCGGGAAGACCTCGCTGGGTGAACATCGGCGGCGAAAAGACATGGGTCGGCGCGATGTCGCTCTGGAAAGGCTTCAAGGACAAGTCCGCCGTGTCGTTCTGGCCGCCCCCCGCATGGTTCGACTCCGCGCCGCTCGAGGTTGTCCGCGCCGACGCGACGAACATCCTGCTGCGGAGCGCCGACCATGCTTCCGGTGACTGGACCGTGTCGCTTGAGCGCGAGTTCACACTGTGCGACGACCGGCTAATCCTGCGCGAAACGCTTGGGAGCTGTCAGAAAATGACCTCTGCCGTCATTGACGATCCGCGCCGCGTATGGTCCGTGACGCAGATACCTCTCGTATCCAAGGTGGTAGGACGGCTATGGGGCGAGGGACGCATGGTGCTTGATCGGAAGGGCAAGCCATGCTTCCCGGAACCGCGAAGCCTTGGCGGTGGCTGGATTGAACTCGACATGTCCGCCGCATGGAGGGATGCAAGGCTCGACTTCGATGGCGACGCCCTCGCCGCGCCGCTTACCGACGGTTCAGGCGAGTGGCTTGTCATAGAGCAGACCGCTCCAGCACGATGCCTAGGCGCTTTCGGAGCTCCATCCCGCGCAATGGTCTTCACGACGGGGCAGGACGCCCCAAAACCCTATATCGAACTCGAGTTCGTGGCCCTCGGTCCCGACGCGGAGCAGACGCTGACGCTAAGGATTGTGAAGGACGCTCCACAACTCCCCAACTCCCTGACTCCCCAACCTTTCTCCCATGACAACCAAAATTGACCGCAGTTCAACCGCCGCAGATAAGGCCAATACCCGCCCGACTCCGCCCCCAGAGACCGACTGGATGGCCGGGAAGGTCGGAGCTTTCCTTCACTACTGGCCAAAGATCGCCGGACGCGAATCCCTGAAGTTCGATGTGGAGCAACTCAAACGCGATCTCGTCTCGGCTGGCGTCGATTACTTCTTCCTGACGCTAGGGCAGAATCGTGGCACCTACATAGCCCCAAACGCGACCTATGAGCGACTAACCGGCCACAAGCCGGGCGAGGCGACGGCCGCATGCAACGGGCGCGACATTCCGCGCGAGGTCATCGAAGCACTGCGAGGAACTGGCATCAGGTTCTGCCTCTACCTTCCATGTCGCGGTCCTGCGGCCGTGCCGGACGACTACAAGGCGCTCGGTTATCTTCCGCCGCCGAACGGCACCGGAGACTGCACAGACACGCCAGAGGGCCTCGCCAATTGGTGCGAGGTGATTGGCGAATGGAGCGAGCGCTATGGGCGCGACGTCAACGCCTGGTGGTTCGACGGCGCCGGCGGCGTCGGCTTCGGCGGGGATGACGAAACGCTTGCCATCCGCGCCGCCGCGCGTCGCGGCAACCCCGAGGCAGTCTGCGCTTTCGCTAAGAAGGTCGTCGATTACGACCACGGCTTCCGCTGGGTCCTTGGCATGGATCGCAAGGAAGGCCGTGAACTCGACACGCTCTTCACCGACTACAACTGCCGTGGCGAAGCGCATCACGATGTCTGGGCCGGATGCGACTTCACAGCCGGAGAGGCGACGAACCCGATGCGCCTCCCATGCGACGGACGCGAGGTCCTTGGCCGCCAGTGGTTCACGCTCACCTACATGGGCGCGATGTGGGGCTGGACCGATTGCCGCCATACGGACAATGTCTGGTCGGATTGGCTTAAGCGCGTCCTGCCGCTTGGCGCAAGCGTCTGCTTTGATGTGGGCTTTGTGCATGACGCCGGGACGATGTCGCCAGAGCAGGTCGCCCAGCTCGGTCGCGTCATAGCCCTTGCCCGTGGCACGGCCGATGCGGGGACAAAGGCCAGTCATGAGCGTGAAATGCGGGTCATCGACGCCTTGAGCGACGTCGAGCACGCCTATGGCATCGGATGCGAGCATCCGATCGTCCCCGAAGGGCGCGAAACGGCGCAGGATGAGATCGCCGCGTCGCTTGCCGAGCACAACGCCGTTTTCGTGAACGAGGGCGAAAAGCCCGTCATCTGCCGCAACGGCATCGAATTCAAGCCCGGCCAGGTGTTTCTGGCCGACCAGGACACTAAGTTCGCTCCTGTGCAAGGCGGGCGTCTGTCCGTGAAGCTCGCTGACGGCATGATGTTCGAGGGCGGGACATGGACGAACACGGACTTCGACCTTTCCGGATGCCGCCACTTCATCTTCCGCCGCGTATGGCTTGGCGAAGGCTGCACCGTGAACGCCGATGGCGCGACCGGATGCGTGATCGAGTATCTCGAATCCGGACCGCCGACGCCGCGACAGCATTTTGAAGTGCGCGATGCCTGAACAGTTTAGTTTTAATCGCAAAAGGAGGAATAAATGGCAATGGAGCAGCTAGCGACTATCTCCTTCGACATAGGCAGGACCATCGGGCGAATCAAGCCGATGCACGCCGTCGGGCAGCCTCCTATCCAAGGGTGGAACGACTTCTCGATGTTCCACTTCCTCAAGGAGGCGCACATACCGTATTCGCGGCTTCATGACACTGGCGGCGCGTTCGGCAAGAACATATACGTCGATATACCTAATCTCTTCCGCGACTTCGATGCGGACGAGAACGACCCGGCCAGCTACGACTTCTCTTTCACCGACCTCCTTCTTGCGGAGCTTGCGGCAAACGGTGTCGAACCCTTCATGCGGCTTGGTGTCACGATCGAGAACAAGTCAGACATCCGCAAGTATCGGATATATCCTCCCAAGGACTTTGAAAAGTGGGCGCGCATTTGCGAGCATGTCGTGGCGCACTACAACGATGGATGGGCCAACGGATTCCGCTATGGCATCACATACTGGGAGATCTGGAACGAGGCGGACGACCGCGCCAACCCGGAGGAATCGTTCATGTGGTGCGGTTCGTTCTCCGAATACTGCCGCCTTTATGAGATAACATCCAAGCTCCTGAAGGAGAGGTTCCCGTCGATCAAGGTAGGCGGTCCCGCGTCATGTGGCTTCTACGCCGCAGAACCCGGCAAGCCAATTCGCGTGAATCCCGCGCTTCCCGATGACGACTGGCGCAAGACTTACGGGACGCACTTCATCGACTGCGCGCACCAGTTCCTGGACCATGTCCGCGACACCGCGAGCCCGATGGATTTCTTCTCCTTCCATTCATACTCCTCGCCAGACCTCCTTTTCCAGCAGACCGAAAGCATTGCCCTCGAATTGGAGCGCCGGGGGCTGAATGATGTCGAACTCATCCTGGACGAGTGGCTTCCAGATGCCTGCCTTGAGCGAGTCCATACCGAACAGCAGAACGCGGAGATAGCCTCCGTCATAGTCAGGGGGCAGCATTCGCCGCTCGACATGCTTATGCTCTACGATGCCCGCTGCGCCGTACGCAACGCATACGCCCCGCTCTTCAACCCAATGACCGCCAGACCCGACGGGGCCTATTGGGCGCTCTTCTACTTCGGCGAGCTGTACCGCCGCGGGCAGGAGGTGTTCACTTCCGTGGAGGGGGATTGCGCCCGACTTTGCGCGGCGGCGGCGACGGACGGCGCGGACTGCGCGTTGATGGTCGTCAACAGCGGTTCTCCATCATGACCGCTCAGGAACTGCACAATCTAGTCGCGGACAGCATCGGCAACGAAGGCAACATCTGCCAGATCTGCATGATGCGCGACGGCCAGACCATATACGAGGACTGCTGGCTGGGGTTCGGCTTAGGCGACGCCGCCCATGTTATGTCCGTGACGAAGAGCATCATGGCGCTTCTAGTCGGGATCGCTATAGACAAGGGCCACATCTCCGACGAAGGCTGCAAGGTTCTGGACTTCTTCCCTGACTTCAAGCCTAAGCGCGGAGAGAAGACGGCCGCAGAAGTGACGCTGCGACATCTTCTTACGATGACGGCCCCATACAAGTACCGTTCCGAGCCATGGACGAAGGTCTGCACCTCAGGTGACTGGACCCTTGCCGCACTGGATCTGCTCGGTGGACGCGCGGGCATCACG
>JAFSZJ010000097.1 GCA_017458965.1 Kiritimatiellia bacterium | reverse complement strand
TGCGCCTCGATCAACCGTGCGCGCGATGCCCAGGAAGGGCGCTCCGTCCTCGACGGCGAGCGGATCGTGCCGTACGCCGAGACGGGCATCGCCACTACTAATGCGCCGGTATCGCTGGCCGCTCTCGAGCAGGTCGCGCTCAAGTCGAGCCCGTCCATGCTTCAGGCGCGACAGGCTGTGGTGGTGGCGCAGCTGGCGTTGCGCGATATCAAGGCGTCGTACATACCCACTGTGGATGCCGGGATCGGATACACGATGAAGCAGACCCATGTCGAGAAGCCGGAGCCGAAGACGACGCATGACGACGCCTTCGGAGGCAGCGCCTCGCTCAACATGCTCGTCTATGACTTCGGCCGCACACGCGCGTCGACGCGTCGCGCCATCAACACGCTCATCGCCGCGGAGCGGGATGTCCGCACTGTCGAGAACTCGCTCCTCTACTCGGTCCGTAGCGCCCTGTTCGCGCTCCGCCGTAGCGAGGAGCTGCGCGATGTCGCCGCAGAGACGGCTGTCATATACGGCGAGCACCTCCGCCAGATGAAGGACCGCCATGAAGTCGGCGCGGTCAACTCATACGCGGTAACGAAGGCCGGCGTGGACTGGTCAAAGTCCGTCCTTGACGCCGTCACGGCATCCAACTCCGTGCGCACGGCCCGTGCTGGCCTAAACCTCGCCATCGGGCTGGCCGACGCCCCCGACTTCGCCGTCGCGGACGCGACCGTGCGCACATACGAGGGGCTTGGCGTCGACGATCTCATGGACATAGCCCGCACCAACGCGCCGGCGCTCGCATCCCTCCGCGCCCAGGCCCAGGGCGCGAGCGACTATGTGGACTACACCATTGCCGACCTTTATCCCTCGCTTGGACTCTCGATCCAGTACCAGGCGACCTATGACGACTCCGATCTCGTCTGGTCGCTCTCCGGTGCCGGACAGCTCACCCAGAGCATCTTCTGCGCCGGCAGGAAGCGTCGCGCCATCGATGCTGCGGTCGCCAAGCTCCGCATCGCCCGCGCGGCCGTCGCGGCCGAGGAGCTGTCGCTCCGCAATGACATAACGCAGGCCGTTCTCGCCTCCATCAAGGCGCAGCAGCAGCTGGGCGTAGCCCGCGACACCCTGAAGATGGCGGAGGAGAACTTCGACATCGTCTCGCGGAGCTACGAGGTAGGCAAGGCCAGCGAACTGGAGCGCTCGGACGCGCAGGTGTCGCTGTCGTCCGCAAAGGCGTCCGTCGTCACGGCGCGGTACGACTACTACGACTCCCAGATCCTCATCTCCCGCCTGATCGGCGAGTAGGGTAGGGGAGCGTCATGGGTCGAGAAGAAGGTCGAGCGCGGCCAGCGCCGCGGCGGCCTCGACCACGGGCCTGGCCCTCGGCACGATGCACGCATCGTGCCGTCCTTTTATCTCGATCCGGCAGCACTTGCCCGTCTGGATGTCCACCGTGTCCTGCGGGATCGAGATCGACGGCGTGGGCTTTATCGCTACGCGGAACACGACCGGCATTCCGCTCGTGATCCCCCCGAGGGCCCCGCCATGGTTGTTGGTCCTTGTGCGGACGCCACCAAGGTCGTTGAAGATGAATGGGTCGTTGTTGACCGAGCCGCGAAGCGCAGAACCGGCGAATCCGCTCCCGAACTCAACGCCCTTTACCGCCGGGATGCCGAAGACTATCGAGGCAATGCGGTTCTCGACGCCATCGAACATCGGATCACCAAGCCCGGCCGGAAGACCCTCGATCACGCATTCGACCACGCCGCCGACGCTGTCGCCGTCGCGTCTTGCGGCGTCGATGGCCGCTCTTGCGGCCTCGTCCAGACCGTATTTGTCGGTTTTGCACGAGACGGCGCTTCCGGCTATCGCGGTGATGCGCGATTTGATTGCGACCTCTTTTGCAGCAAGGTATTGGATGGCCAGCGCCCCGGCGAAGCAGAGCCCCGCCGTGACGCGCCCGGACGAGTGCCCGCCGCCGCGCGGGTCGTTTGCGCCGCCTGTCTTGACATGGAGCGTGTAGTCCGCGTGGCCTGGGCGAGGCTTGCGCACGAGGTCTGAGTAGTCTCCAGACCTCGTGTTGATGTTTTCGATAAGCGCCGTTATCGGCGCGCCCGTGGTCCTGCCGTCATGCATGCCGGATAGGATGCGTGGAAGATCGGCCTCCGCGCGCGGCGTGGAACCTGGAGCCTTGCCAGGTGCGCGCCGCGCCATGAAGGCCGCCACCGCATCCATGTCGGGTGTGAACCCGGCGGGAAAACCGTCGATTACGCAGCCGACCCCAGGTCCGTGGGATTCGCCGAATAGCGTGACAACGACGTTCCTGCCGCAGGACGACGACATCGCCGTTCTCCTATTCCGCCTTGCCCCAGCCTTCGGGGCGACGCTGGAATATCTCGCGGATGCGGGCCATGTCGAACTTGACCGCGCGGTCGTAGCAGTAGATGCCGTTCTGCTCCTGCTCGACGTCCGTGAGCTGCGTGTAGCACCAGCCGGAGAGGTTCCTGGTCTTCAGCATCACCTCGACCTCGTCCGAGAGCAGCTTGTAGAGCGTCTCGAGATCCGGGATGTCGGCCCCGTAGCCCCAGGTGTTGTCCGCGAATGCGGAGCGGTCCTTCGGGATCCACTTGAAGCCGCCGAACTCGTCGTTGACGTATGGCTGGCCACGGTACGGGCAGGTGTGGTTCTTGTGCCAGTCCGCCGTCCAGACCCCGTTCTCGCCGCCCTGCGCGAGTTCCTTCTCCATCTGTTCTGCGCGGCTGTAGTTGTGTATCGTCCAGATGTCCGTGAGGGCGTGTACGTAGCCGGAGGCGTCGTTGACCGGGCGCGTAGGATCGATGGCCTTGGCGATGTTGTAGGTGTCTATCTGGGCGCGGTGGTGCAGGTCGTGGTTCCCCACGTACCCGGTCTCGTTCCACGGCGTCCAGGCGATGATCGACGGATGGTTGCGGTCGCGCTCGACGATCTCGGCCCACTCGGCGATCATGTTGCGGGCGCCCTGCACGGCGTTGGGGTCGCATCCCCAGCTGGAAGACTCGCCCCATGTCAGGTAGCCGAGTTTGTCGGCCCAGTAGTGGAAGCGCTCCTCGAAGACCTTCTGGTGGAGGCGCGCGCCGTTGAAGCCGGCCGCCATCGAGAGCTCGATGTCGTGCTTGAGCGCCTCGTCCGATGACGCGGTCCAGATGCCGTCAGGGTAGAAGCCCTGGTCGAGCACGAGGCTGAAGTAGAGCGGCTTGTTGTTCAGGAAGAACTTGTCGCCCTCGATGTGCACCTTGCGGAGGCCGGCGTATGAGCAGACGGCGTCCATCACGGCGCCGGAGGCATCGACGACTTCGAGACGAAGCCCGTAGATGAATGGGGATTCCGGCGACCAAGGCTTAGGCTGCGCGACCTTGAGTACGACTGGGACGCCATCCAGCGCCGGTCCCTCGCCCACATCAGCAGCGGTTTCGCCGTCGAGGAGCGTTGCGCGGAGGCGGCAACCGGCCTTTACGGCGTAGTATTTCGGGGTGATGATGAAACGGGAGCCGTCGAGATCGGGGACGATTTGGACCGACTTCAGACCATCCATCGCGACGGCCTCCAGCCAGACCGTCTGCCAGATGCCGGTCGTGCGGGTGTAGTGGCATCCGCGCGACTTGAACTCAGGGCATTGCTTGCCACCGGGCTGTTGCTGTCCGCGCGTCTCGTCGTGGACGCGGACGACGAGGTCGTGCTCCGCACCGGCCTTGACATAGGGCGTGATGTCGAACTCGAAGGACACCGTGCCGCCGAAGTGGGGCGTGCCGACGCTGATGCCGTCGATGTACGCCTCGCACTCCCAATCGACCGCGCCGAAATGGAGGATGGTCCGCTTCCCCGCCCATTCGGCCGGAATGGCGATCCTGCGGTGGTACCACATGTCCTCGATGAAGTCGGTGTGCGCCACGCCTGAGAGCTTGCTTTCGGGACAGAAGGGCACGGTGATGAAGGAGTCGAAGCCCTTCGATTTGAATAGTTCGCGTCCGGTGTCGCGGCCGCTGCCGCCGAAGTCGAACGTGTACGACCACTGGCCGTTGAGGTTTATCCATTCCTTGCGCTCGAACTGCGGGCGCGGATGCTCTGGACGTGGGATGCTTGCGGACATTGTTTCTCCTGACCTGACCCTCCATGGGTCATGCGCTTATATTCTCGCATAACCCGGATGCCTGCGCAACCGTTCGTCGCCACATTTGTCGCGTTTGGGCTTTGTCATGCCCCGTCGCGGTCGCTCCAATCAAGCCTGCCTATGGTAAAATATCTGACAACCTTTTGAAAAGGATGTATATGACGAGCGAAAGCCGAGTAAGCGCCATCGGGGCAATAGCCTCGATGAGTCAGGAGCCGCCCGGAGGCGAGCCGCATCCGGCGTCGATAGATTTCTACGCCGAGGATGTCTTCGGCGAGGATGCCATGCGCCGTTATCTCCCGGCCCCGGTGTGCCGCAAGCTGCTGGCCACGATCAAGAACAGCGACCCGCTCGACCCCGAAATAGCTCCGACCGTCGCGGCTGCCATGGTCAAGTGGGCGGTTGATCGCGGTGCGACGCACTTCACGCACTGGTTCCTACCGCTTAACGGATCCACCGCCGAAAAGCACGATTCCTTCCTCGATCTCAAGGACGGAAAAGCCATCTTCACCTTCGGCGCGAAAAATCTCGTGGCAGGCGAGACGGACGCCTCCAGCCTGCCGTCCGGCGGCCTGCGCTCGACCTTCGAGGCCCGCGGCTACACGGCGTGGGATCCGACTTCGCCGGCCTTTGTCAAGCGCCATTCCAACGGCGCCACCCTCTGCATCCCGACGGTCTTCTGCTCATACTCAGGCGACGCCCTCGACAAGAAGACGCCGCTTCTGCGCTCGATGCAGGCGCTCGCCTCGGCGACCCGCCGCCTGATGAAGTGCTTCGGCCTTGGTCGCGAGCATGTCGAGACGACCCTCGGCGCGGAGCAGGAATACTTCCTGATTGACCGCAATTTCTATCTTCGTCGCCCGGACCTGATCCAGTCGGGCCGGACCGTCTTCGGCGCGCCGCCGCAGAAGCACCAGCAGCTCGAGGACCACTACTTCGGCTCGATCAAATCGCGCGTCCTGCACTTCATGACCGAGGTCGAGAACGAGCTGTGGCGCCTCGGCATACCGGCCAAGACGCGACACAACGAAGTCGCCCCCGCGCAGTTCGAGCTCGCGCCGCTCTTCGAGAACGTCAACCTCGCGTGCGATCACAACATGCTCGTCATGGAGGTCCTGCGCCAGACGGCCGAGCGCAACGGCCTTGTGTGCCTGCTGCATGAGAAGCCGTTCGCCGGCGTCAACGGTTCCGGCAAGCACAACAACTGGTCCGTGGCCTACGGTGACCGGAACCTCCTCAACCCAGGCGCCGACCCGGCGCAGAACGCCATCTTCCTGACCGTCCTGTGCGCGATGATCAAGGGCGTCGATGAGCATGCCGACCTCCTACGCGCCACAGTCGCCGGTGCCGGCAACGACCATCGCCTTGGCGCGAACGAGGCGCCGCCGGCCGTCATCTCCATGTTCCTCGGCGACCAGCTGATGGAGATAATCAACGGCATCGAGGGCGGCCATGCGGGGACAGGGCGCAAGACGGCCCAGATGCGCGTTGGCGTCGATACGCTTCCGCCCCTCCCGCATGACGCGACGGACCGCAACCGCACATCGCCCTTCGCCTTCACCGGGAACAAGTTCGAGTTCCGCGCTCCGGGTTCAAGCCAGTCGTGCGCCGATGCTTGCACGGCGCTGAACGTGATCGCGGCTGAGTCGTTCGACGCAATAGCCGACGAACTGGAGAAGCTCGACGACCGGGACTTCAACGGAGGGCTTCAGAAGATACTCCGCCGCATCATCCGAGAGCATCGCCGCATCCTCTTCAACGGTGACGGCTATTCGGACGCCTGGCTTGAGGAGGCGCGCCGCCGCGGCCTCCCCAACAACCCGGACACGCCATCGGCGCTCGAAAGTCTCCTTCTCCCGGCGAACGTGGCCCTCTACGAGAAGTACGGCGTCTTCACTCGCCGCGAACTCGAATCGCGCCACGAGGTCTTCGTCGCGGAGTATGTCCGCCGCGTCCGCATAGAGGGCGGAGTGGCGCTCGAAATGGCCGAAAGCATGGTTGCTCCGGCGGCGGAGGCCGAATACGCGAAGGCCGTCGAGGCGCTCGCCACGGCCAAGGCGGCCGGCGTCGTCCGCGGACGCACCGCAGAGCGGGCCCGGGCGTTGCGCCTTGGCGCGGCGCTCGACGACCTCGCGAAGAAGTCCGACGCGCTCCGCAAGGCGCTGCCTGGCGAATCCTCCGCCATCCTCTCGGCGATGGCCGATCTCCGCAAGACCGTCGATTTCCTCGAAGGGGTTGTCGCGGACGAGCGCTGGCCGCTTCCGAAGTACCGCGAGATGCTCTTCCTCCATTGATCCCCGAAGACCCGCCCTTCCGCAGGGCGGGGAGGCGCAGATGGCAGAGACGGATACAACAACACGCAAGACGGTAGAGGGCGCATCGAGATCGAGCGCGGCCGAGAAGCGCCTGAAGGAGATGGGCGAGGGGAAGATCCTCAAGCTGATCTTCAAGTACGCCTGGCCGACGATCGTCACGATGACGATCAACCAGCTCTACAACGCCGTCGACCGGATGTACATCGGCCATGGCTGCGGACGCGACGCGATCGCCGGTCTCACCCTGACAGCGCCGATCATGATGTCGCTGGGGGCCATCGGCGTGATGATCGGCATGGGTTCCGCGACCGTGATGTCGATACGGCTCGGGGCAGGGGACCGACCCGGCGCGGAGAAGGCCCTTGGCTCGTGCATAGCGCTGAAGATACTCTTTGGGCTCATAGTCCCGCCGCTCATGTACTTCTTCGGTTTCCGGCCGATCATCGAGGCCATGGCGCGTGACGGCGCAACCGCCGAGGCCGTGCGGCTGGCGATCCAGTACCTCTCGATAACGATCTTCTTCAACATCTTCGCCCATCTCGGCTTCGGACTGTCCGCGATGATGCGGGCCGAGGGCTCGCCTAAGAAGTCGATGCACTGCATGCTCATCGGGTGCCTGACGAACATCGTCCTCGACCCGTTCTTCATCTTCGACGCAATCCCGCTGCCGTTCACCAGCCTCGCCATCCCCGGTCTCGGGCTGCGCGTAGCGGGTGCGGCGTGGGCGACCAACATCTCGATGATGGTGACATGCTCGACGGCCTTCATCTTCTATCTGACCCGCCGCTCCGCGGTGCGGCTCCGCTGGAGGCGCATCCGCCCATGGGCCGGGGTGACGGGCAAATCCATCGCGATAGGGCTTTCCCCGTGCATCATGCAGATGATGGCCGCCGTCATCCAGTTCTCATTCAACAGGGCCTTCGCCACATGGTCCGAGACCCCGGACCAGGGGACGATACAGATCAGCGCCTTCGGAATCGCCAACACCCTCAGCTTCCTTTTCTTCATCCCGTGCATGGGCGTCCAGCATGGCGCGGCGCCGATCATCGGGTACAACTGGGGCGCCGAGAAATACTCCCGCGTCCTCGAATGCCTGAAGAAGGGCCTAGCGCTCACGGCCTGCGCGACGATGATCGTTTTCCTCGGCACCGAATGCCATCCGCGTCTTTTCGCGAGCGCCTTCGCGGACGACGCCGTGGTCATCGCCGCGACGACCCGCGGCATGAGGATCGCGAACATCTGCATCTGGACGATCTTCGTGAACGTAGCCTCGACGACCTACTTCCAGGCCGTAGGCAAGCCGCGCATAGCGATCATCCTTTCGCTGCTCCGCCAGTGCATCTGCCTCCTTCCGCTTGTCTGGATACTGCCGCACTTTATCGACGACCATGTGCTGGCGGTGTGGCTCGCTTGCCCCGTGTCAGACATCGTTGCACAGATCGCGACCTTGCCGCCGCTTTTCCGTGACATGAGGTTCCTCCGAGAAAAGATAGCGTTGGCCGCGCAGCCATCAGTGGGGTGATACAACCATGGGATCGTTAATCGACAGGTTCGCATCCGCCTCCTCAGAGGCGCCTTTCCCTGCGAAGGACTTCCCGGCCCTTGCCGCAGAGGTGCGCGAGGCCATGCTCGAGACCGTCGGCCGCAACGGCGGACACCTCGCTTCCAGCCTCGGTGTCGTTGAGCTGACCATAGCCCTTCTCGCCACCTTTGACGCCAGGCGCGACAGGATCGTCTGGGACGTCGGCCACCAGGGTTACGCCTGGAAGCTCCTCACCGGCCGCGCCGCCGAGTTCCCGACGCTTCGGAAGAAGGGCGGCATATCCGGCTTCCTCAAGCGGCGCGAGAGCCCCTGCGACGCCTTCGACGCCGGCCACGCCGGCACTGCCGTCTCTGCGGCGCTCGGCATGGCCGTGGCGCGCGACCGCCTCGGCGGCAATGAGAACGTCGTGGCGGTCGTTGGCGACGCCTCCTTCGCGAACGGCCTCACGCTCGAAGCCCTCAACAACGTCGCCGCATCGACAAGCCGCCTCGTCATCGTCCTGAACGACAACGAGATGTCGATCTCGGAGAACGTCGGCGCCCTTTCCCGCTACTTCGGGCGCATGCTGGCGAGCGCCCGCTACAACCGCGCCAAGCGCGCCATAGAGAGCGGCGCCAAGCGCATACGCCTCGACCCTCTGCGCGACGCCTACTACCGGACAGAACAGGCCCTTAAGGGTCTCTTCGTTCGCAACGGCTTTGTCGAATCCCTCGGCATCCGTTATGTCGGTCCGATCGACGGTCATGACTTCGGCGCCCTCATGGACGCGCTC
>JAFSZJ010000096.1 GCA_017458965.1 Kiritimatiellia bacterium | reverse complement strand
TGGCTCAAGCGTTACGAGGGCCATCTGGCAGTGGGCATCTGCTCCTGCCGCATCGGCCGCAAGGGCCTGGACGAGGGTTGCGCCGACGACTACCACGACTGGTGCATAGGCGTTGGCGACATTACCCGGGCCCCTCCCCTTGCGGCAGGCCTTGCGGTCCCCGCCTTTGGCAACGGCGCGATGCCGCGCCACGCCACATTCGGTATTAGCACGGGTTTCCCCGCGTTATCCCCAGCAAGAGGGCAGGTTGCCCGGGCGTTACTCGCCCTTCCGCCACTAGGACGCGGCTAATATTGCTATCCGCCACGCCCCCGTACGACTTGCATGCCTAATCCACGCTGCCAGCGTTCGTTCTGAGCCAGAATCAAACTCTCATAGTAGAAATTGTGCGGTCGAGGGTCTCCCCCCGGCCGACGTATTCGGGTTTGTCCGGCACGTCGCCTAATCCATCACATCCCTTCCGAATCGGAAGGTCGTCCTCAATGACGAAACCTTTCAAAGAACAAACGCCCTGCTCGGAACGGCCAGGCCTTCCCTCGCGAAAGCGTGATAAGGATGGTATCACACGCGGCCTCGCCGCGTCAACCACTTTTTTCGCGGGCCGCCCCCTCCGGCCGTGGCCGGGGCTGCGGGAGTCCCCGCGAAAACGATTGATGATGATACCAGACCCCGCCCCGCCACGTCAACCACTTTTTTTCGTGGGTGTCCGCGACCCTTGCCGGCGCGCATGCGGACGCCCTAGCCGCCGCGGACAATGCGGTCGAGGATGGACGACGAGGTCACGATCCCAAGAGGCGCGCCGGACTTGTCGCGGACGATCGCCATACGCTCACGCCTCCTGCGCATCAGCGGCAGGACGTCGTCGGCCCGCATCGCCGCCTTGACATGGAATGCGGGGCGTATCCTTGACGAGATCGGAGCCTGCGGATCGTCGGTTATGTGGGCGAGGATGTCCGCGACATGCAGGATGCCAAGGCATCGCGTCCCATCGTCCGCCATCACCGGGAAGCGCATATGGCCTGTCTTCCGGGCCAGCGCTGCGACATCGCCCATAGTGGCGTCGCGGCGTATCGTGGAGGCGCGTCCCATGGGCGTCATGATCTCGGCCGCCGTGCGCGTCTGAAGTGACAGCACACGTCCTATCATCATGTTCTCCAGCGGGGATATCTGGCCACGGCGCTGGCTGTCGTTTGCAAGAAGCCGGAGGTTCTCCCGCGTCATCAGAACGCCATGCGACCTCGCCTCCGAACCTCCCGTCCAGGATGTGAGTTTCAGGAGCGGCCACGCCAATGGCGCGAAGAGGCGCTCGAAAAAAGCGAGGGTGCGGGCGTGCGGGACGCAACGTTCAAGCGGACGGCTGCCGAACCACGCCTTGGGGAGGAACTCGCCGAAGAACAGAAGCGCCAGCGACGCGGCGATTGCCGCGACCACGGGCCGCTGCGACCCGGACAGCGAGGCCAGGATCTCGGAGGAAAGCGCGGAGACCACGACGCCGAGTAGGTTGCACCCGACGAGCGTCGTCGCGAGCAGCCTGTCCGGATCCCTAAGGTACCCGTCGAGGATCGAGGCGCCACGCGACCCTGAACGCGCCTTGTGGAGAAGCCTGACGCGGCCGATGGATATGACGCCCGTCTCCATGCCGGCGAAGAAGCCGGTAGCCATTACGCAAATGCAGAAGAGGACAATGCGGACGAACTCGCTCATGGCTCGTCCCTCTCTTCCTCGCCATCGTCCGGGTCATCACGGACATCCTCATCGCCAAGGTCCTTGCCTATGACCTCGAGAACCACCTCGTTGATGCGGAGGCGGCGGCGATGCCGGACCGTGACGCGGCATCCCTGAGCCTCCACCGTCTCGCCTATTCGCGGGATGCGGCCCAGCTGCGCCGCGACCCATCCCGATATGCGGTCGGCCCCCTCCGCCTCTAGCGAGAGTCCTAGGTCGTGGTTGATCTCCTCAAGCGACACGTCGCCATCGATCAGCCAGCGGTTTTCGCCGGCCGGCTCTATCCACCGCTCAGGCTTCTCATCCACGTCCGGCGGCGCCTCGGCGAAGATGTCGAGGATATCGCCACGCGTCACAAGCCCGGCCGTGCCGCCGTATTCGTCCATCACGCAGGCGATGCGGCGACCATGGCGGCGCATCGTCACAAGCAGCTCGTCCAGCGGCGCGGTCTCCGGCACGAAGAGCGGGAAGTCGGTGGCCTTGCCAATATCGTGCGCCGGATCCAGAAGGAACGACGCGACGTTGAGAAAGCCTTCGACCGCATCGGGCGTACCACGCCAGATGGGCAGATGGCGGAAGGTCGTCTTACGCGCGGCCGCAAGAACCGCCCCCGTGCCGTCGTCCAAGTCCACCCCCTCGAAATCGACGCGAGGCGTCATGACGTCGCTCGCGGTCATCTCGTCGAGGCGGAGGATGCCATCGACCATCGACCTTTCGTCGCGGTCAAGCACACCCTGCTCCGCGCCGACCTCCGCCGCCGTGAGCAGTTCGTCGTCGTCGAGGGCGCGACGCTCTGGACGCAAATGACGACGCAGAAGAGACGCCGGATATTCAAGGCATGCCCGCAGAGGTGCGAATACGCGTTCAAGGACTTCGAGAACATCCGTAGCCGCCAACGCGAACCGCCCGGCATGCGCGACAGCAAGCCTCTTCGGGGCGACTTCGCCGAATAGAAGCAGGGCGACGGTCATCGCGCCGACGGCGACCGCCGGACCATATGGCCCCAACGACTCAAGGTGCGCGATCATTCGATAGCCAAGAGTGGCTATCGCCACGTTGACGATGGTGTTGCCGATGAGGATCGTCGAAAGGAGTTGCGTAGGTTTGGCGAGAAGCGCCGCCAACCGCCTGCCGCGCGCCGATCCCTTGCCTAGCGATTGCACACGCGCCGCGTCGAGCGAGAAGAACGCCGTTTCCGCACCCGAGAAGAAGGCGGACGCAAGAAGAAGCAGGGCAAGGACGGCGACCCCGGCAGCTATAGCCAAGGCGCTCATCTTAATGTGGATACCGTCGTTGCCCGATGCGGATGCATTGAAAGACCATTATACGCGAACGCCCGCCGCAAGCTCCGCGCAGAGGCGTGGGAGGTCTGGATCGCGGGCGCCGGCAATGAGTATGGCTCCGCATCCGGAGGCGGCGGATAAGATGTTTTGGACATGGGCGGCGTCGAGACGCCAGTCGGACAGGTACTTCGCGCTTGGGAAGCCACGCGCCTCGACCTCGCGCAGGAGCGCGTCGGCGTTCATGGAGCGATCGGTCGTCCCACCGGCATCGTACACGGGCAGGATCATCAGCCGATCCGCCGCCCCCAGCGACGAGACGAACATGTCCGCAAGGGCGTCGAGCATGTGCCGCAACGGGGTGAAGCCATGCGGACGCCAGACTACGCATACCGGCCCCGCCGCAGCGTCTTTGACGGCAGAGATGGCCGCAGCGAGCTTTGCTGGGTTGTGGGCGTAGTCATCGACCACGACGGCTCCGTCCTTCGTCGTGCCGACACGCTCCAGCCTTCGCCTTACGCCGGGGAACGACGCAAGGGCGTCGCGAAGCGTGTCGTCCGGCACGCCGAGCAACGATGCGAGCTGGAGCGCCTGCCAGGCGTTCTGAGCGTTGTGGGCCCCTGGTACCGGGATCGTGAACCTCGAGCCGTGGAACATGAAGCTCGTACCCCATGGAAGAGCCTCGGCGGCGAGGTCGGCGGGGATTCCCTCGACGACGGTTCCAGAGACACGTTTCCTGAACTGGTCGAAGAGCGCGTGCGTCTCGTCGATGTCGAAATGGTCCGCCGATTCGTTCGTGATGATGGCGTGCGTCGGCGAATAGCGCAGGAACGAGCGGTCGCTCTCGTCGGCCTCGATCACGCACCACTCGCCTTCGCCGAAACGCACGCTTCCGACGCGGCCGTCGCCGCCCCAGCCAACGACCTCGGCGCCGTTGACGACCCATGGATCGAGGCCCCCTGCCGCAAGCAGATGCCCCAAGATCGCCGTCGTAGTGCTCTTGCCGGACGTCCCTGCGACCGCGATGAGCCGCTTGCCGCGCACCATGTCGGCGAGGGCAATGGAGCGGTGGACGATTCTTATGCCAAGGGACTTCGCCGCAATGATGTCGGGGTTGTCATCCTCGATGGCCGTGCTCACGACCACGCGCTCGGTGGCGGACGTGACGCCTGAGCCGTCCTGCGGATGGATGGATGCGCCTTGGGCCGCAAGCGCCTTGACGGACTTTGGCGCGTCGCCACGGTCGATCTGCCTGTCGGATCCAGACACCACATGGCCGGCGTCGATGCAGGCCTGTGCGAGGGCCGCCATGCCGACGCCGCCGACGCCGACTATGTGGATCCGCATCGCGTGCGGCATCTCGACGTTCCAGTACCGCTCGTAGCGCTCGGCGTCCTCGCGGGCGTATCTGGCCAAAGTGTCGGCGCCGATCTCGTCGGGGGTGCGGGCGCGGAACCCGGCCTCGCCTGGGACGAGGCCCTGCCCGCGGAAGATCAGCTCGAAGTCGGTCCGTTCGTCATCGGTGCGCTCCACAGGGGCGATGCGCTCGAAGCGAGCGTCGCCGGCCATCTGCGAGCACATGTCCGCGAAGTAGTCCTCGCTGTCCGTGGCGACCTGGATGTCGCCGCCGGGGACGAGGCGCGAGAAGACCAGCGATCGAAAGTCGTCGTTGAAGACCCTGTGCGCGGCATGGCGGCGCTTGGGCCACGGATCCGGGAAGAAGAGGTAGAAGCGCGATACGGAATGCTCGGGGAGCAGGTACCTCAGAACATAGGTCGCCTCAAGGCGGATCATGAATATGTTGCCGAGGCCGCGCCGGTGCGCCTTCTTCGCGATCTTGACGATGCGCGGCTTCTGGCGCTCAATGCCGATGAACTGCGTGTCGGGATGGGCCGCCGCCCGCGCGAGGATGAAGCGCCCCATGCCGGAGCCGATGTCCACCTCGACACGCCGCCCCTCGCCGAACATCCCGGCGAAGTCCAGCCTGTCAGTGATAGAACCGGAGAAAACCAAATCCATGCGGATAGTGTAGCAAAACGCATCCTATGCGTTCCCCAGACCCATCAGCCCTGCGCGGTGAGCAGCAAGGGGGCAGCCAGCCTAGGTGGTGTAGCTGTGCGTAGGCCTGAGGGTGCCGGACTGTTTCCCTGCGGTGGTGTTCGTCCTTGGCTTTTGCACCGCTTGCCGCCTTTCCCCTGAAAATCTCGATCCTTGGCCGGGCTGAGGGGATTTGCCGCCCCCACTCTGTGAAATTTGAGATTTGAAATCTGAAATCTGCCACTTGCGCAGCAAGTGGCGGCATGGGGGTGGCAAATCAGCCAGCCCTGTCCAAGAGAGAAGGATTTCAGGGGAAAACGAAAGCGCTTGGCTAGCACCCACAACTACGCCACCTGCGACTGACTGCCCCCCTACGGTGCGCATCTGCGCTTGATAGCCATCGACCCATTGTGCTACCATCTCAACCGGGCTGTTCGCAAAGGCGTGAACCGCCCTTAATTTCGTGTTACACCACCAGGGTGTGCAAGGACCTATACCATGAAGATACTTTTCCAAGGCGATTCCGTCACTGACGCCGGACGCACGGGATGCAATTACGAGAACCTCGGCTCCGGATACCCGCTCTTCGTTGCGGGCGCACTCCGCAGCCACTACCCCGACAAGGGCTTCGAGATCGTCAACCGCGGCATCAGCGGCAACCGCGTCGTCGATCTCTACGCGAGGTGGAAGGCCGACGCCCTCAACCTCCGCCCCGACGTCATCAGCATCCTGATCGGCATCAACGACACCTGGCATGAGCACGGCTGGGGCAACGGCGTCGAGGTGGACCGCTTTGAGATAATATACCGCTCGCTCCTCGAGTGGACGCGCAAGGTCCTCCCGGATGTCCGCATCGTCCTCTGCGAGCCGTTCATGTTCACGGACGACAAGGCTTCAGACGGCTTCGAGAACGGCAAGAACTGGGCGCCGGCGGCCGACTGGGCACCTGAGATGGCACAGCGCCGCCAGATCGTGAAGGACCTCGCCGCGGAGACCGGGGCGCTGTTCGTGCCGTTCCAGTCCCTCCTCGACGACGCGCTCGGCCGCGCTCCGGCGGAGTACTGGCTCGGCGACGGCGTCCATCCGACGGTCGCCGGCCACGCGATGCTCGCGGACGCCTGGGTCGCGGCAGCGGGGTCCATTCTGGGGCTATAGTCTGGAAGGCGCCAGATGGATCCAGCCGCCATCCCGTTCGACGAGACCGTCCGCGACTTCGTGCTCGAGGATCCGCGCTACCCGGTGGAGGCGTACTACTTCGTCCGCGATGGCTTCGACTACGCCATGCGCGCCCATTCGGACTCCGCGGACGGCCATGGCGCCCCGCGCCACCTGACCGGCGCGGAGCTCTCGGAGGACCTGAAGGAATACGCCCTTGACGAATACGGCCCCATGGCCCGCTTCACGCTCGCCACTTGGAACCTCCGCTCGACGAGCGACTTCGGCGAGATAGTGTACAACCTCATCAAGATGGGCCTGTTCGGCAAGAGGAAAAGCGACAGGCGCGAGGACTTCGACGGGGTCTTCGACCTTGGCAAGGCCCTCGACGACCCCTTCAAGCCATAGGCGACGCAGGGCCTCCCAAATGCCGATATACGAATACAGGGCCGCCGATCCGAAACATGCCTGCCGCCATTGCGCCGACGGGTTCGAAGTCATGCAGCGCATATCCGACGCACGGCTCGAGACATGCCCCGAATGCGGCGCGAATGTGGTGCGTGTGATCTCGGCTCCTTCGCTGGGATCGTCTAAATCGTCGCTCGACGACCGCGCAAAGGCAGCCGGCTTCACCAAGCTCAAACGCCTCGGCAAGGGCGAATACGAAAAGCAGTACTAGCACGCCTTGGTACATGGCACAAATCCTGCTTTACAGGATTATCACAATGGCTATGGTGCTAAAAGGCGGCTTGCCCGGAACCCGGCGGGGCTTCACCCTGGCCGAGTTGCTGGTCGTCATAACCATCATTTCGTTCCTTGCGGCGATAGCGGCGACAGGTCTCTCGTCCGCCCGCGAGAAGGCGAGGCAGACGAGCTGCATGTCGAACCTCCGTCAGATCGGCGTCGCGATCGTCACATACCGCGGAGACCACTCGGGACGCAACCCGAACTGGATTTCAAACCTCTATCCCGATTACATCGATGACCTCTCGGTCTATGTCTGCCGTAGCGACAAGGAGAAGGGACATGGCGCCGTAAGGCCAAAGGAGATGCTGAACAAATGGGATCCGGGCGGGGATGCCTACACCGAGACCATAGACAACGACTCTGTCGGACGAGGTGGCGGCGACACGGCGCAGAACGACGACGTCGCATCCAACAGCTACATGTACGAGTTCTCCTCGGCGAAATGCAAATGGTCTGTTCCCGGAATCGATGGCCCGACATGGGCGCAGTACAAGGAGTACGAGCTTAGACAGGGCAATGACGGCAAACCGCACAGTTCATCCAAGATGCCTATCGTCCGCTGCTTCCACCACGCCGAGCATTCCACGATGTACCAGTATCCTGAAAAAGGCTCAAGCGGTGCCGCAAACAAGAATGACAGGGCTGAAAAGACCGGTCTTACCATCAACGTCGCCTACGCCGGAAACGTCACTATCGCCCCGCTCTGGTGGCAGGGTCTCGTGGAGGTGGGGGACAAATGAACGGTTTTCAAACTTTGCGGACTTCGCGTGAGATTTTCAACCCCGCACGAGCGAGAACTGAAATGAAGAAATCCCCAAGCCTTTTGGTATTAGCCGCCCTTTGCGCCCTTTGCGTGGCCGGATGCACCACGACGAACATGGGGCCCGAAGACGCCCCAATACCCGAGTCAGTGCAGAAGGCGCGCGCGCTCTTCGAGGAGGATCGGCTGACCGAGGCGATCATCGCCTGCACGGACATCTATCGCAAGGACCCGCTTACCCCAGGACTTGGCGACCTCCAGACTGAGATCAACACGCGCCTGGCGGAACTCCGCAGACGCAACACGGACAAGCGTCTGGTTCCGTCCGACGCCCTTGCGATGGAGGACGCCGACCGACAGGGGATTCTTCCGGACACATACAGGCAGCGCAAGCACGTCGTCGGCGAGTCGAAGCCGATCCACACGCTTCCGCCAGAGACGCGGAAACTCCTCGACAAGCCCTACACCATCCACCTTGACGATGTTTCGCTCTCGGAAATCATAGGCCAGATCGGCTCCTCGACGAACAAGACCGCCATCAACATAGTCTCGGACAGCGCCCTCGACGGTGGGCAGACGATGTCAATCCATGTCGACAACGTGCCTTTGAGCGAGATCCTCGAGTACGTTGGCCGCAACATGGGCGTCACTTTCGCCGTGGGCCGCAACCTCATCTGGGTGACGGAAGGCAACGATCAGGCTGGTGGGCCGCCCCTCTTCACGCGCATATACCGGCTCCGCAAGGGCGTCTCGAAGGAGGAGATCGACGGCGGTCAGGAGGCCATCGGCATTATCGAGGCGGTCAAGCGCTTCGTGCCGGAGGTGGAGGGCGCGGACATTCTCTTCAACAAGCGCGCCCACGCCATCCTGGCCAAGAACACCCGCGAGAACCTATCCCTCATCGAGGACATCATCGAGGTCCTTGACGTCCGTCCGCCACAGGTGCTGATCGAGGCGCGCTTCCTGACCACGTCCGTGAACGACCTATTCGAGCTTGGACTCGACTGGTATCTCGATTCCAGCTGGAGCACCTCCAAAAAGGGAAAGTCGCGTTTCCGCACACGCGTCGTCGGCGCATCGGACGGAAGCCTGGACAACAACGGGCTCTCGGCCGCATCGATCACTCAGACCGCCTTCGACAACGCTACAAGCGGCTTGAACTTCACATATCAGGGGCTCCTCACCGACCCGCA
Source organism: Kiritimatiellia bacterium (assembly GCA_017458965.1). Lineage (GTDB taxonomy): Bacteria > Verrucomicrobiota > Kiritimatiellia > RFP12 > JAAYLN01 > RGIG3612. The sequence goes on along the minus strand of JAFSZJ010000096.1, from coordinate 5,774 downwards.
GTTCCACGCTGTCCTCCATGCCCTACAGACTGAGGGCAACACCCGTACGCTCTCCATTCCCCGCGTGACGGCCGTCAACAACACCGAGGCGAAGGTCCGCATCGGCAAGGACATCCGCTACTTCGAGGAGTACGACGTCGAGGAGATCCGCACCGGCACGAACAGCAACGGCAACGAGACGTACGAGTCGCGGCTCGTCCCATCCGGAACGCCTGAGAAGGAGGAGATAGGCATAGAGCTCGTCGTCACGCCGAGCGTCGGCGCTGACCTTTCCACGATAAACCTCAAGCTCGTGCCTGAGATCAGCGACATCATCGACTGGGAGTACTGGGACACCTCCGTCAGCTCATCATCGTCGTCTTCCTCGACGAACGGCACGGCGATGGGCATGATCAAGCTTCCGATCTTCAGCCGGAGCACAGTCGATACCGAGGTCGTCGTCCGTAGCGGCGAGACGGTCGTCATGGGTGGTCTTGTCACCTCCCAGAAGGGCAAGGCGCAACGCGGCATCCCAATCATCTCGAAGATCCCGCTCATCGGGCGCCTTTTCCGCCACGACGTAACGACGGACGAGACATCCAACCTCCTCATCTTCGTCACTGCGACGCTCATCTCCGACACCGGGGAGGAGCTCATCCCCGTCGGCCCCCCGGAGCCGGTCACCGCCGGTGGCAAGGTCGAGTTGGGAACTAAGTGATTTTCAACGCAGAGACGCGTGGCATGTTTTAGCCGCAAAGAACGCAAAAATCGCATAGAAGTGCAACGAGAGATTGGGCTTCAAATGACCGAGATCGAAGCAAAGGAAGTATGCGATCAAATTCGGCAAACAGCGTACGAACTTCACCAGTTTTTAGGCACCGGATATCTTGAAAAGGTCTATGAAAACGGTCTTGTCCATAGGTTGGAGAAAGCCGGAATGAACGTCTCTCGTCAAGTTCCTATTCTCGTACAAGACGAAGATGGCTTCACATTGGGTGAGTATGTGGCGGATTTGATAGTCAATGGCATCATTGTTGAACTCAAGGCTGTAGCCTGCTTGCTTCCAGCACATGTCGCACAGACGATCAACTACCTCAAGGCCCTGAAGAAGGAACATGGATTGCTTATTAACTTCGGCTCTGAAAGGTTCCAATGTCGCAAACTCGTGAAACAACTCTGATTCTATGCGCCCTATGCGTTCTTTGCGGCTAATTATCACCAACCCGCACTCCACCAACTACTATGCCTAAGGTAAGACAAATCGTTGGACTTGATCTGGGCGCGCGCAGCGTCCGCGCCGTGTGGGTCGGGCTGCAAGGCGGCGTCCCGCACGTCATGCGGGCGGAGCGCATGGAGCTTCCGCTTGAAGGCGCGGAAAACACCGACACGCTGATCCGCGCGTGGCTTTCGCAGCACGGTCTTATCAAGGGCTTCGCATCCGTGGCGATACAGGGTACGAACCTCGTATTCCAGCCGGGACGCATACTTCCGGACGATCCGAGGACGCCGCGCCAGGTCGCCGAGATGGACCTCGCCCGGTTCAGCGACATGGTCGGCGAGTCCATGGCGTTCGACGTCACCGCTAGCGAGCGGCCAGACTCATCCATCCGCTACCTCATGGCGATGGCGCGGCCGTCCGTCATCTCGCAGGCCCTCGACTCGCTACGCGCCATCGACGTCCGCCCCTGCGATCTGATACCAGCACCGGCGGCGCTCTTCGCCGGATTCGCGCTGTCCGAACTCAAGGCGGATGGTCCGTGCATGATCGTAGATGTCGGCGCTACGAAGACGGAAATAGCCGTCGGCGACGACCGTGGTCTCCTTTTCTGCCGCGCCTTCGCCATCGGCGGGCGCCATTTCACGGAGGCCATAGCCAAGGGCGGCGCGTGCCCCATGCAGCAGGCGGATACGCAGAAGATGCGTGACGCCTCCCTACGCGAAGGCGCACCTTTCTCCGAATTCCTGCTCCCCGTGGCCGAACGCTGGTTCGGGCAGTTCTCCGCCGTAATGGCCGCGTTCCGCAGCTCCATCAACGACCGCGGGCTGAACATCGCGACCATCATCCTTTCCGGTGGCGGTTCCCGCCTCGACGGCTTCCGCGAGTGGCTTTCAGGCAGGATCGCGTCAACCGGGCAGTCCGGCGACGCATCCCGCTCGCCAGGCTCAATCCGCGTGATCACCGCGCAGGAGATCCCGCCTCCGCAAGGACTCCCAGACCTCGGCCAATACGGCGTCGCCTACGGACTCGCCCTCGCCTCCATCGAGGCAAAGGGCGTGCCGCGCCTCTCGCTCATCCCCGGGGCGCTCCGCGACGAGGTCGTCTTCCGCGAGAAGAAGCCGTTTTGGCTCGCGGCGGCCATCACGTTCGTCATCGCCCTTGGCGTGTTCACCGCGTCGTTGCTGGTTTCGCTTGGCAGGGAGGCGCGCCGTATGGACGCGGAGAAGGCCGAACTGCGCCGCCGCGAGAAGATCGACAAGGAGATCGCCGCCATCCGCGCCGAGACCGAGGCGCTGCGCAAGGAGACGAAGCCGCTTCGCGCTCTTCTGGCCGGAGGCGCAGCCTCGCGCTACGCCATCTCGCTTGTGGCATCCTCGATAGCTCCGCAGGACTGGATATCCCTTCTCTGCGACGAGGAGACGTATCTTCGGACAGAGGCGCCCAAGCCGGCGCCGCAGCTCCCGAAACTCGCCCAGCCCGGCTTCTTCGTCCCCGGCTTCCGCGACAACGATACAAAGGCCAAGGAGGCCTCGTCGACTTTCAAGCCGGCCGATGCGAAACCCGCCCCGGCCAAATCAAGTTTCACCGCGTTCATCATAGAGGGCTACACGCCGGACATGGGCTTCGGGTCGGTTGACGCCATGATGCGCCGCATGAGAAGCGGCGAACGGGTGAAGAACGTCGACCTGCTCTCAGATGACAAGGTCAAGCCGCCAGTCGAGCTCCCGGAGGCGTTTCGCCGCCTCAACATCCCGGAGATGCGCCGGTTCGTGATCAGGATGGAGGTGTCCGAGCCATGAGGGGTCTTTCCGAAAGGCAACAGGTGCTGCTCGTAATCCCGGTGGCTATAGCCACGCTTGCTGTTATCGGCTTCCTCCTCGTCGCGCCACAGCTCCAGCGAAAGCGCGAGATCAGGAATCTCAGCGCGCAGCTCGCCAAAAGCCCATACGCCACGCGCTCCATGGACGAACTTCTTGCAATAGCCGCCCACGAGCGTGAACTCGGCAATGCCGCCAAGGCGGAATGGGAGGAGACGAAAAGGCGTCTTTCCCGTCCGGCCGACATAATCCCGGAGGAGGGCGTGGGGCGCATCGACTACAAGATGGAGCTCTTCAAGGCCCGAAGCGCCCTCGCCGCGAAGTCCGAGGTCCTTGGCGTCGATCTCGTCCCGCAGGACCTGGGCCTCCGCGACACGCTTGGCGCGGACGACGAGGAGGTCCGCATCCGCTGGCTCCAGCTCAAGACCGTGGAGAGCCTTGTCGATACCATACTCGGCCGCCAGGTGTATACGCTCCATGCCGTGTCCCCGCTCGATCCGATAAGCCACAAGGGGCAGGATGGCAAAACGCTCTTCACTGAGTACCCGGTCGATGTCGATTTCGAGGTCGCCTTCGAGGACCTATACGTCTTCTTCCAGTCCGTCCTCGAGGAGGGGCGGGTCTTCTTCATCCGCAGCTTCCGCGCGCGTGCAGGGGAGGTGGCCTCCGCGCCGCTCCGCGTGCAGGCGGTCGTAAGCAGCGCCATATTCGAGTAAGGCAATGGAACAGTTCTGGAAATGGCTCATGAGGACCGACGCGAAGGCGCTCTTCGCGACATCCCTCGTCGTCCTCGTTGGAGTGCTCGCATGGTGCGCCATGGACCAGATACGCGGCTCACGCAAGCCGGCCCCGCTGGCTCCGCATTCCGCCGCCGTCGAGCGTGCCGCATACGTGCCGTTGGGACTCCTCGACTTCGTCAACAGGCAGTTTGCGCCTGAAACCCTCATCGTTCCTGTCAACCCATTCCACCCCACGTTCGAGGAGATCGTCAGGTCGATCATGGAGAACTCCAAGTCCGGCGAGATAGAGATAATCGCCGAGGACGGAAGCAAGATCAAGGTCCACTTCGAGGGCAAAGATCTGGTCGACGCGAACGGTCGGAAAATCGAGTCGCCATTCCAGCGCGACCTAACGCCGAAGACGCCGAACCTCGATGGCCAGCGACCGGCCGGCGGCCCCCAGCGCCCGAAACAATCCGACGCGCAAAAGCCGGCGCCCCCGAAACCGAAATCGGAACGAGGCCACGGCAGGGCGATCCGCTACAGCGGCATGATGCAGCGGCCGGATGGACAGTTCGCAGCATATGTCACGGTTTTCCGCGAGGAGGACGGAGGACGTTCCGGCCACTTCGTCGCCGTCGGCGATGTCATCGAAGGCACAAAGATCAACGCAGTCGGCCGCGAATCGATCGAGGTCACCCTTCGCAATGGCGAAACGGCCACGCTGACCATCGGCGCCGCCCCTGTTGTCCTGCGATAAGTGCGGCCAGTTTAGGCGCGGAAGCTCGCCACGGCCTTTTTGAAGGCCTCGGCGGAGCGCTCGATCACATCGTTCTCCACGCTGAAGCTGAGACGCATGTAGCCCTTGCACCCGAAGCCGGAACCCGGCACCGCGAGGATGTTCTGCGAGAGAAGGTAGTTGACGAAGGCCACGTCATCGCCGCCCGGCGTCGCCGGGAAGACATAGAAGGCGCCCTGCGGGACCGCGTATTCAAGCCCTGCGCCGTCGAGGACCTGGAGCATCATCCTGCGGCGGCGGGAGTAGATGTCCAGATCGACGCCCTCGCCAAGGATCGCCTTTGCGAGGCGCTGGCCGACGATAGGCGCGTTGACGAAGCCAAGCGTGCGGGTCGTGATCGTCACGGCGGCGATGAGCTTCTCCACGTCGGGCATATCCGGATTCGCAACGAGATAGCCGACACGCTCGCCGGCCATCGAGAGGTTCTTGGAGAACGACCCGAGAACGACGGCGTATGGCGAGCGGCAGAGCACCGGCGGCACGACGGCGCCATCATAGGCGAGGAAGCGGTACGGCTCGTCGGAGAGCATGAAGATCGGACGCTCGCGGCTCGCGTTCTTGTCCGCGACGAGCGCGGCAAGGGCGTCGATCGTCTCCGCCGGGTAGATGCAGCCCGTCGGGTTGTTCGGGGAGTTGAAGAGGATCACGCGCGTCCTGTCCGTGATCGCAGCCGCGATGGCGTCGAGGTCGAGGTCGAACGACGGCTTCTTTGAAGGCACCGGAACGAGCTTACCGCCAAAGTGGCCGCAGTAGGAGGCGTACTCCACGAAGTAAGGCGCGGGGCATATGACCTCGTCGCCCGGATTGAGAACGGCGCGGAAAAACGAGGTCATCGCGCCGGCGGCGCCGCAGGATGCGACGACATGCGATGCGCGAAGGGCCGGCACGCGTTGCTCTGCCGCAAGGCGCTCCGCGACGGCTTCGCGGAAAGGCATCCAGCCGGCGTTGCCTACATACCCAAGAGCCCGAGGCTCGGAAAGCGTGTCCGCTATTGCGTGCATGGCGGCCTTGGCCGCAGGGGGCGGCGGAAGGTCCGGGTTGCCAAGGCTGAAGTCGAACACCTTGTCCGCCCCGTACTTGCGCTTCAATTCCGCCCCGGCGTCGAACATTCGCCGGATCCATGACGAATTCCCAATCTGGGACTCGAGTTCATCGGAGATAATTTTCATCGTGCATCAATTATCCTTGACCCGCCCGACGGAAACAAGCAGAAAAAGTTCCGCGTTCCATGTTCCGAGTTC
>JAFSZJ010000013.1 GCA_017458965.1 Kiritimatiellia bacterium | reverse complement strand
CGTCTCGCCGCGCACAAATGACAATTTCACGTAACAATTTTGCGCGGCGGGACGCCGCACCTCCGGACACACTTGCGCGGCGGGACGCCGCACCTCCGGATACACTTGCGCGGCAGGATGCCGCACCTCCGGATACACTTGCGCGGCGGGACGCCGCACCTCCGGACATCGTCAACGGGAAAGGTAGCGGCGAAAGGCGCGGGCGATGTCACCGCCGAACTCCCGGCAACTGTCCGGCGTCACTACCTTGCCGTTGGCCGTGGCGAAGGGTATCTCGAAGGAACCGACGAAGCCGCAGCGCAGCTCCGCGCGAGCCCACTGCTTGACTGAACGCCCTGCACTGTAGTTCGCGCCTGTGTTCCAGCCCACGCCCCAGCGTATGTCGTTGACCTCGCGGTAGGCCATGCCGCCGCTTTGAAGACCTTCAAGTATCTTCCCGAAGGCGGAGGTCTGCGTGGCCGACCTTTCGTCGTCCTCGTGTATCTGGTAGGCCCACTCGTTGTATTGCCCGAATAACCACGGGCAGTGGAAGTCGAAGAAGATATCCAGCACGTTGCCCGCTCGCTCCGCTATCCAATCGCGGATGCCGCGTGTTTCGGGGTAGATGAACTCGGTGTAGTCGCGGTTGTGGTCATGCGGGCGGCGGTTCTTCCCCTGGTCGCCGTCCTCGCACCCGTCCTTGTCCATAAACGGGACTACCATGAACTCGACGTTACGCCGCAGCCAGTCGCCTGTTTCGTCAGTGGCGAAGACGCTTTCAAGTATGCCCTCAAGGACGAAACTCGCCATCGTCTCGCCGCAGTGGCGCCTGGCCGAAAGGAATACGCGGTACCTCGGCTTGCCGGACAGGTCGCCAAACACCGCCTTCTCCACGGCGCGACCTTTGCGCGACATGCATAGGACGCCCGTTTCGAACAGCTTCCCGCGCTCCGCCGCATGCCACGCCAGAAACGCCTCCCAATCGTCCTGCAGGTAGGGTATCGTCTGGTAGAACCAAACCTCGTCAGCACCTTCGGGGAAGTCGAAGGAGAAGGAGTTTCTGGTCGCGCCATCCTCTGCCGCGTATGACCATGAGGCGCCACGGTCCAGCGAAACGAAAGGCCCTCGTGTGCCGACGGCGACGGACCGCGTGAAGCGGAAGTCGATCCGCCGCCCCTGTGCGCCAAGGACGCGGAACGCCCAGTAGAACCACGGTCCCTCGGTGTCGCGCAGCTCCTGATGCAGATGGACCGTCCCGTCCGCGAACCGCTCGAAGGCGATGTTGCCGGCCGGGACGTTTGCGTCAAGTGTGAAGCCGGAACGCTCGCAGATGGTGTACTCAGGACGGACGCCGAGTGGTGCGCAGTCGAAGCCGCAGAAATTCCCGGCGATGGTGAAAAGCTCCTTCTGGAGCGTTTGGCGCTCCTCATCGGTTGAGGCCGCGGCGCAAAGATCGGCGAGCGGCACGACGCGTATCCGCGCCTCGTCTCCGTCCTTCACTGTCTTAAGGACGCTAAAGGACGTTTTGGCGACAAAGGGCCTGCCATCCTCGTCGCGTTCAAGATAGACGTGCCATGCTATCGAGAACTCGGCCAGATCGCCGAACGGCTCCTCCCAGTTTCCGGTGAGCGCGCAGAAGTTGCCGAGCGAGTATGTGGTCAATTTCCCCGCGCCAATGGCGGAGAAGTCACCGCCGTGGACGATGTGCTCGTGCGTGCCGGAGATCCAGTCGACGCCACAGCCCCTGATGAACTCCGCCAGCTCCTTGGTGTACTTAGTGGCTACAGGGTTGAGCTGTCCGCCCGCGTGCATCCCCATGACGGTGAAGTCGGGTTTCGCCATCAGCATGCGCGCCACGGCGGCGCGAAGGTCCCTACGCTCGCGCTCATGCGGCTCCTGGCGCTCGAAAACCGGCAGTGTCAGGTTCTCCGGGCGGTTGCCACGCTCGAATTCCTCGTATAGCCGTCCATCAGCCGAGCCGCGGTTTGAGTTCCATGCGCGGGCGAGCGGGTTCGTCAGCTCCTGCTCCTGGAAGAGGTTAACCATGAAGCGGTTCGTTCCGTCGAGATAGCAGTCGTTGGCGAACGCGTTAGTGCCGTAGGTGTAGGACATGAGCCCGACACGGAAGCCGTTGACTTCAACGACGGATGGGGCCACCGACTCCTCGCGCGATGCGAATGTCCCGGTATGACCGAGGCCGACGCGGTCCAGCGCCTCTATCGTCCGCAGGATGCCCGCCGGTCCCCGGTCCAGGCAGTGGTTGTTGGCCGTGAAGACATAGTCGATTCCGGCGTCCTTCACGGCCTGGGCGAACTCGATGGGCGAACAGAAGCGGTAGCGCTCGTCCGTGAGGTGTTCGTCATCCGGCGCGATCGGTGTCTCGAGGTTCGCGACGACGAAGTCGGACTGCGCCAGCATGTCGCGGACTCCTTCGGAGAAGATGCGCGAAAAGTCGTATCCGCCGTTCGGCATGGCGTATGGGGCGAGCATCGGTCCCTGGCACATCGCATCGCCAAGGAAAGTGATTTTCGCCTTTTGTCGGACTTTTTCTTCTAAAGAGGACATATTGCCTGCTCCCAATCGGGATTGACCTCTAGGCCGCAGTGGACCAATCTGGCATCCCCTCCAATGATACCGCATTGTCCTATCTGGTAGAATGTCGCATATCAGCATCGGCAACACGGAAAAGGAGCATCTCATGCGCTTTGGACACTTCGACGACAAGGAACGCGAATATGTCATAACTGAACCGAAGACCCCGTGGCCGTGGATCAACTACCTTGGCCAGGATGATTTCTTCGGGCTGGTGTCCAACACGGCCGGCGGCTACTGCTTCTGCCGCGACGCGAAGTTCCGCCGCATCACCCGCTACCGCTACAACGGCGTCCCGATGGACGCCGGCGGGCGCTACTTCTACATCAAGGACGGGGATGTCGTCTGGAATCCCGGATGGAAGCCCTGCAAGACACCGCTCGATTCCTACGAGTGCCGCCACGGCATGGGCTACACGCGCATCACCGGCGCGAAGAACGGTCTTGAGGCCTCCGTCCTCATGTTCGTGCCGCTAGGCGAGAGGACGGAAATACACGCCGTCACGCTCCGCAACGGATCCTCGGCGGCGAAGACATTCACGCTCTTCTCATTCGTCGAATGGTGCCTGTGGAACGCCAGCACCGACATGGAGAACTTCCAGCGGAACTTCTCGACCGGCGAGGTCGAGGTGAAAGGATCGACGATCTATCACAAGACCGAGTTCCGCGAGCGGCGCGACCACTACGCCTTCTACGGCGTCAACGCGCCTGTGTCCGGCTTCGACACCGACCGCGAGACCTTCCTCGGCCTCTACAACGGCTTCGATGCTCCAGAGGCGGTGCTGGCCGGAGCGAGCCGCGGCTCAATAGCCCATGGCTGGAGCCCTATAGCCTCGCACTCGCTATCCGTGACGCTCGCCCCAGGCGAAGAGAAGGTATTCGTCTTCACGCTCGGATACGTCGAACTTCCCGACGAGGAGAAATGGGAGTCGAAGAGCGTGATCAACAAGCGCCCAGCCGAAGCCATCATGGCCAGGTACGACACGGCGGACAAGGTCGAGGCCGCATTCCAGGCGTTGCGCGGCTACTGGGACGGCATTCTCGGCAACTTCTCCGTGAAGTCGGACTGCGACAAGCTAGACAGGATGGTGAACATCTGGAACCAGTACCAGTGCATGGTCACATTCAACATGTCGAGGTCGGCGTCCTTCTTCGAGTCGGGCATCGGCCGAGGCATGGGCTTCCGCGATTCCAACCAGGATCTTGTGGGCTTCGTCCACCAGATACCGGAGAAGGCGCGGCAGCGCATCATCGACATCGCATCCACGCAGTTCCCCGACGGCGGATGCTACCACCAGTACCAACCGCTCACCAAACGCGGCAACAACGGCATAGGAGGCGGCTTCAACGACGACCCGCTCTGGCTCATCTTCGGCACGGTCGCGTACCTGAAGGAGACGGGCGACTTCTCGATCCTCAAGGAGAAAGTGCCGTTCGACAACCAAAAGGGTAGCGAAAAGACGCTCCTCCACCACCTGAAGGTCAGTTTCAACCACGTGGTCGAGAACCTCGGTCCGCACAGACTCCCGCTCATCGGACGCGCCGACTGGAACGACTGCCTGAACCTCAACTGCTTCTCGCACGACCCCGACGAATCGTTCCAGACAACGGAGAACAAGACCGAAGGCTCCAAGGCCGAGTCGCTCATGATCGCGGGACTCTTCGTCGTCTGCGGCTCGGACTACGCCGACCTCTGCGACTACCTGGGCGACGAAAAGGAGTGGAAGCGTGCCGCGAACGCCGTCAAGGCGATGTGCCAGGCCGTCGAGCGGCACGGCTGGGACGGCGACTGGTACCTGCGGGCCTACGATTACTTTGGACGCAAGATCGGTTCAAACGAAAACGAGGAAGGCAAGATCTTCATCGAGTCGCAGGGATGGTGCGCCATGGCGCAGATCGGAAAGGCGAAGGGCTATCCCGAGAAGGCGCTCGACGCGACGAAACGGCTCCTCGAGTGCGAGCACGGCATCGTCCTCAACGCCCCGGCCTACACGAAATACATAGCCGACTACGGGGAGATATCCTCCTACCCGCAGGGATACAAGGAGAACGCCGGCGTCTTCTGCCACAACAACCCATGGATAACGATCGCGGAGACGATAGCAGGACGCGGCGAGGACGCATGGGAGCATTACCGCAAGATATGCCCCGCCTGGACCGAGGAGAGGTCCGAGCTCCACAAGGTCGACCCATATGTCTATTCGCAGATGATCGCCGGCCGCGACGCCGCCAAGCCGGGCGAGGCTAAGAACTCGTGGCTCACCGGCACCGCGGCGTGGAACTGGTACGCCGTCTCTCAGTTCATCCTCGGCATCCGCCCGGACTACGACCGCCTTGTCGTCGATCCGTGCATTCCCAAGGCGCTCAAGGGCTTCAAGGTGACGCGCCGCTTCCGCGGGGCGACGTACGAGATCGAGGTGCGCAATCCCCGAGGCGTTGAGTCGGGCGTGACGGACGTCGTGCTCGACGGGCGCGAGGCGTTCGCCGAATGCGCCGGCGGCAAGTGCCGCGGCGTTCGCCTGCCGTTGTTCAAGTCAGGTCTCCACACCGTACTGGTGACGATGGGCTAGCGGACGATGCTTCTCGGCGAATTGTTTGATCATCTGGCGCCCGACCTGGCAAAGGTCGAGGTTGGTGGCTTGGCGGCGGATTCCCGCATGGTGAGGCCGGGCGACGTGTTCTTCGCTGTACCGGGCTTCCGCGATGACGGATCACTCTATGTCGAGGATGCGCTCCGGCGAGGGGCCGTCGCCGTTGTAGCGCAGGGATCGTCCGGCTCCGATGCGGCTTCAAGGCGCATCTTCGTGCCTGACATGCGTCAAGCCCTGGCGCATGCGGCATCGGTCTTCAACGGCGAGCCTTCTCGCTCGCTAAAGGTCTTCGCCGTCACAGGCACCAACGGTAAGACGACCATCGCTGGCCTTGTCCGCGACATCATGTCCGACGCCGGGATCACATGCGGTCTGCTTTCGACCGTGGAGAACGTATATCCCGGATGCTCGGAGGAGGCTTCGCGGACGACGCCGGATCCGCTCACGCTCCAGGCGCACTTCGCCGCGATGGTCCGAGCAGGATGCGGAGCGGCCTCGATAGAGGCGTCGTCGCACGCCCTTGACCAGGGTCGCATCGCCTTCACCCGCATCGAGGCGGCTGGCTTCACCAACCTCTCGCAGGACCACTTCGACTACCACCACACATTCGAGGACTACTTCCTTGCCAAGCGGCATCTCTTCGAACAGCTTGGCGAACTCAACCATGGTGGTCATGCCGTGATCAACGCGGACGACCCATACGGGGCACGCCTCATCTCGGAGGCTTCATCGCTGGGGATCACTCCCCTGCCCTACTCGCTCGCGGACGGGACCAATGCGGCCATACGCGCCTCAGGGATCCGCATGGGCACCGACGGAACGGCCTTCACCCTTGAAGCGTTCGGTGAAAGGCGTGAAGTGAGCATCGGGCTTCTAGGCAGATACAATGTCTCCAACGCCCTCTGCGCCATAGGCATGGCGGTCGCGGGCGGCGTCGCGCTCGATTCCGCCATAGGCTCCATCTCCCGCGCCCGACCAAGGTGGGGGCGGCTGGAGAAGGTCGCGGACATAGGCGGAGCGGCGGTGTTCGTCGATTACGCCCATACGCCGGATGCGATAGGCAAGGTCCTCGACGCCCTGCGGGAGCTGACCTCGGGGAGGCTGATCATCGCCTTCGGGTGCGGCGGCGACAGGGACCGGGGCAAAAGACCCCTAATGGCTAAGGTGGCGTCGGAAAAGGCCGACTTCGCCATCCTGACCTCCGACAACCCGCGCACCGAGGATCCTGAGAGGATCATGGACGACGCAGAAGCCGGGTTTACGGAAGGCGGAGCGGCGCATGCGCGCATCGCCGACAGGCGTGAGGCGATAGCGCTTGGCATCGGAATGCTTCATGATGGCGACACGCTGGTCATAGCGGGGAAAGGCCATGAGACCTACCAGGAGATCTGCGGCGTGAAGCATCCGTTCGACGACAGGGCAATAGCCAGGGATGCGATCCGCGCCTCCGGGGGCGGCGTCGCTCATAAGGCTTGAAGCGAGGTGGATATGGAAGGAAAGGTTCTTGTTCTCACAGGCTG
>JAFSZJ010000095.1 GCA_017458965.1 Kiritimatiellia bacterium | reverse complement strand
TTTCGCCATTTCGTGGAAATCAACTTCGAGGAGACGCCAGAGGCCAGTCACTTTTTTGACGGGACGCTGACAATCGCCCCGCTTGTTTCCAAGTTGTCGGCATTTGCAGGTAAGCCAATTCGCCCAGGGGAAACACTCCTGTTTCTCGACGAAGTCCAGAAAGTGCCGCATGTCCTCGCCTCGCTCCGCTTTTTCCATGAGCAGATGCCGGATTTGCGTGTTGTGGCGGCAGGATCGCTTCTTGAATTCGCAATGGAGGAGGTGCCGTCTTTCGCGGTTGGCAGGGTGACTTCGCGTTTCCTTTACCCCATGACGTTCCCCGAGTTCCTGCTGGCTCTAGGCGACGATGCCCTGCTGGGCATGGTGGAGGAGGCGGACTTCGACCATCCTATCGATCCGGTTTTCCACACAAGGCTCCTTGACAAGTATCGGACATATCTCCTCGTAGGTGGAATGCCGGAAGCCGTCGCGGTCTACGCAAAAAACGGCGACTTGCTTGCGGCCTCGTCCATACTCGATGATTTGCTTCGCGACTTCCGCGATGACTTCGCGAAATATGCGAGGCGTGTTCCACTTCAGCGCCTTGACGAGACGTTCAGATCGGTTGCCGCGCAGACTGGGAGCCGCTTCGTCTGCTCGGTGGTTTCGCCCGACACCAAGTCCACTGCGATTCTCTCCGCCCTTTTTCTTCTGGAAAAGGCCGGCCTGGTCCATCGGGCCGTGCAAACAGCAGCTTCGGGCATACCGCTCGGCGCCCAGTCTGATGACCGCAGGTTCAAGGCCCTATTGTGCGACACAGGCCTCTGCCAGCGTCTTCTGGGGTTGGATCTTGGCAAGGAACTGCTCGTCGGCGATGCGGAACTGGTGAACAAAGGGCAACTGGCTGAACTGGCGGCTGGGCTTTCGCTTGTGGCCGCACAGAACTCCGCCTCGCGTCCGCAGCTACATTATTGGAAACGGGCTGCTCGCGGGGCCAACGCCGAAGTGGACTATGTGGTTCAAGTCGGATCACGCATAATCCCGGTGGAGGTGAAGGCCGGAACGCGCGGGGCGATGCAAAGCCTGCGCATCTTTCTTGCCGAAAAACAAATCCCGTTTGGAGTCAGGCTCTCGCTTGAAAACTTCGGGCGACTCCCGGACATGCGTATCCTGCCACTTTACGCCGCCCATCGTCTGGCATCCCTTGTCGGAGAATGAGTCGTTTTACCTTTGCGTTGAGATGCGCAGGTTCTGCCATACACGGCAATTACGAGCGATTGGCAAAGTTCAAGATTGAATTTGGTCTACTTCCCCTTCGAGTAGGAAGTCGCTGGCGTAGATCTGACGCGCGATTGCATTCCGCCTAGCGCTGGCGGTGGAACATCGACAGGCCGGCGGCGAGGAAGACCGCGTTCGGGGCGATTATCCCGGCCCAGACCGGAATGACCCCTTTCTTGGCGAATACGCCGCATGTGATCGTCAGCACGTAGAAGACGAGGAACATGAGGATCGCCGAGACCACGCCAATGAAGACGCTCTGGCGTCCGGTGGCGACGCCTGCCGGTATGGCGAACAACGTTATCACCACGCAGGCGAATGGCGCCGCGAACCTGTTGGCCATCTCGTACCGCCATGAGGTGCGCGCCGCAGGGGCGAGGTTCGGACGCGCCTCGATGTAGCGCCTCATGTCGCCGTATGACATCTCCACGCTGTCCTCAAGGACGCCGCCCTGCACTATGCCGAGCATGAAGTCGCGGGGCGACTCCGTTATCTCCGGCACGACCATCATCTCCCTCTCGTCGCTGGAGATCTGCACCTGGGCGCCGGTCCCCTCCGAAATCTCGAAGCGCTTGTATGAGGCGTCCTCGAATATCCACGCGCCGTCGGAGAAGACGCCGCGGGACGCGTCAAGCGTCGCCAGCGGTTTTCCGTCGGCGTTGCTCCATGTGACCTTTACGTCCATGACGGTGTTGGATGAGGGGATGAAGGCCCCGATCTGCCAGTCGCGCCTGTCCCTGAAGTTGCTGTACGGGACGTCCTCGTACGAGGTGGCGCCTATCCCGTGGAAAGCCGCCGCCTTGATCCGCGCCGCGTCACGGCTAGCTTCTGGCGCGTACCATTCCGATGAGGCGGCGATAAGCGCCGCGAAGGCGAACGACGCCCCGACCATGGGCGAGGTGATCGTGGCGAACGACACGCCGCTCGCGCGCATCGCGGTCAGCTCCCCATGGCGCGCCAGCTGCCACATCGCGTAGAGCCCACCAAGCAACAGCGACGGCGTGACAAGCCACTGGAGGTCCTTGGCGAGGAAGCCGCCCAGATAGCGGAGAAGCAGGCGAGCCGGCGGCTTCGCGGCAACGATCTTGTCGAACTCGCCGAAGAGCTCGATCACGACATAGAGCGCCGAGAAGGCCAGAAGGCAGTAGATGACCGGCGTAAGGAACTCGGAAAGGATGTATCTTCGGAGCGTCCTCATCGGCCAGCCCCGTCGGTCCATCCAAGTTTGCGCTTCAGTACGCGGTGCCCGCCCTCACCCGGAAGGAACGCTATGCGGACGCTTTTCTTGCCCTTCCTGATGCGGACATGCTCCCCGACGGCGATCTTTCTCGCGCATTCGCCGTCGATGTCGAGGACGAGCGGCGTTTCGGCGGCCAGCGGGGTTATGCCGACCTCGGTGGAGTCGGAGACGACGAGCGGCCGCGACGAGAGCGCGTGCGGGCAGATGACGGTTATCGCCGTGGCGGCGGTGCCGGGCATCACGAGCGGGCCGCCAGCCGAGAGCGAGTATGCCGTCGAGCCTGTCGGCGTCGATACTATCAGCCCGTCGCACGCGTATTCCGCCACCTCGCGTCCGTCAAGCGAGAGACCGAGCCTCACTATCCGCCCGCTGCCGCGCGAGACGACGATCTCGTTCAGTGCCAGGCGCTCCACATGCTCCGTCCGCCGCCCGCGCCGGACATCGCATTCGAGCGTCTGGCGCGGGACTATCTCGCATGTGCCGTCGCAAAGCGCCCTAAGCGCCTCGTCGAAGCGATCCTCGTCGGCGCATGTCAGGTATCCGAGCGAACCGATGTTCAGCCCCATCACGGGGACGTCCATGCCATGGTCCGCGAGCATGTGCGCCGCGCGGAGGATCGTTCCGTCGCCGCCAAGCACCGCCACGCACGGCGCCGCCGTGAACTCCTTCTCGGTGCAGGCGATCCATTCGTCGCCGCCTCCGGCAAGCGCGACTGTCTCAGGGCTGGCGAGAAGGCTTACGGAGTTGGCCCTTGCGAACGCCGAGACCGCCGCAAGCGCGGCTCCGGCTTTCGGCTTCGTCGCGTTCACCATCACGCCTATGGAGGATATGCGTCTCATGCCAGCCACCTTCCTTACGCGTTAGGATACGCGCCCCGCCATCCCGGTCTCGAGGAATCCCTTGTCCGCCGCCAGCCCCACATACGAGGACGGGGTTAGTTCCAGAAGGCGGCGCTTGTCGTCATCGGGGATCTCAAGCGACATCACGAAGGCGCGCATCTCGTCGCGTCCGATGGAACGGCCCCTGGTTAGCTCCTTCAGCCGCTCGTACGGGTTTTCAAGCCCGCATTTGCGCATTACCGTCTGTATCGGCTCCGCGAGGACCTCCCAATTGGCGTCCAGATCCGCGGCGATCCTCTCCCGGCAGACTGTCGCCTTGCCAAGACCCTTGGCCGTCGAGGCGACGGCGAGCAGGGAATACCCGAAGGCCACGCCGACGTTGCGGAGCACGGTGGAGTCCGTGAGATCGCGCTGCATGCGCGAGACGGGAAGCTTGCGGGCGAGATGGCCGAGGAGCGCGTTGGCGAGTCCGGCGTTGCCTTCGCTGTTCTCGAAGTCGATGGGATTGATCTTGTGCGGCATCGTCGAGGAGCCGACCTCCCCCTTGACGGCCTTCTGCCCGATGTAGCCGAGCGAAATGTATTGCCACATGTCGCGGTCGAGCGAGAGGAGGACCGTGTTCCAGCGGGCCATGGCGTCGAAGAGAGCCGCGAGGCCGTCATGGGATTCGATCTGGGTAGTAAGCGGGTTGCGGCGGAGGCCGAAGCGCCCCTCTATCACACGTGCGGCAAGCGCCTGCCAATCGACGTCCGGGTAGGCGATGACATGCGCGTTGAAGTTGCCGACGGCCCCGCCGAGCTTCCCCGGCAGCACGACCGCGTCGATGTCGTCCCCGGCCTCGCGCAGGCGGCGCACGAACACCCCGATCTCCTTGCCGAGCGTGGTCGGCGAGGCCGGCTGCCCGTGCGTGCGGGCGAGCATCGGCGCGTCCGCCGCTGAAAGGGCGAAGGTCGCGAGGGCGTCGACGAGCGCCCTCTGCGCCTCGCGCAGAACGGCGAGTCCGTCACGCGCCTGAAGGGCGTGGGCGAGATTGTTGATGTCCTCGGAGGTGCATGCGAAATGGATGAACTCAGACCGCCCAGCAAGCGGACCCTTGGCGAAACGCTCCTTCAGGAAGTATTCGACCGCCTTCACATCGTGGTTGGTGACGGACTCGATCTCCTTCACGCGCTTGGCGTCGTCGATGGAAAAGTCGCGGACGATCCCCTCGAGGAATGCGTCTTCCTCCGGCGACAGGGCCG
This sequence comes from Kiritimatiellia bacterium, assembly GCA_017458965.1. GTDB lineage: Bacteria > Verrucomicrobiota > Kiritimatiellia > RFP12 > JAAYLN01 > RGIG3612. Next base: position 13,809 of record JAFSZJ010000095.1, on the reverse strand, counting down.
GCAGCTCGGCCAGACCCTTCTCGGCCGAAAGCTCGCGGAACCATGCGATCTCGACCTCTACGCGACGGCGTATCAGCCCATATTCGGAGAATATAGGCCTCAGGCTCGCGACCTTGGTCGCGTACCTTCCGTCAAGTGGGGATATGTTCAGTATCCGGTCGTCGTTTTCGGACAGCGGTTCCATTTTGAAATCACCATTTGCTGCAGGATCTCGTGCCGGCACGGGGGTTCGATGGATCATTGCCGACAATCCCCACCCATACACTACGAACCCAATCATACCACACCATTCCCTGGACAGGCTCATGTTTGCTACACTTGCCTTGTTCAGGGTCGCATCGCGCCATATCTTCTTCCGCCCCATTTCAGCCGGTCGGACATGACAATCGTCTCTGGAGGGCGCCGCAACCATAACGGAGGGCCGAATGGTATTCCTTCACATATCAGACTTGCATCTTGGCAAAACGCTTCAGAACAAGAGCCTTATTGAGGAGCAGCGCGAATGGTCGCGCAGATTCCTCGACCTTGTGAGGCGGGAGCAACCCGACGCCATTGTCATAGCCGGAGACGTATATGACCGCGCCGCGCCATCCGGAGAGGCAGTGGAGCTGCTCGATCGCTTTCTGACGGATCTGCTGGATGCGGACGGGAAACCGGCCGTCATGGTCGTCGCCGGCAACCACGATTCGGGGCAGCGCCTCGCGTTCGGCTCGGGCATACTCAGCAGGCAGCGCCTTTACATCGCGGGACGGACGGAGCGCGACATCATGCGAGTCGAGCTGTCCGACGACAAGGGGCCGGTCTCATTCTGGCTCATGCCATACACCTTCCCTGCCGCCATAGGCCAGGCTCTCGGGGTGGAAGAGGTTCCCCGCAACTACACGGACGCCGTTAAACTCTATCTCGGCGCCCAGAACATCGACAGGACAGGACGCAATGTCCTCGTGGCGCACCAAAGTGTGACGAGCGACGGCAAGGAGGCCGAGCAGGGCGGGTCCGAGACGATGATCGGCGGCGTGGGCGGGATCGACGTCTCCGCATTCGACGATTTCGACTATGTGGCGCTTGGCCACATCCACAAGGGGCAGCACATCGGCCGCGAGACCGTCCGCTACGCCGGTTCGCCGCTCTGCTACCACTTCGACGAGACCCGCTGGCCCCGCAAGGGCGCCTTACGCGTGGAACTCGGCGAAAAGGGCCAGGTCGATGTCCGCCTCGTCGAGATACCGCCGCCTCATCCGCTGCGCGTGGTCGAGGGCGCATACGACGACATCGTCCGCGACGAGACCGCAAGCCCCGTCCGCGGCGAGTACGTGAAAGTCGTGTTGACCGACAGGCGCATGGAGCCGACGATATCCGACGCCCTCCACGCCCTTTTCTCGATGAAGGACAGCTTAGTCCTTGAAACGTTGTCCGCCTTCGGCAGGATGACGGAAGGCTCTGCCGCCGCCTCCGGCTCATCCACGCGGGAGCGAACGCTCGCGGAGAAGTTCTCGGACTTCTGGCGCGCGCGCCATGCCGGAGCGGATCCGGACGACAAGACGCTCGCGCTCATCGAACTCGCCGCAGGGCAGGTCGAATCGGGAAGTGGCGCCGTGGACGACGATGCCCAGGCGTTGGTCACGCTCGCCGGGAAGGAGGATTAGCGCCATGCGGCTCAGGAAACTCACGATGAAGGCATTCGGCTCCTACGCGAAGGAGACCGTCATAGATTTCGACTCCCTGGATTCGGGACTATACCTTGTCCGCGGCAACACCGGTTCAGGGAAAACGACCATCTTCGACGCGATAGTCTTCGCCCTGTACGGCGAGTCAAGCGGAGGTGGGCGGACGCTGGCGATGATGCATAGCGACTTCGTCGATAAGACCGTGGACACCGAGCTGGCGCTCACATTCGAGCACAACGGCGTCGTGCATGAGGTGACGCGAGTCCAGAAATTCAAGAAGGGCGATGGTCCTGACGGGTATGTTCCCGCCAGCCCCACGGCGATGCTCGTGCGTCCCGGCCATGAAACGATCATAACCGCGACCAATGTTACCAAGGCCATAAAGGATATTCTGGGCCTTGACGCCACCCAGTTCAGGCAGATAGTCATGCTTGCGCAGGGGGCCTTCAAGCAATTCCTTGAGGCCAACAGCAGCGCCAGAACGAAAATCCTCTCCACGATATTCGACACTTCGAAGTACCGCTGTTTGCAGGAGCGGTTCAAGACCGCAGCGGACATTCTCAGGAAAAAACGCGAGGCCGACGAGACGGCCGTCCAGGTCATCATACAGGGCATGGTGCTGCCGGATGACGCCACCCCGGATGATGCAAGGAGGCTCAAGCCGCTTGACCCGAATGACAAGGAAGGCAAAAGGGTGTTGCGCTCACCGACAATCGTCCCCGATCTTGAGGCGTTCATCGAGCGCGAGCGCGTTCTTTCGAACGAGGCGATGGAAAGATTCAAGGTCATAGACGAGGGTCTTCGTGCGAAAGAGGCCCAAAAGGCCACGGCGGAGTACCGCAACGGCCGTCTGGACACGCTCGAGGACGAGCGCCGGAAAAAGCTCGCATTGGACGCTCGCAAGGAAGAGATGGACAGGCTTTCGGACACCCACCGGCGCTGCACATGCGCGGCTAAGGTCCAGGGCTTCGAGAAAGCATGCGACGAGGCTAAGGTCAGGCGCGACAACGCGGCGGGGGATAGGGACGACGCGAAGACCGCGCTGGCCACCGCGGCCAAGGTGGCGGAGGAGGCGGCCGCTGCGGCGAAGGGCCTGGATGCCGATCGCGCGAGAGTGCAGGAACTGGCTACGGAGGGTTCCAACCTTGAAAAGGCGATGGCGTCGTACGATCGTCTCGCCACCTCCCAAAAGCAACTTGATGGACTGCGGCGGAACGCGATGTCATGCCGGGACGCCGAAAGGAAGGCGAAGGCCCAGGGCGACGAGCTGGGCAAGGAGATCGCACATATCGCCGAGGAGTTGGCCGCGCTTACGGACTCCGGAGTCGAGGCCGCGCTCGCGCAAGGCGAGGTGGAGAACGCCATCAGGATTCGCGATGCCTTCCAAGGCGTCTGTGACGACATCGCGGACACCGCAGCAGGCGACGCGCAGCTCGTTATCCTGCGCGGAGAACTTGAACGGCTTTCCGAGGCCGCGCTGAAGGGTAAGGACAAATGGGATTGCCTTTACAGCGCATTCGTCCGTGGTCAGGCCGGCCTCATGGCGGACGATCTGGCTAAGTCTATACGCGCCACAGGCGAAGGGACCTGCCCTGTGTGCGGCACGGTCCATATCTGCGTAAGCGATGGTTTCGCAATCCGGGACGACAAGACGCCGACCGAAGCCGAGGTGGACGAGGCGAAGAGGCTTTTCGATGCGGCTGAGGTGAAGCGCGGCAAAAAGCAATCCGAGGTGGATAGGCTTGAAACGTCTTTGCAGGAGAAGCGGGACAAGGCCATTCGGGACGCTCGGGCGCTGCCAGGTTGCGAAGATGTGGAATGGGGTTCGCTCGCGGACGGGAAATGGCGCGTTGACAAGGGGGACGAGATCGAAGCCGCGCTCGGTGAGGCGAGAAGGCGCAAGGACGAGGCCGACGCGAAGGTCGAACGCCAGAAGTCCCTCTCCATTCGCAGGCAGGAGGCGGAGGAAGATCGGCTGAAGGCCGAGGCCGATGCAGGCGCGTCGGCCACCCAGGCGGCAGATTGCGAGAACAAGGCCGCCGGCCTCGAAGGCGAGATCTCGCAGTTGCGCACCGGTCTGGCGCATGCCACTAGATCCGCGGCCGAGCAGGCTTTGGAGGCGATCAACGGCGAACGGAGCCGGCTCATGGCGAAAGTCGCCGCGCTGGAGCAGCGCGACAAGGACGCGCAGAACAACATGTCCGCATGCGCATCCGCCCTTAAGGCCAGGGAGGAGAACCTTGCCAAGGGTGAAACCGACCTTTCGGCCCGGAGGTCGGATTTCGAGCGGGAGCTCGCCGCAGCCTATGCGGACGAGGCGGCATATCGCGCCGATCTCGCGCTTCTTCCGAAGGAGGATGTCCAACGATGGCTTGACGGGATGCTGTCCGAATGCAACGACTACGCGGCGTCGGTCAGGCACAACGCGGAGACGATCTCCGCGCTCGAGGAAGAGACCAGGGGCTTCGAACGCGTGGATGTCGGCGCCATCGTGGAGGAGATAGAGGCCGCGCAGCGGGAACGCGCCTTGGCGGATTCCGAACGGTCCTCTCGCAGCCACTTCGTCGCCGAACATGAACGCATCCTGAATCGGATACGCGAGACCGACGCCAGGCTCGCCGGCACCGAGGCCGCCATGAACCGGCTGGAGGAGCTGTCGCTCCTCTCCAACGGCGGCAAGGGCTCCGGCACGGACCGCATGGACTTCGAGAGCTTCATGCTTGGGGACTGCCTGCGGGAGGTACTCGAGCAGGCCAACATGCGCCTCGATGTGATGAGCGGCGGTAGGTTCGAACTCGTCCATCGCTCGAAAGGCAGGGACAACAGAAGTTCGGCGGGCCTAGACATCGATGTGCTCGACCATGTCACAGGGGGACAGCGCCTTGCGGCCACGTTCTCCGGCGGGGAAGGCTTCCAGGCGTCCATGTCGCTCGCGCTCGGCCTCGCGGACACCGTCCGCAACCACGCCGGCGACGTGCAGCTCGACTCGACCTTCATCGACGAGGGGTTCGGATCCCTTGACGACACGGCGCTCGAGAACTGCGTGCGCATCCTGAAAGGTCTTGCCGGCTGTTCGCGCCAGGTAGGCATAATCTCGCATGTCGCCAAACTCGAGGAGGACGTCTGGCCGCAGATCGTGGTCGAGTCGGGCGACGGGGGCAGCACCGCGCGGATCGAGAAGCGCTAGGTGGCCATGCTTCGTGCGGTCGCAGTTGGATTGTGGTAGCATTCCATCCGCATGTATCCCTTCGGGACGCTTACAATGTCAAACACCGATCATTTCCTTTCTGATCGCCCGGTTGTGGCTCCGGGCCAGCCGCTCATAGAGGTGGAGGATCTCCACAAGAGCTTCGGCGACCTCAAGGTGCTCAAGGGCATCACCACGACGATCCGCAAGGGCGAGGTCGTGGTGATCATCGGCCCTTCCGGCGGTGGCAAGTCAACTTTCCTGCGCTGCCTCAACCTCCTGGAGGAGCCGACGCAGGGCCGCATCTGGTTTGGAGGCGAGGAGATCGTCTCCGGCGGCTCCCTGCGTAGGAACGGCGACACCGTCGACGACCTTGGTCTCTCTCTCCGGCAACGCGAGCGCAACCGCGACCGCTACCGTTCCGACATGGGCATGGTCTTCCAGCATTTCAACCTCTTCGCCCATCTCACGGTGATGCAGAACATCACCCTCGCCCCGCGCCTTATCCGCCATGTGCCGGATGCGGAGGCCGAGGAGCGGGCCCGCGAGCTTCTGGCTCGCGTCGGGCTGGAGTCGAAGGCCGACGCCTATCCCGCGCAGCTCTCAGGCGGGCAGAAGCAGCGCATCGCCATCGTGAGGTCGCTTGCCATGCGGCCGCGCGTCATGCTCTTCGACGAGCCGACATCCGCCCTCGACCCCGAGATGGTCGGCGAGGTGCTTCAGGTCATGCGCGACCTCGCCAAGGAGCACATGACGATGGTCACGGTCACGCACGAGCTTTCGTTCGCCCGCGAGATCGCCTCAAGGGTCCTCTTCATAGACCAGGGCGTGATAGCGGTCGACAAGCCGACCGAAAGATTCTTCTCCGAGATCGAGAACCCCCGTCTCAAGGACTTCCTCTCCAAAGTCCTCTAGGGCGGCGGCGCCCAGGGAGACGCGGCAGAGCCAGCGGAGTATCTCACGCGGAGGGATTGCTTTATCAATACAACACAGACAACTGGAACAACATTTTGAACAAGCACACGGATTTGTTCACGCCTAACGGCGCTCACGATAATGTGAGGAGCGTTAGCGACGAACCAATCCGTGTGGCTACTTCAGTCTTTGCTGCCTCATTTCCGTGTACCGGCGCGGAGCGCCAATCTACGACATTTAGTGTCCCGCGCCAAGGGCGCACACCCACTCCGCGCCTCCGTGCGCTCCGGTTTCCCCGCGTTAAGAGCCGCAGGCAATCTGCACACCTTGCGGTTCACCCCCTGGCGCCAAAGGCGCCCTTTATGTGGCGGACGACGGGCGGGGTTTGGGAGTCGCGCGACCCGACGATCTCGATGATGTCGAATCTTGTCCGCATCCTAGGATTGCCGGCCCGATGGAGATACGCGACGGCTCCGCGGCGCAGGGCGTTGCGTTTGCGGCGGTTCACGGCGATGGCCGGCCGCCCGAAGGATTCGTCCGCGCGCGTCTTGACCTCGACTATCGCCAGCACTCCGTCGCGCTGCGCCACTATGTCGATCTCGTCGCCGTCTCGATCGGGCCTGACGCGCCTCGCGACGATGGAATAGCCCTCTTCCTTGAGGAAGCGCGCCGCTACATCCTCCCCCCACTTGCCGGTCAGCGAGTTCCCGGTCTCCTTTGCGCGGCGACCGAACAGTGTGTCCAGCAGCGCGGCAAGGTGACGGCGCATCGTCTTTGCCCAGCGCATCATCGCGTCTCGCCCCTGTCTGCCAGCCGCATGGCGGCATGCGCCGTGCGCGACGCCGCGTTCGCCACAAGCGAATAGCACTGGGTCGTGCGGCGGACGACTGCCTGGTGGTACTCCCCGGCCGTTGCCGGCGTGACCGAGACGATGCCGTAGCCGAAGACGACGAGGTTGACCATGAGTATGATCGCGTATGAGATGACGCGGCCGAACTCGCGTATGTCGGGCTGACGCTCCATCAGGCTCCTGACCGTGTACAGGACATGGAAGCCGTACGCCATGCCGACGAGGAAAAGCCAGTGCAGGGCGTACGGGGACATGTCCGCGAAAAACCCGATAATAAGGCGTAGCAGCAGCACGACGGCCATGTAGAACGGCACGAAGTACGGCGCAAGCGTGGTGAACACGCCAGGATCCGAAAGCTGCACGTACCCGCCGTTCGATCCGACTTTGATGCGGCCTACCTTCGAACCGGTGAGGAGCCCCCAGATGGCGTGTGTCAGTTCGTGGCCAAGGACATACATGCGCACCCACGGCGGGAAGACGAGGAAGAGGATGGTTGAGAGCGCATACCCGGCTATCAGTGAAAGCGGCTCCGGCGCGACGAACGGCGGGGTGCGCACTAGTATCGCCGGGGCCAGATCGTACGCCGCAAGCGCGAGGGCACAGTTCGCCGGCGCCATGGCGAGGCCTAGGAGCAGGAGGGCGAACCGGGTAATCCCTCCGCGCCTTGCGGAATCGGCCATGGTCTACTCGTCCTCCGCCGCTCGATAGGCGCCTGTGAGCATCACCTTGAGCGAAACCCCGTCCTGCGACGCATCGAGCCGAAGCTCGTGTATGCGCGATGCCTCCTGCGAAGTGAACGAATCTAGCGCCGCGAAGGCCTGCCCGGTCTCAAGCTTGTCCCACGAGTATGTGACGCCCCAAGGCACCCAACCATCAAACGCCTGCCCGGCGCGTTCTGTAGAGACCTTTGCCGGCGGGAGGCCGAGACGAGGGGCCGGGGGCGACGACGCCTCGGCTTCGAACACGGACTTGGCCTTTGCATAGTCGCGGACGGACCTAACATAGGGCGCGATGTCCGAGGCCGCCTTCGCGCAGAGCGAGCATTCGCGGTCCACATCCGCCGTGACGGACGCAAGTCGGACGGACACCGCCAATGAGGCGACCGCCACGCAAAGGGCGGCTGCCGAAATGACCTTGCAGGAGATGCCGCTCATCTTGCGCCTCCGTCGTCCGCATCGGCTATGCGTAGTCCGAAGCCAATCCCGGCGGAAGCCTTCGCCACATCGGCGTCCACCTTGAACGATGCCTTCTCCGCGATACGCCGCAGGGCGTTGACATCCGCAGTGTCCCTGGCGATGCCGCGCAGGGAGAGGATTTCGCCCTCGTACCGTACGGAGGAGAATGTCGCCCCTCTTTCGGAGGCGGCGTCGAGCATGGCGGGAAGGATATCGATCGGATGCTCCTTGGCGAAGGATTCTATGACCGGGTTCATCCAGTCGCTAAGGGACTTCGCCCGCTCCACGGCGGCCCGGCCCTTCTGCTGAATGGGCATTCCCGCGACCTCCGCGGCCATGGCGCCCAGCGTCGTCTCGCGCCTGTCCCTCTCGGCGATTGCCGAACGGAGCCGCCATGCTGAGAGCGCCAGCGCGGCAATGGAGAGCGCGGCCGCAAGAACCGATGTCGCCGCGACGGAACGCCACCTGCGCCTGGCTGCGGCCGGATGCGCCAGATCCTCGCGAAGGAAGCCCCCGTCGCGGCAGATGTCGGACGCCATGGACGCAAGCCCTTGCGCAAGGAAGGCCCCCGGCGCCGCCGCCATCTCCACGGCGATGCCCGACGGGGACAATGCGGAGCCAAGTCTGGCGACCAGATCGGGCGAGGCGTCCGGTCCCGCCACGACCATCCTTCCGCATCGGTTTGCGAAGCGCCCCGCCAGAAGGAGGGCGTCGCGGACGATTAGCGCCTCGTCGGCCGCCCTGGCGGTCGCCACGCCGGCGATCACCCCGCCCTCCACGGCGACAAGCGTCGCCGTCGCGCCTGACACATGGAGCGCCATCGCGTCGGTGATGCCCGCGGCAACGACTGCGCGCCACAGCGCGGCGGCGGCCGGGACCAGTGCCTCGGGCCGGCACCCGCATTCGGACTCCACGGCGTCGACGCGGCGCATGCAGGATTCGACTGGCATGGCGAAAGCCATGAAGAGCGGCGCCTTGGAGCCGGTCGCGGGTATGGCCATGACGGCGCATCGCTCGATGGGGAGCGGCAGGGACAGATCCAGCCTGCCGGGGACAAGCTTCGCGGCATCGCGCCACGAGACGTTCTCAATGGCGACCCGCTCGAAGAACACCGAGTCCGCCGGCGCGGCGGCCGCGATGCGTCCGCCATCCGGCCGAAGTGCGCGCAAATCGGCCACGCGGAGCGGAAGCGCCCCGCGCGAAGTGGCGCATGCACCGTCGGCCACGCCTATCCAGCCATTCACGGACACTCCCCGCATATCTTTTCCAGCAGTATAGCAGAACATGGGAATGGTTTGACTTGGCACGGCGGATGGCATATCATCTCAATGTTTTTTCCAGCAACCAGACGCTAAGAAATGAACTCAAGGATTGGGTGCGCCGTCATAGGCCACGGCGGCATGGGACACTTCCACTCGCATCGCATGGTGGAGAGTCCGGAACTCGACTTCATCGGGGCGTTCGACGTGATACCGTCGCGGACCTCCGATCTCCACGAGGGCGGCAAGGCGTTCGAGTCGATGGACGAGCTGCTGGCCGACGACCGCATATCGCTGGTCACGGTGGCCACGCCGAACGACGTCCACAAGGAGATCGTCATCCGCGCCCTCGAGGCCGGCAAGAACGTCGTCTGCGAGAAGCCCGTCACGATGACCCTGGCCGACCTCGACGACATGATCGCCGCCGCACGTAAGGCGAAGCGTCTCTTCACAGTTCACCAGAACCGCCGCTGGGATCCTGACTTCCTGGCCATGAAGAACATCTTCGACAAGGGGACGCTGGGACGTGTCTTCTGCGTCGAGTCGCGCGTCCACGGCAGCCGCGGCATCCCCGGCGACTGGCGCAATCAGAAGGAGCACGGCGGCGGCATGGTCCTCGACTGGGGCGTCCACATCATCGACCAGATGCTCATGATGACGCTTCCGCGCAAGCTCGTCTCCATCTACGCGCACCTTGACAACGTCACGAACGAGAACTGCGACGACGGCTTCCATGTCGAGGCCATCTTCGACGACGGCCTCGTGTTCCGCACCGAGGTCGGCACCTCCAACTTCATAGCGCTGCCGCGCTGGTACATGCTAGGCGAGAACGGCTCGGCGAAGATCGACGGCTGGGATGTCTCCAAGGGCGAGATCGTCATGGTCTCCGACTGGGAGAACCGCGACGCCGTGCCGATCATAGCCGGTGTCGGCCTCACCAAGACGATGGCCCCGCGCACTGACGACACGATCAAACGCTACCCCATCGAGCAGGTCCCCGGCGACTGGCGCGACTTCTATCGCAATGTCTGCGCATGCATACGTGGCGAGGCCGAGCCGATAGTGACCCATGACCAGCAGCGTCGCCTCGTCCGCCTGCTTGAGCTCGTCTTCGAGTCGGCGGAGAAGAACGAGACGCTCAAGTTCTCGCTTTGAGCCTCCGGGCCTCTAGAGCAGATCCTCGTCCTTGACGACGTCCGGGATGTCGAAGTCATCAAGTCCTTCGCCGCCGTTCCTGACGCCTCGCTTGAAGAGGATGGCGCGCACGAGCGACGGTACCGGCAGCGTCGTGACGATCGAAAGTATGATGACGGCGTTGAAGAAGCGTTCGTCAAGAATGCCGAGGCCCTTGCCGATTGCGGCGGCCGTGAGCGTCGCCGAAAGCTGCGGCACCGTCATAAGACCTGCGGCGAGGCCGGCGCGTTCGCGGAAGCCGGAGAGCCGGAGCGCGAAGAAGCCGGACGCCACCTTTGTGCCTACAAGGACAAGGATCGTGAGCAGTATGATCGAGACCGACCCCGGTCTCGCGAAGACCCGGAAGTCCGTCTTCATGCCGATCGATACGAACAGGAATGGGATAAGGAACCCGTATCCGATGCTTTCGAAGCGGCGGAACAGGAGCATGTCGCGCTGGCGGACGACGCGTGACAGGCCAAGGCCGGCGATGAACGAGCCGACTATGAAGTTGATGCCGAACAGTTCGCCTATGAGGGCCGCGAAGAGGATTATGAGGAGGATCATGGTCACCATGAGGTCCTCGCCGGCGCCGATGCGGCTCATCGCCGCCTTGCCGATCCTGTGGACGCCGAGGACCGTGAGGATCACATATGCGACGACAAGCGCGGAGAACACGAACATGTAGTTGGAGCCAAGGAGGTCTGCGTGGCGCTCGAGGATGGAAAGCGTTTCCGGGAGGCCGGCCGAAGAGGTGCGGCCGTACATCTGCACAGCCACCGCGAGTAGAAGTATTGATGCGATGTCCGTCACGACCGTGGCGATCAGCACCGATGCGCCGAAACGCGTCTTCGACAATTTGAGCTCGCGCATGACGGGGAAGACGATGCCGACCGAATGGGAGGCGAAGAGCGATGCGTAGAGCAGCTGTCCGGCGATGGCGTCCGGGAAGTAGTGGCGGTAGAGGAGAAAGCCGCCCGCCGCCGGGACGATGAATGTCAGGACGCTGAGCATAATCACCGGCTTCCGGCATGAGCCTATCAGTTTGAAGTCGGCCTCCATGCCCGCCAGCGACATCAGGAACATAAGCCCCAGCGCCCCAAGCTTGTCGATGAATATCGTGAAGGTCTCGGCGGTTTCCGCCGCCTGCGCTGACGATCCGACGAGGAAGGCTATGGCCTTCGACAAAAGCGGTATCAGGTCCACTCCGATACCGGTCGGCCCTATCAGCATTCCGACGACGAGAAGGGAGATGACGGACGGCACGCCGACGCGCTTCATCACGAACGGGAATACGGCCATCACCGCCGTGAGCGCGAGGAACAGTATCAGGAATGTGGCGTCGCTCATGCCCTCGATTATAACAGGCTTGTCCCCTTCATCCGTATAAGAGGCTTATCCCCCAGTTTTTTCTTACTGGTCGCTTTGCGACCGACATTTTCAGCCATCACCACGGAATGCATGGAAATGCCTCTTTTCAACCGCGATCGCCTTGCGACGCAACTACAACCGAATGCCGATCCGCATCGTACGCCGCAATGCGGCTATTGGTTTGGCAAGCTGATATTTGTATTTCCTGCCCGCGCTGCGGGCGACGATTGGGGACGATTTCGGGGCGAGGCGTCCGCAGGGGCTGGCTCTCGTCGCGGGCCGGATCGTCTTCGACGCCCGCGCCTCGCAGCCATCCTCTCCTGCGAGTGCCTCGCCCATGCATACGTCTGGCATGTGTGGCGCGGAGCGGGCGGGGGAACAAGGGCTTGCGACCTGCGGGCGTCGCGGAGCGACAATCCGGCCCGCAGGGCGAAGCCCACTCCCGACCGCTCCGCGCGAGAATCGCCCACCATCGTCGCGGCGCATGCCGCAGTAAAAAGTCCCCGTGTGCCGGACAATCAAGTGAATGCCGTCTTGCCCGCATAAAATCAACCATTGGCCGAGATGGGTAGTGCCCATCGGACAAATAATGGGGGACAAGCCTGATATAATGGCGCGGATGCAAACGACACCTTCCCCTCTTTCAGGCGTGGCGAAATGTGCGGCCATGCTTGCGGCGCTGTTCGCCGCCGCAGTGCCGGCTCACGGCGCGCAGCGCTGGAGCGACTGGGCGTCCAAGGACGGCGACTCGCTGACGGCGTCGTTCGTGCCGTGGGCCGACAGTCGCCAGCAGCTCTTCTCCCGCTCGCCCAAGGGCTACGCCAGCTTCTACGAGCCCTTCTCGCCATTCGTCGGCGAACTCGTCCTATCGCCCGGCCCCAACGCGGACTGCGACGGGGCAAAGGCCTTGAAGGAGCCGATTACGCTCGTCGTCGAGATGGCGCTGGCCCATAAGGACAGGGCCGGTTCCCCATTCGTCGCGGACGACGCCCATTACGCCTCGAACCCGTTCATCCCGTTCGGTGTTCCGCCAGGCGAGGCCGGCAGGGCCGCCTTCGCCGTCCATGTCCTCTTCCCGGCCGGCTCGACCTACCCGCTCCGCGCGCCCGTCATCAATGCGTGTGCCCGATCCATCGCAGACCACCCATGGATTGTGCGCATCCGCTGGAAGGCCCTCGACGCCGGCGGTGCGACCGTAGCAAGCGGCATCATTCCTGACGCCTTCGCCCTGAAGACGGGGTATGTTTCGTCAAAGGAAAATGAACTTTTCACGTGGCAAGGAGAGGAAGGGTCCGCGTCGTGCGGGCCCAACACCGCCCTGGCCACGGACGCCTCGTTCCGCGCCTGGCCGATGCTGGCGTGGCAGGTCAAGTCCTTCTGTCTGGACGCCGCGACGATCGACCGCGTCTTCGGCGACGATGCCGAGGCGTTCGCGACATTCCTACGCCGAGCTCGTCTTGCGGGCATCAAGGTCGAGTTCGACGGAACGGCCACCAACAAGGCGCCCCTCGATCAGGTCCTTGTCGGCTACGACGGCAACGGTCGCTACAGATGGTCGTACGCCCTTGACGGCGAGGCCCCATGCCGGGATCACGACCCGCATCCGCAAAGTGGTGACGAATCCCTCGCCCACAGGCCGCTCGACGAGAAACTGATCGCGCCGGCCAGGATTCCGGGCAACGCGCTAGGCCGCGACACGGCGGCATGCGAGGTGGCGACAGCCGTGTTCATGCTCCTCTTTGCCGCCGGGACGGCGGTGCTGCTGATCCATTTCTTCGCCAAACGACGCGGCGAGGCGCGCCTCGCGGTCTGGACGGCTTTGCCCCTGTGGTGCCTCGCGGCGTCCGCCGTGGTGTTCGCCTTCGTGCTACCGCTCCTTGACAGGGCGCCCCGCGCCGATGTCACCGAATGGCGCTACGCAATCGCCGGCGAACCGGAGGAACTGCGCGTTGATTCCGGCCGCGCACATTCCTTCTCGATGTCGCCGACTTCCTGGACGATGGCAAGTGATGGCTGGTTCTCAGAGGAGGAGTTGCGGGAGGGTGCCTCGCTTATCATCGGGGAACCTGCTGGGAGGATGACCCTTTCTGGCAGACCGCGCATCCGTGGAAAGCGCGAGGAGGTCTTCGCAATGCGCTTCGCGCCGCATGACTTCCAGCCGCTCACGATCTCCGCCGACCCGGGAGCCCGTCCTGCGACGGCAGAGGAGTTC
>JAFSZJ010000094.1 GCA_017458965.1 Kiritimatiellia bacterium | reverse complement strand
CGCGCGCGGGCTCCTCAAGAAGATGGGTCTCGCGGACAAGGCCGGCGCATACCCATGCGAGCTTTCCGGCGGGCAACAGCAACGCGTCTCCATCGCCCGCGCCCTCGCGCTGCGTCCGGAGATGCTCTTCTTCGACGAGCCTACATCCGCCCTCGACCCCGAGCTGACAGGCGAGATCCTCAAGGTCATACGCGACCTCGCGGCGGAGAAGCTGACGATGGCTATTGTCACGCACGAGATAGGCTTCGCCCGCAACGTCGCGGACAGGGTTATCTTCATGGACGGCGGCGTGATCATCGAGGAGGGGCCGCCCTCCGAGGTGATAGACAACCCGCGGAGCGCGAGGACAAAGGCCTTCCTCGCCAAGGTGGAGGGAAAATGATGAGGACGATAGGCGTGATCCCGTCGCGCTACGGCTCAACGCGATTCCCAGGCAAGCCGCTCTGCATGATATGCGGCAAGCCAATGATCCAGTGGGTCGTCGAGGCCGTTGGCAGGGCGAAGGAACTTGACGAGGTCATAGTGGCCACCGACGACGAGCGCATCGCAAGCGCCGTAGGCGCATTCGGCGGCAAGGCGGTGATGACGCCGTCCGACCTGCCGTCGGGGACCGACCGCGTCGCGATGGCCGCCGCACCGGTCGCGGACGACGACATCGTGATCAACATCCAAGGCGACGAACCCCTCATCGACCCGGAACTCATCGACGCCCTCGCCACGCGAATGGCCGGCGACAAGGCATGGTCGATGGCGACGGCGGCATGCCCAATCGCGTCGATGGACGATCTGGAGGCGCGGACCGTCGTGAAGGTCGTCCTGGCCGCCGACGATGCAGCCCTCTACTTCTCGCGCCTGCCGATCCCATGCCGTCGCGACGGACCCCAGGACCTGGCAAGCGGCCTCTACCTTCGTCATCTGGGGATATACGCCTATCGCGGCGCGTTCCTGAAGAAGTTCGTGGCGGCACCTCCGAGTCCGCTGGAAAAGACCGAATCGCTCGAACAACTCCGCGCACTCGAGATGGGCGCGAAGATCCTCGTCATCAGGACGGAGGACACGGGCGTAGGCGTGGACACGCCCGAGGACGTGCCGAGGATAGAGGCCGTACTGCACGAGCGAGAACGCAATGTTTAATGCACAATGCACAATGCATAATGCACAGTGAAGAATGCGGAATGCGGGAGTGGCGGGGCAGATGGGAAAGCAGGTCATAGTGGCGCTCGACTTCGCGTCCGGCAAGGAGGCGCTCGACTTCCTCGGGCTCTTCGCCAAAAGCGGTCGCAAGCCGTTCGTGAAGATCGGTATGGAGCTCTTCTACGCGGAAGGGCCGGAGATCGTCCGCAAGGCAAAGGCGCTGGGGCACAAGGTCTTCCTCGACCTGAAGGTGCATGACATCCCGAACACCGCCCGCCGCGCCATGGCGTCCGTGGCCGCCATAGGCGCCGACATAGTCAACGTTCACGCGGCAGGTGGCTCCGCCATGATGAAAGCCGCCCTTGAAGGTCTCGCCGAAGGCGCCGGCGCGGGTCGCAAGCCACTCCTTATCGCCGTGACGCAGCTCACATCGACCGACGCGGCGACGCTGCGCGACGAACTGCTCATCTCACGGCCGATGGAGGAGACCGTGCTTTCGTACGCGCGCCTCGCGGCGGCCAGCGGGCTCGCCGGGGTAGTCTGCTCGCCGCGGGAGGCGCCAGCCGTGAAGACCGCATGCGGGAACGGGTTCCTGGCGGTCACCCCTGGCGTGCGCTTCGCGGACGGCGAAGTCGGCGACCAGAAGCGCGTCGCCACACCGGCGGACGCGGCACGGCTCGGAAGCGACATGATCGTCATGGGGCGCCCGATAACCCGGGCGGCGGATCCCGCCGCGGCATACGCCAGGGCATGCGCCGAATTCGGCGTATCCTAATAAATCCGAGGCGAGAATCGTTATACTTTTGGAGTCCATCGCGGACGCATGATTTAGGAAAGGCAACAAGACATGGCTGACGACCCACTGCAAGGCAATCAATTCCTGGAGAACGACGAGTCCTTCAAGGAGATGATGGCGCTCTTCAACGAAAAGACGTATTTCCAACGCCTAAAGGGCATGTTCGACGGACTGAAGCAGCCCAAGGACTCCAAGGAGTACAAGATGGCGCGCATCGAGATGCAGCGCCAGGCGGCTCCGGTGGCGGCGGTCGTCATCCCCATAGTCCTCGTCGCCATGCTCGCGCTCTTCGCCTCCAAGAAGCAGACGACCGAGACCGCCTTCGAGACCGACATCATGGAGGTCGAGGAGGTCCAGGAGCAGCTTGAGGACATCCCGCAGGACATGCCCGAACCGCAGCCGATGGACGACATAATGCCCAACGACGTGCAGTTCACGCCCGAGATGGCGCTCGACGTCCCCGCGCCGACACCCGACGCCCCTGTCAGCGCACAGCCCCAGTCGGTCGACGCCGTGGCGGTCGTCAAGTCGCCGGTCATCCTCCGCAACATCTTCGGTTCGACGCGCAACCCCGGCATGCGCGGACAGCTCATCGCCGCCGGCGGCGGCAACGCCAAGACCGAGGCGTCCGTCATCCGTGCCCTACGCTGGCTGAAGGCCGTCCAGAACCCCGATGGCTCCTGGCCGAACAACAAGGTCGCCATGACCGGTCTTGTCATCCTCACCTTCCTCGCCCACGGCGAGAAGCCTGGCGACTCGCCCGAATTCGGCGAGTGCGTGCAGAGGGCCATGGAGTACCTCATCATGGAGCAGGACAGGACGGGCGGCGGACTCTTCACCACGGCCGGCAACGGCTACGCCCACGCAATCGCGACCTACGCCATGTGCGAGGCGTACGGCATGACGATGAACCCCAACGTCAAGGCCGCGGCCGACAAGGGTCTTGAGGTCATCATCAACGGACAGCACCCGTCGGGCGGCTGGGACTACAACTGGAAGCAGTCCGAGCGCGACGACACGTCGGTCATGGGCTGGGCCGCCCAGGCGCTCAAGGCCGGCATCATGGCGAACTTCTACCACGATCCCGAGGCGTTGGAACGGGCTTCGCGACTCTGCGTAAAGGGCTTCAAGAAGAACGGCTTCCCGGATGGCGGCTTCGGCTACACCGGCCCGCAGAAGGGCGGTCTCACGGGCGTCGGAACGCTCTGCATGCAGTTCCACCACGCGGCGAACGACTCCTACGTGAAGAACTCGCTTCAGAACATCATCTACCAGTGGAAGCCCGAGTGGATCGGCTACTCCCCCGACCGCGCGGCGAAGGGCGAGAAGCTTGAGAAGCCCAAGGAACTTCCCCCCGGCACCGTCGGCGGCGCCTGCCCGCAGTACTACTACTACTACGGCACCCAGGCCGTCTTCCAGGCCGGCGGCGACAGATGGAAGCAGTGGAACGACAGGATGTGGCCGTCCTACGTGGCCGCGCAGTTCGTCACGCCCAAGGGCGAGAGCGGCGCCTCCTGCGCGTGTCCCGTCTGCAAGAGCGGCCAGTTCGCCGGCAAGCTGAAGGAACCGTACACCGATGACAAGGGCAACCTCCAGGAGATCGGACACTGGGTCAACACCGACGCGCACACCGACCGCCCGATCATGGACACCTGCCTCGCGGCGCTCCAGATGATGGTGTACTACCGCTACCTCCCGACCTTCAAGCAAGTCGACGTCCCGGCCGAGGTCGTCGCGGACACCAAGGACTCCGGCGACATCCAGGTCGATACCGATCTCTAATCAACCACCCCGAAAGGACAGCACAATGAAAAAGCCGATAATCGCGGCAACGCTCTTCACCCTGCGCGACTTCTGCGCCGACGCTAAGGACCTCCCCAAGACAGCCGCCCGTCTGAAGAAGATCGGATACGACTACGCCCAGATCTCCGGCGTCGGTGCCAAGGTCACCCCCGCGGAGCTGCGCAAGATCTTCCTCGACGCCGGCATCGAGACGATCGGCGCCCACATCTCCCTCCCGCAGTGGCGCGAGAACTTCAAGGGCTGCATCGATGCGTGCCATGGCTACGGCTGCTCCTACGCCGCGATCCCATGGATGGACTGGAACACCCTCAAGGACGCCTCCGTCGCCGACTGGAAGAAACTCTTCCGCGAATTCGACACCATGGCGAAGAACGCCCTCAAGGAGGGCATCAAGCTCCAGTACCACAACCACGACTTCGAGTTCAACCAGTTCGGGATCAAGGGCGGCAAGGGCGGCAAGACGATCCTCGAGATGATGTTCGAGACCTGCAAGGTCCTACAGGGCGAGCCGGACTACGGCTGGGTCATGCGCGGCGGCATGGATCCCGTCCTCTGGGCGCAGAAGATGAATGGCCGCATCGATCAGGTCCATCTGAAGGGCTGGGGCATGCTCGGCGGCAACTTCGTCATGCGCGCCCTCGGCGAGGACCGCATCAACTGGCCGGCCATCGTCAAGGCGTCCCTCAAGAGCGGCACGCACACGTTCATCGTCGAGCAGGACAACTGGCCTGCCTCCAACGACCCCTTCAAGAGCCTCGCCATCAGCCGCGAGTACCTGAAGGGCTTCCTCGGGTAGCGCCTTGGACTACCCGCTCTCCTACGTCGCCCATGTCCGTGTCAACTACTTCGACACGGACAGGATGGGCGTCGTGTGGCACGGCAACTACATAAAATACTTCGAGACCGCGCGCGAGGAGCTCTTCCGGTCCCTTGGCATGCCGTATTCGGAGCTCGAGAAGTCGGGGGTGATGATGCCCATCGTCGATCTCGCCGCCGAGTATCGGAAGAGTGCCTTCTACGACGACGTGCTGGCCATCGAGGTCACGGTCCCCGAGCCGCCAAGGGCGCGGATATGCGTCGAGTACGTCGTCAGGGACGGCGCTGGCGACGTATGCGCCACGGGCCACACGACCCTCGCATTCATCGACGCCACGACCCGCCGCCCCTGCCGCCCGCCACGAGAGATGAGATGAAGAAAGTCTTCATAGACGGCAGCGCCGGGACGACCGGTCTGCGCATTCGCGGGCGGCTCGCCTCCCGCGGCGACATAACGCTCGTCACCCTCCCGGACGCAATCCGCAAGGACCCGTCCGCAAGGCGCGACGCGCTCAACTCCGCCGACATCGCCTTCCTCTGCCTTCCCGACCAGGCCGCCGTTGAGGCCGTCGCCATGGTGGAGAACGGGACCACCGCCGTCATCGACACATCCACGGCCCATCGCGTCGCCGAGGGCTGGGAGTACGGATTCCCGGAGCTGACCGGCCGCCGCGAACGCATTCGCTCCTCGCGCCGCATCGCCAACCCCGGATGCCACGCAAGCGGCTTCATCGCGCTCGTCGCCCCGCTCGTTGAGCGTGGCGCCATCGTGAAGGACGCCCTCCTCTCCTGCTTCTCGCTGACCGGCTATTCTGGCGGCGGGAACAAGATGATCGCCGAGTACGAGGCGCCGTCGCGCAGCCCGCTTCTCGAGGCGCCGCGCCAGTACGGGCTTTCCCAGGCGCACAAGCACCTTCCTGAGATGAAGACCGTATGCGGCCTCGACGCCGCGCCGGCCTTCGCGCCGATCGTGGCGCCCTTCTACAGCGGCATGGAGGTGACGGTCATGCTCCATCGCGGACAGACGGGCGCCACGCCCGACGCCATCCGCGACCTCTACCGCGACTACTACTCCGGCGCCGCTCTCGTCCATGTCGCGGACGATGGCGTCGGCGAGGGCGGCTTCCTCTCCGCATCGGCATACGCCGACCGCGACGACATGGAGATATGCGTCTCCGGCAACGCCGACCGCATCCTCCTTGTCTCCCGCTTCGACAACCTTGGCAAGGGCGCCTCCGGCGCGGCAATCCAGAACATGAACATCCTCCTCGGCGTCGACGAGCGGGAGGGGCTCGTCCTTTGACGCGCTTCAGGATCACCGTTGCCTACGACGGCACCGCCTACGCCGGATGGCAGGTGCAGCCCGGACTCCAGACCGTCCAGCAGACGCTTGAGGAGGCCATACGGACCACATGCGGCCACGAGGTCAAGCTGCACGGCAGCGGACGCACCGACCGCGGCGTACACGCACGTGGACAGGTCGCGCACTTCGACGCCGATACGCGCATGGGCGCGAAGTCGATGATGCTCGCCCTCAACTCGCGCATCCCGCCCGACATCCGCGTCGTCGCGGCGGACATCGTGCCGGAAGACTTCCACGCCCGCCGCAGCGCGATCGCCAAGGAATACCGCTACGTAGTCTGGAACGGCCCGGTCATGCCGCCTGCGGAGCGGCTCTACGCCTACCTTGTGCACCGGCCGCTCGACATCGGACTTGTCCGCGAGGGCGCGGAGCGTTTCATCGGCAAGCACGACTTCGTGGCCTTCATGGCCAATCCGCAGAGGGAGCTCGACAGCACCGTCCGCGAGATATACGAGTTCGAGGTCTCCAAGACGGGAAGGCGCATCGTCTTCCGCGTCAAGGGCAGCGGCTTTCTCTACAAGCAGGTGCGGAGCATGGTCGGAATGCTAATCCGCGTCGGGACGGGCGCCGAGAAGGCCGAGACCATAACGCGCCTTCTCGACACCTCCGCGCCGCGCACCGCCCATGTCCCCAGCGCCCCGCCACAGGGCCTCACGCTGTGGAAGGTGTGGTACTGAAATCCACCGGCACTATGCATAAGGAAGGCGCGAACACGATGGAAGGCCAGTCACAGACCCCATGGCTCCAGGAGACGAGGGAAGGCATCGTCATCACAGTGAAGGCCGTGCCAAGGGCGTCGCGGACGGAGGTGGCCGGCGCGGAGGGCGAATGGCTGCGAGTCCGCGTCAAGGCGCCGCCTGTCGATGGCAAGGCCAACGACGCCCTTGTGAAGTTCTTCGCCGAGACCTTGGGAGCGCCAAAGGGATCGGTGGCCATAGTGTCGGGCGACACCGGGCGCCTCAAGCGCGTCCGCGTCTCGGGCGTGTCTGCGGACGCGGCGCGCAAAGCGCTGCGCGGCTAAGGTCGGGCACTACGACCTCGGCACATAACGGCGCGGCGGCTTGTACTTGTCGTACACGATGTCCTTAGGCTCGATGCGTACGGTGTTCCTGCCGAGAAGCCGCTCGATCTCGTCTATCACCGGGAAGGACAGTTCGATGGTGCATCCCGAACCGGCCTCGATGACTGACGACCCGCCATCCTCCGAGGCGATCCATATCTTGACATGCGTCGTACCATGGTGGGCCATGATCATGGTCGAAAGCTCCTGCAGCTGGCGGAGCATCGTCTCCTCGTCGGTGTAGGGCACCTTTACGACTGCGGTGTCCGCGAAGAGGCGGACGGCATCGGAGAGCGGCATGATCTCGTTCACGTAGAAGGCCGGCTTCCCGTCCTTTAGCTGGAGTTCGCCGCATGCCATCACAGGCTGGCCCTCCTGGAGCGCGGCGGCGTTGGAGCCGAACTGGTACGCCTTCGGGAAAAGCACGGCCTCGATCTTCTCGTTGCCGCCTTCAAGGACGATCACGGCCATGTCCTCGCGCTTGGCCTTCGTCACCTTGTGCTGGACGGAGGCTATGAGTCCGCAGATGCGGGCCTCGACCGAATCGGCTCCCTTGAAGGCGATCGCGTTCTCCACCGTGCGTGTCGAGAGGTCATGTATGAACGTCGCGTAGCGGTCCAACGGGCTTCCGGAGATGTAGATGCCAAGCAGTTCGCGCTCGTACCCGAACTTCTCCTTCGATGTCCATTCGGGTAGTGGTGGCAGGTCCTCGTCCTTAGATCCTGAGACGGCATCGACATTGAAGGCCGCGAAAAGGTTCCCCTGCCCCGTCGCCTTGTCGCGCATGTTCTCCGCCGCGCGCGCGAGGGCGAAGTCGAGCCCCAGGAACATCCTGGCCCTTGCCAGCCCGAATGCGTCCAACGCGCCGGACTTGACCAGGGCCTCGAGCACACGCTTGTTGACCAAAGTCGAATCGACGCGTTCGAGGAAGTCCATCAAGGACTTGTACACGCCGTTCTTCTTGCGCTCGGCGACTATCGCATCGCCGGCCGTAGAGCCGACGCCCTTGATGCCCCCCAGCCCATAGCGGATTGAGTTGTCGCCCGGCGAGAAGCGCGAGAGCGAGAAGTTGACGTCAGGCGGCAGGATCTTCAGGCCGAGGTCGGCGGCCTCCGAAACAAGGCCCGGGAGCTTTTCGAAGTTGCCGATTTCGGAGTCGATCTGGGCGCACATGAACTCGGCCTTGTAGTGCGCCTTGAGGTAGCCGGTCTGGTAGGCGACGTAGGCGTAGCAGACGGCATGCGACTTGTTGAACGCGTATGACGCGAAGTTGCGCCAATCGTCCCAGATCTTGTCTATGAGCTTGCGGGCGCCGGCCTCGTCGCGGCATGGGCCGTAGGCGCGGAAATCCTTGTTGGCGAGGCATCCCGCGACGAACTTGACCTTGAGGTCCTCCATCACGTCGAGCTTCTTCTTGCCCATCGCCTTGCGGAGGGAGTCGGACTGGCCGCGCGTGAACCCGCCTAGCAGACGCGAGAGCAGCATCACCTGCTCCTGGTATACGCACACGCCGTAGGTCGTCGAGAGGTACTTCGCCATCAGCGGATGGTCGTACACTATCGGCTCGCGGCCGTGCTTGCGGGCGATGAACTGGGGGATGTACTGCATCGGCCCGGGGCGGAAGAGCGCGTTCATGGCGACGAGATCCTCAAGGCATGTAGGCTTGAGCTCGCGCAGGTACTTCTTCATGCCCTCCGATTCAAACTGGAAGAGGCCCGTCGTCTCGCCGCGGGAGAAGAGCGAGTAGGTCGCCTTGTCGTCAAGCGGTATGGCGTCGATGTCGATATCGATGCCGTAGTCCTCCTTGATGTTGTCGATGCACTCCTTGATGACCGTCAGCGTCTTGAGGCCGAGGAAGTCCATCTTGAGGAGGCCGACCGGCTGCTCGACATAGTGTCCGTCGTACTGGGTCGTGAGCAGCGACTCGCCGTCCGTCGGCATCACCGGAAGAGTCTCGATAAGCGGGTCGCGCGAGATGATCACGCCGCAGGCATGGATGCCGGGCTGGCGTATCGTGCCGGCGAGCTTTCGGGCTATGGAAAGCGCCTTGTGGATCTGCGGGTTGGGGCTGTCGAACTCCTTGCGGAGCTGCTCGCTCTCGGCCATAGCGCTGTCGAACGTGACCTTGGGACCTTCCGGGATGAGGCCGGCGAGGCGGTTCGACTCGTCGAGCGGGATGTCCATGACGCGGCAGACGTCCTTGATCGCGCTCTTGGGCAGCATCTGCCCGAAGGTGACAATGTGGGCGACGTGGTCCACCCCGTACTTCTGCGTGACGTATTCGAGGACCTTGCCGCGCTGCGCGTCGTCGAAGTCCACGTCGAAGTCGGGCATCGAGATACGGTCGGGGTTGAGAAAGCGCTCGAAGAGGAGGTCGTACTTGAGCGGGTCGATGTTGGTGATGCCAAGGCAATAGGCTACGATGCTCCCGGCGCCCGATCCGCGCCCCGGTCCGACGGACACGCCCATGCTCCGCGCGGCGGAGATGTAGTCCTGGACGATCAGGAAGTAGCCGGGGAAGCCCATCGTCTTGATGGTTTTTAGCTCGAAGGCGAGGCGCTCCTCGATCTCCGGCGTAAGGCCCTCCGGCCAGCGGCGCGCCGCCCCCTGACGAGCGAGGTGCTCGAGGTAGTCTGCCTCGAACTTGATGCGGACGACCTTGTCGAAGCCGGCCTTAGCGAGCTTGGAGTACCTTTCGCCGAACTCCTCGCGCAACGACTGCTCCGTGCATTTCGCGCGGTAGTCCTCCTCCCGCCCGAACGACTCGGGGATGGGGAACACCGGGAGGATAGGGTCGCTGTCGAGGACGTACTCCTCCACCTTGTCCGCGACCTCGACCGTGTTGTGGATCTGCTCCAGGTTGTCCGGGAGGTTCGCGCACATCTCCTCGTACGTCTTGAACCATTCCTGGCGCGTGTAGCGTATGCGGTCCTCGTCGACGATCTTCTTGTTCGTGCCTATGCAGAGGAGGGCGTCGTGGGCCTCGGCGTCGTCCTCGCGCAGGAAGTGGACGTCGTTCGTGGCGATGACCTTTATGCCGAACTTCGCGCCCATCTCGAGAAGCGCGGCGTTAACGCGGGCTTCGCGGACATGGACCGGCTCCTCGCCGGGTTTGAGGCCGAGGGCGACTCCGTCCGCCGCCTTGTGGTACATGATCTCGAGGTAGAAGTCGTCCCCGAAGAGGTCCCAGTACCAGAGCGCCTCGGCCTCGGCGTCGCCGAGGCGGCCTTCCAGGATCAGGCGCGGTATCGGTCCGGCTATGCAGGCGGAGGAGCAGATGATGCCTTCGTGGTACTTTTCAAGGAGGGCCTTGTCGATGCGCGGGCGGTAGTACATGCCCTCGACATGAGCCGTCGATATGAGCTTGACGAGATTGTGGTAGCCGGTCAGGTTCTTCGCGAGGAGAATCAGATGGTGCTGGGTGCGGTGGTCCTTGTCCTTTACGGTGTGGTCCTCGTCCGATATGTACGCCTCGCAGCCTATGATCGGCTTGACGCCGTTCTTCTTGCAGATCGTGTAGAAGGCTATCGCGCCGAAGAGGTTGCCGTGGTCGGTGATGGCGCAGGCGCGCATCCCCAGTTCCTTGATGCGCTTGACAAGCGGCTCGAGCTGGGTGGCTCCGTCGAACTGGCTGTATGTGGTGTGCACATGGAGGTGCACGAACGGGCAGGGGGATTTCGCTTCATCTGGCATGTGTTTGGCCCGCCGGCATGGCTGCGTCTGGTGCGGCAGCAAGTGGTTCAGGAGGTGAAGACAACGCGACCGTCCACCATAACGAGGCGCGGGCGCGCGGCGATCTCGCGGAGCGGATCGCCTTCGAAGAGGACTATGTCGGCATCCTTGCCGGGCTCGAGCGACCCGACGCGGTCAGCGATGCCGGCGACTCGCGCAGGATTGAGCGTGATCGCGCGCCAGGCGGACTCCTCCTTCATGCCGGCCTTGACAGCAAGACCGGCGCAAAGGGGCAGATACTCGAGCGGTATGACAGGCGCGTCCGTGATGATGCAGACATCGACCCCGGCCTTGTCGAGGATGCCGGCCGTTTCAAAGCTCTTGTGCGCCAGCTCCTGCTTCGTCTTGCTCCCGAAGGACGGGCCGACGAGGCATGGCCGCCCCTCCTTGGCTAGGCGATCGACGATGAGGGCGCCGTCCGTGCAGTGGTCGAGCGTGATCTTCACGCCGAACTCATCGGCGATGCGAAGGGCCGTGAGGATGTCGTCGGCGCGGTGCGCATGTGCCTTGAGCGGGATCTCGCCATCGATAACGGGTAGCATCGCCTCCATCTGGATGTCGAAGGGGCGGGGCTTGCCCTCCTTCTCGGCCTCGGCGATGTCTGCCTTGTACTTGCGCGCCTTGAATAGCGTTTCGCGGAGGAGTCCCGCTACTGCCATTCGGGTGACGGGGGCCTTGTGGCCGCTCTGCCCGTAGCACCCCTTAGGGTTCTCGCCGAAGGCGACTTTCATCGCGACGGGGTTCCTGAGGACCATGGAGTCCACATCGGCGCCGTGGAGCTTGACCGCGGCGAAGGTGCCGCCTATGACATTGGCCGAGCCGGGGCCGACCAGGGCCGTCGTGACGCCTGCCGCAAGCGCGTGTGCCACGCCCTCGTCATCGGGACGGAAACCGTCGATCGCCCGCAGATGGGGCGTTACTGGGTTGGAGAACTCGTTGATGTCGTTCCCCTCCCAGCGGGATGCCTCGCCGTGGATTCCGACATGGCAGTGGGCCTCGACCAGGCCCGGGGTGACGATGAGGCCCTGCGCGTCGATTGTGCGGCACTTGGACGGGGCCTTGACCTTCGCCCCGACGGCGACGATTTTGCCGTGATCGACAAGGACATCCCCCTTCGGGATGTCCGGCCCGGAAACGGGCTTTACGTAACCGCCCTTTATGAGGATTGCCATTGTTTCTGATCTAGCCGTTGAGGTCGTTCTGATAGACGTATCGGCGGATCTTCTGGGAGGAGGTGCGCTCCAGCGGCTCGCGATAGACGGCTATCTTGCGGGGGTGCTTGTACTCGGCCAGATGGTGGCACTGGGCGATGACGATCTTGCGAGTCTCCTCCTCGATCGCCCGCCATTCGGTCTCGCTGATGCGCTTCTGCTTCTTGACCTTGTACCCGAAGGCCTCCAGGTTCGGGACGACGATGGCTCCGACCTTCTCGCCGACCTCGCCCTGCGTGTCCGAATAGCCGACGACGACCACGTCGAGGATCTTCGGGCTTCCGCCGATGCAGGTCTCCACTTCCTCGGGGTAGATGTTCTTGCCCTCGCGGTTGACGATCAGTGCCTTCTTGCGTCCGCGGATGGTGATGAAGCCGTCCTCGTCCTGCGATGCGAGGTCGCCGGTGTGGAGCCAGCCGTCGGCGTCGATCGTCTCTGCCGTCGCCTCCGGCTTGTTGAGGTATCCCTTCATCACGATCGGACCGCGGACCTGGAGCTCGCCGACGCCATGCTCGTTCCTGTCCGCGATGCGCACCTCGATATTGGGGAGCGGGAAGCCGATCGTACCGGGCTTGAAACGCTCCATGCGCGAGATGGAGACGATCGGCGACGTTTCGGTGAGGCCGTATCCCTCGATGATCGGGATGCCGATGCGGCGCATCGCCACGATCAGATCCGCCGAGCAAGGCGCGCCGCCGACGATCATAAGCCGCAGGCGTCCGCCAAGCGAGCGGATGATGGAGCGGTTGACGACTCCTTCCAGCCAAAGGGTCAGTAGGACGCGGGCTAGGCGGCTCTTGCGGATCTCCGAGGCGATCTTGTCATGCATCTTCTCCACGAGGAGGGGCACGGCCATGACGATCGTCGGCTTGAAGGCCTTCATGTCCTCGCCGATGGTGCGGAGGCTCGTCGCGAACTGCATCCCCGCGCCGACGTAGATGGCGGCCATGAAGTTTGCGGTGAAGGAGAAGGCGTGGAAGAGCGGGAGGATGATGAAGAAGTCGTCGGCGGAGCAGTGGGACGGGATAAGCTCATGGGCCCCGGCTATGTCGGCGCAGAAGTTGCCGTGCGTTATCAGGGCGCCCTTTGGCCGACCGGTGGTGCCTGAGGTGTAGATTATCGAGGCTATGTCGTCGTCCGAGACGGAAAAGCGGGAGTAGGCGGAGGATGGCGACTCGGCCGACGCGGCAAGGCGCGCCATCTCCGTCTCCAGGTCGTGGACCGGGATGGATGAGACTTCGGACGCGGCATGGCTGTCGACTCCATCGACAAGCACGATGTGCCTGAGCGCAGGAAGCGACGAGGCGATCTCCTGGAGGACGGGGACATGGCGGGAGTCGGTGTAGATGACCGCGACGCCCGCGTCGTTCATCATGTAGGAGATCTCCTCGGGCCGGAGCTTGGGATCGACGGGCACCACCGGGACGGCGATCGAGCAATGTCCGAGGTACAGCTCTATCCACTGCGGGCAGTTCTCGAGGATTATCGCGGCGGGGGCCGAGCGCGGCTCCAGGCCTACTGAGACAGCGACCTCGGAGATCCGGCGGACCCTTTCGCCGACTTCGGCGTAGGTGCGGCATGCGATCTTCTTGCCGCGGCGGAACGTGAAGGCGCAACGCGAGGGGTTGCGGCGGAGGTTGGCCTCCAGAAGTGACCGGATGCTCATGCGACGGATGCCTGTTGAAAAGTTGCGGGGGGCCGCAGCCCCCCTTCGCCTACATGCTGAAGATGGAGAGGTTCTTCATCTTGTACTTGCTACAGATGTCCATCGCCTGCACCAGGTAGCGCTGCTTCGAGTCGGATGTGCAGCGGATGATGACGTTCGCGTTCTTCGATCCGCGCGAATAGCGCTCAATGGTGCGGTCCAGGCCCTCCAGCGAGACCGGCTTGCCCTTGAAGATGAAGCCGTGCTTGTGGACCGTTATGTCGATGAGGTCCGGCTGCTGGTCCGGCTTGGCAGTCGGATCGGGGGCCGGGCGCGACGCCATCAGCTTCGACAGGATGTCCTCCTGCTTGAGGGTGACGACGAAGAAGATGAGGAGCTGGAACACGACGTCGATCATCGGCGTCATCTCGACCTTTGCGTCTTCCTGTGAGCGGGCTGCCATCTACGGCCTCCTTCTCTTTGTCTTGTCCTTCGGATCCTGGACGGCCACGAAACCGACTTTCCACACGCCGTTGGCGGTGCATTTGTCCATCACCTTGCGCACATCCTCGTGGATGGCGTCCTTGTCGGCCTTGATAAGGACCGGGAAGGAGCCGAACTTCGCATAGCGCTTCTTCAGGATGCCGTCGAGTTGGGACATCGTGCACGTCGCGTTGTTGATCGATATGCGGCCGTGCGGGGCCAGGATCGGATGCCGGCGGGCGACCTCGATCGTCAGCGTCTGAACCGGCATGTTCTCGGCTGTGATGGTGTCGCCGTTCTTCCCGTTCTCAAGGTCGATGTCCTTGTTCTCCTCCTTCGTCATCCTAAGGGTGACGACGAAGAAGATGATGAGCTGGAACACGACGTCGATCATCGGCGTCATGTTCATCTCCCCGGATTCGCTGTTCCGTTTTCTGGCCATTCCGCATTCTCCAAACCAGCCGCCCGGCCAGGGCGTTCTGCGAACTCCCCTTGGGCAACAGGGATATGATAGACAAAGCCCTTCCCGCCGACAAGGTTTTTTTCACCCCTGGCGACCGCCTAGTGGCTGAAGAGGAACTCGACCATGTCGCCGTCCTGCATCTCGTATTCCTTGCCCTCCTCGCGGAGCAGGGCGAGTTCACGACACTTCTGCTCGCCTCCATGCGCAACGAAGTCCTCGTAGCGCACAACGCGGGCGCGTATGAAGCCGCGCTCGAAGTCGCTGTGGATGACGCCGGCGCACTTGGGGGCCTTCCAGCCCCTGTGGAAAGTCCAAGCCCTGACCTCCTTCGGCCCGGCGGTAAGGAACG
This sequence comes from Kiritimatiellia bacterium, assembly GCA_017458965.1. GTDB lineage: Bacteria > Verrucomicrobiota > Kiritimatiellia > RFP12 > JAAYLN01 > RGIG3612. The sequence continues at coordinate 1,116 of JAFSZJ010000094.1, read as the reverse complement.
AGGCGAGTCCGAGAGTGCGGTACGCCGTCTCGATGATGAGGTCCAGACCGCTTTCGGTAATGCCATAGGATGAGAGGAACTCTGTCCGCTCCTCGTCCGAGAGACCCGACATGTCCTGCTCGACGGCGGCGCAGATGCGCACGCATTCCGACCCGACCTTGGCGGCATGGTCTTTGAGGGCCTCGGTGAAGGAGTTGCCGGTGGCGATGGCCGCCTCATCGACGTTGGCGACGTATATGACCTTCTTGGCGCTGAGGAGGCGGCTCTCCTGGAGGGCCGGTTTCAGGACCTCATCGTCGATGGCGGCGAAAGTGCGGGCGGGGTTGCCGGCGTAGAGGTGGTCCTTGAGGGCTTCAAGCGCGTCGAGCTCCGGGCGCAGCTTCGGGTCGGAGCGGGCGACCTTGGAGATCCGCCCGATACGCGCCTCGACGATCTCAAGATCGGAGAGGATCAGCTCGTTCTCGATAGTCGCCACGTCGCGGAGCGGATCGATTGAGCCGTCCACGTGCGTGATGTCCTCGTTCTCGAAGCAGCGGACGACCTCGAGGATCGCGTCGCATTCGCGGACGTTCGAAAGGAACTTGTTGCCAAGGCCCTCGCCCTTGCTCGCGCCACGGACGAGTCCGGCGATATCGACGAACTCCACGGTGGCGTGGATGACGTTCTGCGGGTGGACCATGTCCGCCAGCACGGCGAGGCGCGGGTCTGGAACAGGCACCACGGCCGTGTTCGGCTCGATCGTGCAGAAGGGGAAGTTCTCCGCCTTGGCGTTCTGAGTACGCGTAAGCGCGTTGAAGAGCGTCGATTTGCCGACGTTGGGAAGTCCTACAATGCCTACGGATAGTGACATGGTGTGTTATGAGTTGAAAGGTTGAAAGGTCTTGAGGTCGAAGGTCAAAGGTCTTGAGGTCGAAGGTCTTGAGGTCGAAGGTCAAACGGTGAAAGTGGCGGGAGCCGGGCGTCATTGTGCATTGTGCATCATGCATTATGCATTTATATCTCGCATCTCCTATCTCATATCTCCTATATCATATCTATTTTTTCATATATATTATATATTATCTGATATCTATTATCTATTATCTGCTATCTGCTATCTTTTATATGCTATCTGCT
>JAFSZJ010000093.1 GCA_017458965.1 Kiritimatiellia bacterium | reverse complement strand
TCGGACATCGGACTTCTCACGGCCCTCTACGGGTACGAGGCAAAGGCGACTGTGGTCAACGAGACGATTTCCGGAAGCGTAAAGGGTGCCTTGTACGAGAATCTTGTCGCCGGTGAACTGGTGAGGCACGGTCATCCACTGCGCTATATTCGAGACAGGCGGGAACCGCTATGGCCATGTTTGTGTAGGGGCTAGTGGTGCAAAGCAGTCGCCTATTTCGTAAGCGGCCAGTGCAGGGTTGTTTACCTCACGCCACGTTTTGCTGGGTTGTTTTGTCTCACGCAGAGGGTGGGGGAACTTTAGCCGTATAGAACGTGTAGGACGTGGAGAGTTTGGCGCTGACGCGCGAACACGGAAGCCGGCGTCGGCGCAAGACCGTCTTTGACGGTTGGCGGCGCGGTTCCGGCGTCATGTCCGTGAACGAGTTCCCGCCATGAGCCGTTCCCTCGCCGCGCACTTCGTGCCTTCCGCCTCGCCGGACACGAAACGGGCCTGCGGCCCGACACGAAATTACGGGAAACGGGGAACCGCCAACTATCCAACTCCCCAGCCATTCAGCTCCCCAACCACGATTCCGTGCAGGCGCCCTGCGCCGTTTTCGTGTCCCCGCGCAGCGGGGCTTTCGTGTCCTTTGGTAGCGGCGGCGATGCGGGCATCGCGGGTGCAGTCGGGTGCGCATGTCATGCTTGCGTGAAGATGCGCATCCGCTGCACTGAAGGACGCCAAGGGCGGCCCGCCGCGACAAAGGCTTTCGTGTTTCGCGCGGACGCGCACGTCGCGGACTTCGCGTGAGTTTTCTCGCTAGCTCTGCCGCGCCACAGCCCCCGTGCCTTTGGCGAACAGGTGGTGCAGTTGAGTGACCGCTTACTTTCGGGTTCGGGTTCGGGTTTTGCTTGCATCCGCCACGGGCGATTGGTAGAATCCTTTCATCATGGCTTCGCCGCGCAAGTCGACGCGCGGGAGGGAGAGGATAAAGTGCTGGCGAAAAAGAAAAGTGTTTTTGCGGTATGCGCGATAACGGCTTTTATAGCCATAGGCTCCCGCGCCCAGGATGCGACGGTGAATGTCGGCATCCCGTCCGCCAGGCAGGATGGTCTGCTTCGTTTCGAGCAGGAGTCGTTCTTCGACAAGTACATCGCGAAGCGTCTGCATCTGGGGGTCTCGTACACCCATAGCTCCGCGGACAAGACAAGCGCCGGCGACGGGGATTACTTCCTCGGCAATCTCAACAAGTTGACGGAGAAGGACACCGACGGCTTCGGCATCGTGATCCAGTATGACGTTTGCGATTACTTCGGCATCATGGTGGCCAACGACACGCACCTAGAGCTGGCCGCATGGAACCACGGGCATGATTCATCCGATGGCGCATTGATACTCGATGGGATAACCTTCATGTGCATCGGCCAGTATCCGTTCCTGTTCGAGGAGCAGCGTCTTTCGCTCTCGCCATACATCGGCCTTGGCATGACGAGCATCTCGACCGACTGGTCGTACGCCGCCTGGTGGCACAACGGCTGGTCCAGCCCCGAGGATTACGACACGTATGCCAATGGGTCCAAGGAATTTCGCAACAACAAGTCGCGCTGGATGGTTCCGGACAACCCATCGCCGGCGTTCACGTTCGCGATTGGCCTCTCCACCAAGTACCGCGAGCACTTTGAATTGAACGTTTTCTACCGGGTCGTCGATGTCGACGACATCGACACTGAGTTCCGGTATAGGAGCAAAAATGGGCGTGTGCAGAGGACGGGATCCTTCCCGGCGAAATTCTCCTCCTTTGGCGCCTCTATTGCCTACATCTTCTAACGGACGTCTTACAGCCCGAAGGCCGGCCTTCCCCCGCCGAGACCGCGGGCGGAGGAAGGAACATGGAAAACATACTGAAGGAAGTCGCGGACCGCATACGGGAGACCCGTCTGATCTGCGAGATCTCAGAGGAGGAGATGGCGAAATGCACGGGCGTTTCGCTTGAGGCGTACCGTGACCTTGAGGCAGGTAATTCGGACTTCTCCTTTACCTTCATCTATAAGTGCGCGGCGCGACTCGGCGTCGACACCACCGACCTGCTGAAAGGTTCCAGCCCGACGCTGAAGACCTACAGCATCACGCGCGCCGGCGGCGGTCTTCCCATCGCGCGCCGCAAGGGCTTCCGCTACAACAACCTCGCCCCCCTCTTCAAGGACAAGATCGCGGAGCCGTTCATCGTCCGCGCCAAGTGCTCCCTCGAGGAGATGGCCGGGACGATCAAGATGAGCCATCACGAGGGGCAGGAGTACGACTACGTTCTTTCCGGCAAACTCAAGGTGGTGGTTGACGGCCACGAGGAGATCCTTGGCCCGGGCGATTCCATCTACTACAACAGCTCCAACCCGCACGGCATGATCGCATGGGAGGAGGACTGCGAGTTCCTTGCGGTCGTCATCTCCGCTGGCGGCGCAGCCTATGACTACCCGGAGACGCTAGACGAGCCCCAGGTACAGAAGGCCGTGGAAGATACCCTGTCGCCACTCCCGCCCGACCCGGTGGCCGCGAGGTTCATCGAGTGCGTCGAGCATGACGGTCGCCTCGCCGAGATACGCTTCAAGAACGCCGACTCCTACAACTTCGCCTACGACACGGTGGACGCCATCGCGGCGAAGACGCCCGACAAGTGCGCCCTCATCCACCTGGATCGCCAGAAGAACGAGCGCCGTTTCACCTACGGAGACATCTCGCGCCTCTCGAACCGCGCGGCCAACTACTTCGACGCCATAGGCATAAAGCGCGGCGACACGGTCATGCTCGTGCTGAAGCGCCACTGGCAGTTCTGGATCGCGTCCGTAGCCCTGCACAAGCTCGGGGCCGTCGCCATCCCGGCCACGCACATGCTCGTCGAGCACGACTTCGACTACCGCTACAAGGCCGCGTCCGTCGCGGCGGTCATCTGCACCGCGGACGGGGAGACGGCCATGCACGCCGAGAACGCCGCCGTCAACACCGGCATGGACATCATCAAGGTGGTCGTCAACGGCACCCGTGACGGATGGCGCAACTTCGACGCCGAGTTCAAGGAGTATTCAGAAACCTTCGAGCGTCGCAAGGACGTCTGCGGCAACGAGACGATGTACATGCTATTCACGAGCGGCACCACGGGATACCCGAAAATCGCCGCCCATAGCTTCAAGTACGCGCTCGGCCACTACATCACCGCCCGCTACTGGCACAACGCGCACCCTGACGGCATCCACTTCACGATCTCCGACACCGGCTGGGGCAAGGCCCTCTGGGGCAAGCTCTACGGACAGTGGCTCTGCGAAAGCTGCGTATTCGCCTACGACTTCGACAAGTTCGACGCAAAGTCGCTACTCCCGCTTTTCGCGAAGTACAACATCACGTCTTTCTGCGCGCCGCCGACGATGTTCCGCTACTTCATCAAGGCCGGCATAGAGAAGTACGACCTCTCCTCGCTGAAGCACGTCACCATCGCCGGCGAGGCGCTCAATCCGGAGGTCTTCTACAAGTTCAAGGAGTACACGGGCCTGTCGCTCATGGAGGGCTTCGGCCAGACCGAGACGACGCTTGTGATCGCCAATCTCGTCGGCGACACGCCCAAGCCCGGCTCCATGGGCCGTCCATCGCCTATGTACAAGGTGGATATCCAGACGCCCGAAGGCAAGTCGTGCGACGTCGGCGAGACCGGCGAGATCGTCATCGACACCCGCGACGGCGTCCCATGCGGCCTCTTCAAAGGCTACTACCGCAACGAGGAGGCGACGAAGGAGGCCTGGCACAACGGCTTCTACCACACGGGCGACACCGCATGGCGCGACGAGGACGGCTACTTCTGGTATGTCGGCCGAGTGGACGACGTCATCAAGTCGTCGGGCTACCGCATCGGCCCCTTCGAGATCGAGTCGGTCATCATGGAGCTTCCGTATGTCCTGGAGTGCGCCATCACGGCGGCCCCAGACGAGACGCGCGGCCAGGTCGTGAAGGCCTCGATCGTCCTCGTCCCCGGCAAGGTCGGCGACGAGGCGCTCGTCCGCGAGATCCAGAACTACGTGAAGACGCACACGGCCCCGTACAAGTACCCGCGCATCGTCGAGTTCCTGCCGGAACTTCCCAAGACGATCAGCGGCAAGATCCGCCGCGTCGAACTACGCGCCCGCACGTCCGAGGCCTAAAAAGGTCCGGAAGGTCTGGAAGGTCCAGAAGGTCTGGAAGGTCTAGAAAATCTAGAAAGACTAGCCACTAGAACTAGCTACTCGAACTAACCGCTAGAACCGATCACTCCCACTCGCCCGTCGGGAGGTGCGCGAGGACGGTTGCCAGTACCTCGTCGATCGTGAGTTCCGTGCTGTCGATGACGACCGCGCCGTCCGCGATCTTCAGCGGCGCGGTCTTGCGCGAGCTGTCGATCTTGTCGCGGCCTAGCAGCGACGCCTTGACCTCTTCCTCCGTCTGCTTGGCGATGCCTTTGCCGACCTCCTCCAGATGGCGTCGGCGGGCGCGCGCCTCCGGAGAGGCGTCGAGGTAGAAGCGGGCCGGGGTGTCGGGGAAGACAACCGAGCCGATGTCGCGACCCTCGACTACGATGTCTCCGAGTTCGCGCATTGAGCGCAGCCAGCCGGTCACGACGGCGCGGACCTCCGGAACCTTCGAGACGGGGCTTACCGCAGCGTTGACTTCCGGGGTGCGTATGGCGTCGCCGGGTTCCTCCCCTTCGAAGAGGTATGCGACCTTGCCGTCCTTCGGGACGAACTCGACCTTTACCTCGTCGGCCAGCGCGGCAACGGCTTTTTCGTCATTGCAGTCGATGCCGCCCTTAAGCGCGGCGAGGGTCATGATACGGTAGAGCGCACCGGAATCGACATGCAGGAATCCCAGTTTCTGTCCCAGCAACCTCGCGATCGTCGATTTACCCGATCCCGACGGCCCGTCTATCGCTATCACCCTGTTCATGTAATGCGTCCTTTCCATCGCGTCTTTGAAGGAATGATAGCACCGCGCCCGCGAATCGGCAACCGCCGCAGCCCTGACTTTGCTCGGAACCCTGCTCTTGAGTAAAAGATCGCCCAGCATCGTCGCGGCGCAAGCCGCAGTAAAAGGTTTATATGTACCGGTCCAACCGCGAGAGCGCGGCCAGGCATTGTCCCCGCGCCGCTCCAGGGTTGTTCAGAGGATGTGGCCCATCTTGTCGCGCTTGGTGTCCATGTAGCGCCTGTTGTAGCGCGATGGCGGTATGACGATGGGGACGCGTTCGACGATCTCCAGCCCATGGCCCTGCAGGCCGATGACCTTGCGCGGGTTGTTTGTGAGGAGCCGTATGCGCGAGAGGCCAAGGGCGCGGAGTATCTGGGCGCCGGTGCCGTAGTCGCGCAGATCGGCGGCGAAGCCTAGCCGTTCGTTGGCCTCGACGGTGTCGAGACCCTGCTCCTGGAAGCGGTAGGCGTGGAGTTTGTTGGCGAGTCCTATGCCCCGCCCCTCCTGGCGCATGTACAGGACGACGCCGCACCCCTCGCGCTCGATGGCCTTCATCGCCTCTTCGAGCTGATGGCCGCAGTCGCACCGTTCGGAGTGGAGGACGTCTCCGGTGAAGCATTCGCTGTGGACGCGGACGAGGACGGGGTCTTTGGCGGTGGCGACATCGCCCTTGACGAGCGCTAGGTGCTCGAGTCCGTCCGACTTGGATCGGAACATCCTCAGGCGGAAGTGTCCGAAGTCAGTCGGGAGGTCGACAGATTCGACCTCCTCGACAGTGGAGTCGGAGCCGCGTCGGAAGGCTATGAGGTCCGCGATGGAGCAGATCCTGAGGCCGTGCCGGCGGGCGAATGCGACGATGTCCGGAAGCCGCGCCATGCGTCCGTCGTCGTTCATTATCTCGCAGCAGAGCCCGCATGGCTCCAGTCCGGCCGCGGTGAGCAGATCGACTGTCGCCTCGGTGTGGCCGGCGCGGCGAAGGACGCCGCCCTCGCGCGCCTCGAGCGGGAACATGTGGCCTGGACGGCGGAAATCGGTTGGCTTGGCGCCCGGCGCGACGCACGCCCGCGCGGTCATGCCGCGCTCCTCGGCGGAAATGCCCGTTGTAGTCGAGACATGGTCGATGGAGACCGTGAAGGCGGTGGAGTGGTTGTCGGTGTTCTCCTCGACCATCTGGCGCAGGTCGAGGCGCCTGGCCAGCGCGGCGGACATGGGCATGCATATCAGCCCACGCGCCCAGGTGGCCATGAAGTTGACGTTCTCGGTCGTCGCGAACGACGCCGCGCAGACGAGGTCGCCCTCGTTCTCGCGCTGCTCGTCGTCCGTGACGACCACAAGACGCCCGGCCTTCAGGTCGTCGATGATCTCCGGTATAGGTGAAAACACGCTTTCGGACATGGTGGCGATTCTAGCACAAGGCGGTCCGCGCCGATGCGTTATGGTAGAATTTGACGCGCCGGATTGGCATTGGAAGGGATTCGCACATGTATCGCATAGTCGAGAAGAAACAGCTCTCCGAACTTGTCTTCATGATGAAGATCGAGGCGCCGCTCATCGCGGAAAGCCGCAAGCCGGGTCAGTTCATCATCCTGCAGGTCGATGAGAAGTGGGGCGAGCGCATCCCGCTCACGATAGCCGACGCCGATCCTGTGGCCGGCACCGTCACCATCGCCTTCCAGCCCGTCGGCTACTCGACCAAGCTCCTTGCCACCAAG
>JAFSZJ010000092.1 GCA_017458965.1 Kiritimatiellia bacterium | reverse complement strand
TTCCAGTATGCGGCCGCCTCGTGGAGCCCCTGCTGCTCGCAGAGATAGACGAGATTGAGGATGTCCTTCTTGAAGCAGGAGCCGCCGAAACCCACGCCTGCCTTGAGGAACTTCGGCCCTATGCGGGAGTCGCGGCCGATGGCGTGCGCGACCTCGACGACGCTGGCCCCGGTCTTCTCGCAGAGTTCGGAAAGGGCGTTTACGCTGGATATGCGCTGCGCTAGGAATGCGTTGGCCGCGAGCTTGGAAAGCTCCGACGACCAGACGTTCGTGGTCAGTATGCGGTCGCGAGGTACCCATTCGGCGTAGATGCCGACAACCGCGTCGCGGGCCTCCAGACCGCTTGGCGTCTCGTCGGAACCGACGAGCACGCGGTCGGGGGCCTCAAGGTCCTTGATCGCCGTCCCCTCCGCAAGGAACTCCGGATTCGAGAGGACCTCGAAATGGTGTCCGTCGCCCCCGGATTCGAGGACGCGCTTCATGGCGGTCGCGGTCCTGACCGGCAGTGTGCTTTTCTCGACGACGATCAGGTCGTGCGTTGCGTATTCCTTGATCTCCCTGGCCGTTTTCTCCCTGTACTGGAGGTCGGCCGCGCGTCCCGCGCCCTGCCCGAAGGTCTTCGTCGGCGTGTTGACGGCGACGAAGACGACGTCGGCCTCCGCGACCGCGCCGCGTATGTCGGTCGAGAAGAAGAGGTTGCGGTCGATGGCCTCGGCGACGACCTCCTTCAGCCCCGGCTCGTAGAATGGGAGGGAGTCGGAGCGCCATGCGGCGATGCGGGCGGCGTCGATATCGACCACCGTCACCTTGCGCCCAGGGCATTTCCGGGCGATCATCGCCATCGTTGGGCCGCCGACGTAGCCGGCGCCGATGCAGACGATGTTATCGGCCTTCATTGCTCTGTTTCCTTGGCCAGCGCGGCAGCGTATGCCTTTTCGTCGAATTCGGTGACGCGGGCGACGCCCTCGCGTATCGCGGCGACGGCCACGGCCGGCGCGACGAGCGAGCGGAGTCGGCGGTCGAAGGGCTTCGGCAGAATGTACTTCGGGCCGAAAGCGAGGTCCTCTCCGGCGTACAGCGCGGCGGTTGCCTCGTCAGCCGGGATGCGCGCCGCTGCTGCGAGCGCCTCGGCTGCGGCGAGCTTCATCCCAGTCGTGATCCTGCGGGCGCGGACGTCGAGAGCGCCGCGGAAGAGGAACGGGAAGCAAAGCACGTTGTTGATCTGGTTCGGGAAGTCGGAGCGGCCCGTCGCCATCACGTACGGGGCGTCGCCCATGGCGGCGGCGACCTCCTCGGGGCGGATCTCGGGATCAGGGTTGGCAAGGGCGAAAATAGCCGGGTTCGGGGCCATGGTCTTCACCCATTCAGGCTTGACGGCTCCGGCGACGGACACGCCTATGAAAACGTCCGCGCCGCGCAGGATCTCCTCAAGCATGCGGCAAGGGGTGTCGACGGCGGCGAGGAGTTTGCGGCCGGTGAGGTCGGGGCGACCCTTGTAGATGACGCCCTTGCTGTCGCACGAGATCACCTGGCCAACGCCGGCCGCGAGGAGCATCTCGCGGATGCGCATCCCGGCGGCGCCGGCCCCGTTCATCGCTACGCGCAGCGAGGCGAAGTCCTTGCCCGACACCTGGGCGTAGTTGCGGACGGCCGCGAGGACGATGACCGCCGTGCCCCACTGGTCGTCATGGAAGACCGGGATGTCGAGAAGTTCCTGAAGGCGGTCCTCGACCTCGAAGCACGCGGGCGCGGCGATGTCCTCGAGGTTTATGCCTCCGTACATCGGCGCGATCGCGAGCGTGGCGTCGATTACGCGCTGCGGATCGGTTTTGCCGGTCTTGGCGCCGCCGACGCGGCAGTTGTCGAGGACGACGGGCCAGGCCTCGACGCCCGCGAAGGACTTGAAGAGGACGCACTTGCCCTCCATCACGGGGATGGCCGCTGTCGGGCCGCGGTCGCCGAGTCCGAGGATCGCCGTGCCGTCGGAGACGACGGCGACGGTCTTGCCCTTGGCGGTGTAGTCGAAGGCCTCTTCGGGATGGGCGTCGAGGCGCAGTACGGCCTTGCCGACGCCGGGCGTGTATGCGAGGCAAAGGTCCTCGACGGTGCGCACGGGGCGCGGCATGCGGAGCGCGACCTTGCCCCCGCGGTGGAAATCAAGCACTGACTGTTCTGAAAGATTCATGATATGCGATTATACCGAAGTTGCTAGACTACTGCTTCCATACGGAGGTCGAAGTGCATAGGGAGTTTCTGATGGGAAACGAGGCCATCGCGCTGGGCGCGCTGGCCGCTGGCGTCAAGGTGGTGTGCGGATATCCCGGAACGCCATCGACGGAGGTCCTAGAGACCGTGGCGAAGCGTCGCGGCGAAGGGGTCCATGTCGAATGGTCCGTGAACGAGAAGTCCGCCATGGAGGTCGCCGCCGGCGCCGCGTATTCCGGCGCGCGCGCCCTCGTGACGATGAAGCAGGTCGGCCTCAACGTGGCCTCGGACCCGCTCATGAGCCTTGAGTACATCGGCGTGAAGGGCGGGATGGTCATACTCGTGGCCGACGATCCTGGACCGATATCCTCGCAGACCGAGCAGGACACTCGGACCTTCGCGATGTTCTCGAAGGTGCCGCTCTTCGACCCGTCGTCGGTCGCCGAGGCATACGCCATGATCCAGGACGCCTTCGACTTCTCGGAGCGCCATTCCACGCCAGTCTTCCTCCGCCCGACTACGCGCATCGACCATGGATATGAGGCGATAGACGTCAAGGATCCTGACGAGTACCGCGTCGCGACGCCGGAAGGCTTTGTCAAGGACTCTTCACGCTGGGTCATCTTCCCGCGTCTGTCTGTGCGCAACCATGCCTTGATCGAGGAGCGCAACGCGAGTATATCGCAGGAGTGGGACATGTCCCGCGACTTCATCGTCCGCGAAAAGGATCCCGCCATTCGCAAGGGCGTCGCCACGCATGGTATCAACTGGCAGTATGTCCAGGAAGCGCTGGGGGAGGGGACCTGCCGCATGCTGCGCGTCGGCATGCCGTTCCCGTTCCCGGAGAAGGCGGCTCTGGAGTTCCTCGACGGACTCGACGAGGTTCTTTGCGTTGAGGAGCTGGATCCGGTCATCGAGCGCGGACTCACATACGTATGCGGCAAGCATGGCCTCCACGTCCGCATACGCGGCAAGCTCACAGGTGACATCCCCCCGTCCGGCGAGAACACCACGGAGCTCGTGTCCGCCGCGCTTGCATCATTCCTCAACCTTTCAACTCTTCAACTTTTCAACCATTCAACTCCGCCGGAAGCGCCTGCGCTTCCGGTACGTCCGCCGGTGCTGTGCGCGGGATGCCCGCACCGCGCCTCCTTCTACGCCGTCAAGACCGCGATGCGAGGCCGCAAGACGCTCTACGCCGGGGACATCGGCTGCTATACGCTTGGCAACGCAGCCCCGCTCGACGTTTGCGACACATGCCTCTGCATGGGCGCCGGCATCGGAATAGCGCAAGGTGTGTGGCGGACGGAGCCGGACACCATATGTTTCGCGTTCGTCGGCGATTCCACGTTCTTCGCGTCCGGCATCACTGGTGTGATAAACGCCTTCTACAACCAGGCCGACCTCACGCTTGTCGTGCTCGATAACTCCACCACCGCCATGACGGGTCATCAGCCGCATCCCGGCACGGGACGCACCATGATGGGCCAGGTCGTCGAGAAGGTGTCGATCGAGAACGTGCTCCGTGCAATCGGTCTAAAGACCGTCGTCACGCTCGATCCCCTCGACTTCGAGGCGTCGGTCAGCGCCGTCAAGGCCGTGGCGGACGAGAAGGGCGTGAAGGCCATTGTCTTCCGGTCGCCTTGCGTGGCGATGACCAAGCCGCCGGGCAAATCGCATGTCGATCCGGCAAAGTGCGTGGGCTGCGGACGCTGCGTCGGCGAGCTTGGCTGCCCGGCGTTGATACGGGCGGCCGACGGCAGGAAGGCCATTATCGATGAGACCCTTTGCACCGGATGCACGCTCTGCGAGCAGGTGTGCCCGGTCAAGGCTATATCCGGCGGCGACCGGAACGCTACGGAGGTGCGCCATGCGTAGGGACTTCATTCTTTGCGGAGTTGGAGGGCAGGGGACGATCCTCGCCTCACGCCTTATCGCGGCTGCGGCGATGCGCCGCTCGTTGCAGGTGCGTGCCGCCGAGACGATCGGCATGGCGCAGCGCGGCGGCAGTGTATGCAGCCACCTTCGCATCGGCGAAGGCGCGCACTCGCCGCTCGTGCCAAAGGGTTGCGCGGATCTTATCATCGCGTTCGAGCCAGGTGAAGCGGTCAGAATGCTTCCGTACCTCAAGGCCGACGGCGCCGTCGTGTGCGCGACCCGTCCGGTGATGCCGGTGAGCGCCTCCATCGGACGCACGAAGTACGATGCCAAGGCGATGCTGGACCACCTCAAGTCCAATGTCCTCAATTTGACCCTTGTCGATGTGGACAAGGCTGCGGAGCGGCTCGGCACCGCAAAGGCGCTTAACGTCGTTCTTTTAGGCGCTGCCGTCGCCAGCGGTGCACTTGGATTCGACGTCGCCGAGATAGAGGCCGCGATACGCGAAAAGGTCCCGGCGAAGTTCCTAGAGCTGAACCTGAAGGCGCTCCGCATTTGTGGTACAACGAGAAACCATACGACCAGCGGATTCTTCTCAACCGCGTCAGACACTACATCGACCTCTACGCAAAGGTGCGCGAAGCGGAGTCTCGCCCCGCTGCGGCGGCGGATGGCGCCTCGGCTATGAGTTCTGCGATTCTGGACTCGCTCCCGCAGGCGGTCTTCGCCTTCGACAACACCACTCTCCGCGTCAGCTACTGCAATGCCGCGTTCCCGCTGATTCCAGGCGTTCCCGCGCAACCTGTCGGACAGCTGCTGGCCGAGGTGTTCCCACCGGCGGAATACGCGGCCATCCTTTCCGCGGTCTCCAGCCTGCTGACCGCGAGGGTGCAGACACCGGTTGAAATCAAGGCCGGCGGCATGACCCTTTCGCTTCTGTTCAACGCCATCGCCGACGCGACGGGGAACGTCGCGCAAATAATCGGCACGGCGGCGAACGTCACCCCCTGCTGCGCATGTGACGGTTGTCTAGGCGTCTGCCAAAAGGAAAAGACCCATGGCCCCAAACACGGTAAAAACGGGCATCGGCGTCCTCGACAACGCCTTCGGCGGCATATGCCTCAATTTCCCCACGCTCGTCTGCGGACGCAGGAAAAAATTCATTTCGACGCTCAGCTCGCTCGATGTGACGTCGTTGCTCCTCCTTCCCGAACCCGCGTCGCCGGCGGCTACGAGCCTCGCCGGCGTTCTTCGGGAGCTCTGCCCGATAAACATCGAGAAGGAGTCCCACGAATTCGGGGCGAACTTCGTCCTCCGCGTAACCAAATTCCAGAGTATGGCCAAGGAGAGCATTCCCCTCGAGGTCACGCTCGACATAGTGCCCGGCGTCGGCTTCGGGGATCCAGCCGCCGCCGGGAAACCGCGGCTTGACGAAATGGTTTCCGTGGGGCCTGCAACCGAGCCGAAGTTGGCTTTCAGGCCTTTCATGTCCCCGTCCCTCGCGAGTTTCAGCACCAATGGCATACAGGGACCGGCGCCAGCCGGACCGGCTTTCGTTGAAAGCGCGAGGACCCCTCAGCCTTCCCAGGCCACGCCACCACCTCCTCCGCCGGCGGAGGAGGACGACATCGCCGTCGTCTTCCAGCTCTCGGACTACGAGAACACGGAGGTGGATGAAAGACCCGAAGGCGACACCCTGCGCTACAAGGGTCTCAAGGCGTACTCCGCCGGCGCATACCATGAGGCGACGAACCTCTGGACGCGCTGGCGCGACATGGACCCGTCGAACGCCGAGGTGTGGGCGCTGCTCGGAAACGCGCTCGCTCGCATCCCCGACGTCGAAGCCGCCGTGAAGTCCTACCAGGTCGCCCTGCGCCTGAACCCGGGGCAGATCGACCTCATGATCGAATGCGCCAGGCTCCTTGAGACCAGCGGGAATTCCGACAAGGCTGCGGAGCTGATAGACACCTACGCGCGCTCCTTCCCGGACGACACCAAGATCGCGATCGCCCAGGCCGGATGGCTCGAGCGCCACGGCAAGCGCAGCGCCGGGCGCGACATCCTGGCGAACCTCATCGCCCGCCACGGCAATGACATCCACAGCCGTCTCGCGCTCCACAACATGCTCGACGCCCCTGCGGACAGGTATCTGAACATGCACGCGCTTCTCAGGATAGGCGCGGGCGGCGGCCCGTCGCGGCTACTTGGCTTCGGCCACGACATCGCGGCGTCGGAGATCCTCACGATGCCGGAGTCCAGCATCTTCTTCGAGTTCATCCGCGAAACGGCCTTGTCCGGTCCCACCGAGGCGCTATGCGCGCTCTACTCCGATTTCATGCCCCCGACCGAGCCGATCACGGAGCACTTCGACTCCGCAACCCTGTCCGACAACTGGGACGCCCGCGGCACGCCGATATCGGCCATCTCCGGCTCATACAACATCCAGGCCTCCGCAGACATGACCGAGGCGTATCTGCGTCTCAAGCGGTCCGAGCTCCTCCGCGACGGCTTCATAGAGGTGCATCTCGGCGAGTCGGTCGGCGCCTTCTGGCTCTACGCGCGCAGGTCAAGCCGCACCATGATACGCTTCGGCTTCAACGACGACGGCTTCATCCGCATCCAGTCCTGGAAGAACGGCGAGATCCGCACAGGCGACAGCACCTCGTGGATACGCCCTTCGGGTGACATAGTGCTGCGCCTCGAAGTCCGCGGCGACGGCGCGATGGGGTATGTCGACGGACAGCCGATGTTCACGGACGCCCTTGACGCCATCCGGTCCAAGGCGCGGCACATCTCCGCCCTTGCGCCGGTGCTCTTCGAGCAGGCCCCGGACGGGACGGTCCTCTCCACCCCGCTCGCCGACTTCATGCCCTTCCGCATGTTCTGCTCATACCACCGCATCCGCCTGATGCCGGCCGTCTCGCTCGACTACTACTCCAACGTCAACGCCGAGACCCTCGTCAGGATCATCTAGGAGCACAACCTCTCCGGCCTCGTCATGTTCGTCAGGACCATGCCGTCCGAGGAATGGTTCGAGAAGACCACCAGCCTCCTCGAAAACACATCGGCCAATCTCGTCGTCATCCAACGCGAGGCGCCGATATTCTCGCAGGAGCCTGTCAAGCCACAGGACAACGTATCCACCGTCCGCGAGATACAGCGCGGCTCCATCCTCTTCCAGCCAAACGAACTCTCATGGCGCCAGGCTATCCTGGACTTCGACGCCTGGCATCCCGGCTCCGCCATGCCTTCGGCATCGCCATACATCGTCCTCGTCGGCGGTCCCACCAACTCCGTTCCGGAAGTTGTCGCCCCCGCCCCCGCCGCGGACGCCGGAACCGCCATGACCACCGCAGTCCCAGAGCCCCCTGCGACACCTGAGACCACTGGGACTACTGAGACAGCTACGGCTGCTAAAACACCCGTGACACCTGCGCGACCCGCGACAGCCGAGACTCCAGCGCCCCCTGCGCCAGTCCCAGATGTCCCCGCCGACAAGGCAAAGGACCTCTGAGCGACGGAGGATAATTGGCAACGCTTTCACTTTGGCAACAATCGCCATGGCTCTCGGCCGCCAATACTGTGCCGTCGCCCAAATGGACCCGCGATGAACTTCTGCTTGACCATCCCAGGCCGGTTCTGATATCATCTTTTCCGTTCTTTGCGACTACGCCCCCTTCGTCTATCGGCTAGGACACCAGGTTCTCATCCTGGGAAGAGCGGTTCGATTCCGCTAGGGGGTGCCATTTTTTTATCTGGGCGCGAACGCCAAGGAGGCCGCCATGAGACGCGAGGTCATACAGGAGCTGGCTGGAAAGGCCGTCGTCAGACAGGCCACGTTGCGCGATGCCCGCCAGATCTGCGCCCTTGTCAAGGCGAACCCCGAGGAGCTGATGGTGCGCGCGTTAGGCGACATCGTCCGCAACATCGACCGCTTCTTCGTGATATCGGCCTCGCGCCGTTTGCTCGGATGCGCCTCCTATACGATCCTCCCGGATGTCGGCGACTATTCCAGCGCCACTGTCGAACTCCGCTCCGTGGCGATCCGCTCTACACATCGCGGCATGGGCCTAGGCAGCCATCTCGTGGATGCGGTGATCGACCACATCCGCCGCTTCCACGCCGGGCCGATCATCGTGCTGACCTACACCCCCGAGTTCTTCGCAAAGAGCGGTTTCGAGCGGATATCCAAGCGTGATATAATGCACAAGATCTACAGCGAGTGCGTGAACTGCACGAAGCATGGGAATCCCTTCACCTGCCCGGAGGTCGCGATGGCCTATGCGGGGGAGGGGAAGCCCGGAGGGAAATGACGATGGCCGACAACTGCCTTTTCTGCAAGATAGCCGCCGGGGCGATCCCCTCGGCCAAGGTCTATGAGGACGAGAATGTCCTCGCCTTCCTCGACATCGCACCGGTCGAGAAGGGCCACACGCTTGTCATATCGAAGAAGACCCACACCGAGGCGCTGATCGAGACCTCCGACGACATTCTGGCCGAGATGCTGTCCGTCGTGCGCAAGGTCGGGAAGGCCATGATGAAGCTCGGCTTCGGCGGCTACAACGTCGTCCAGAACAACTACCCCGACGGCGGGCAGGCGATTCCGCACATCCATTTCCATGTCATCCCGCGCCAGAAGGGCCGCACGGCCCCGCTGGAATGGAAGTCGGGCGCGAACCCATACGCCGACGACGCCGAGCGCGCCGCCTTCGCGGGGAGGCTCGCCTCCGCCGTTGCTGAAGTCGAATAAGGAGACGACGCGATGACCAACGACAGACTTGCCATAGCACAGCGTATCGCTGGCGCCCGTGACGCCGCCGATCTTTCAGTCCTTGAGGTTGCCCAGAGGCTCGGCATAGACGTTGAGACCTACAAGGCGTACGAGAGCGGCGAGAAGGACGTCCCTCTGGGCGACATCCCGCAGCTGGCCGCGCTCTTCGACACCGATCCGTTCGCCATCTTCACGGGCATCAACTCCCACGCCGGCATCTTCGCACTCACCAGAAAGGGCAAGGGTCCCGTCGTGGAGCGCAACGCGAACTACCACTACGAGAGCCTAAACGCATCCTTCACCGGCGCGAAGATACTGCCGTACATCGTCACGCTCGACGCCCATCCCGGAAACGAGCGCATCAATCTCAACTCCCATCCCGGCGAGGAGTTCGACCGCGTGATAGAGGGGCGCCTAGAGTTCCTCATCGGCGGACACACCGTCATTCTCGACGAAGGCGACAGCGTCTATTTCGACTCGACCAAGATGCACGGCATGCGCGCCCTCGACGGCAAACCCGCCAAGTTCCTCGCCATCATCACGGCCAGCTAGCATTCCGCATTGATGCGGAATGCTAGCCCTGATGGCAGGTTGCCAGTCCCGGTGGATGTGGCTGCGCTCTCATCTTTCACTCTCCACTCTCCACTTTTCCCTCTTCCCTTTCATCTCTCATCTTTCATCTTCCCTCCTCCCTCTCTTGCAATGCTATCCTTTCTTCCCGCCATCGCCCCATTCCGCAACGAACTGCTGCTTCTAGCCTCGGTACCGGTCCTTTTCGGCGGCTTGATCGCCTTCTTCCGGTTCTTCGGCAAGCAGGGGCTCTTTGCATGGACTGTGGTCTGCACGATAGCCGCGAACATCGAGGTTATGATCCTCGTCCACGCCTTCGGCACGGACACGACGCTTGGTAACGTCATATTCGCCTCGACCTTCCTCGCGACGGACATCGCGAGCGAACTGTACGGGCGTCGCGAGGCGGGGCGTTGCGTCCGCATAGGCATAGCCGCCAACATAGCCTTTATCGCCATATCCCAGACATGGTTCCTGTATGTCCCGGCGCCTGATGACGCCATGGCCGGCCCGATCCGCCAGGTCTTCTCAAACACCCCGCGCGTCATGTTCGCCAGTCTGGCCGCCTATGTCGTATGCGAGCTGCATGACGTCTGGGCCTACCACTTTCTATGGTCGCTCACGGAGCGGCGCACGGGCAGTCACCGCGCTTTCCTCTGGCTCCGCAACAACGGTTCGACGCTTGTGAGCCAGCTGATCAACGTCATCGCCTTCAACCTGCTGGCATTCCATGGCGTTTGGCCACGCGAAGTGCTGATGCAGGTCATCGTCCAGGGATACGCGACCTTCGTCGTGACGTCGCTCCTCGACACTCCGTTCCTGTACCTCGCCCGTCACCTCGCGGACAAGCATCCAGAGCTGCTCAAGTAGCGAATACCGCCCTGTCCGCGAAGTCTGACATCTCTTGCGGCATTCAACGCAAAGGGTGCTGCCGCGCGTAGCTGGAAGCCGTCGCTTCGCCTTGCTGCGCTGGATGATGAGTTTGTATTGTCTTTTGCTGGGATATCGGGTTTTCGGGATGTCGGGATTTCGTCGTTTGACTTCAAAACCTCGAAACCTCCATGGCGAGAAGCGCCAAATATCTGAATCTTTTTATCGCAAAGCCGCAAAGAACGCAGAGGGCGCAAAGACAGGGCGCGAAGCGCCAAACTTCACTGCCGTTGCGCGAGACAATCGCACAACGGCAGTGGCATCTACGGATTGTCTGCTGCCGCTCTAGAAGCTTATCTCGCCCCAGTTCGCCGGCTGGAGCTTGAGCTCCTCGACCTCGTCGGAGACGATGCCGGTGGCCTTGTTGAACTTGAAGACGCGCAAAACCGTGTCCTTGCCGGCGGCATCGCCGAAGGTGACGCCGAAGTCGCCCTTGGCCTTGCGTCCCTTGAGCGGCGCGGATAGATCAAGTTCCTTCTCGTCGATGGAGAACTCGATGGTGTAGCCGCCCTCGCGTCTCGTCAAGTCGGCTTTGACGGGTATTTCCTTAACGAGATCCCAGGTCACGCCGTCGCGGTACACGCCGGAGTAGAAGGTGTGCGGCGCCTTTTCGCCATTGCTCTTTTGCTTGTAGAGCGTAGCCACGATGGCGGTCTCGCCGGCTTGGCCCACGGAGAGCCGCATGTCGCCTTTGGCGTCGGCAAGCTGGAAGTCGACCGTGTCGCCCATGGCGTACATGTTGCGGAAGTCGCTCGCGCCGTTGACCCACGGGGTGCTGTCCGTCACGTCGTACTTGAACACGAGCCGGCCGCCCTCGCACTTGACGGATGCGGTGAAGACCTCTTCGGGCTCCTCCTCGTCCGGCTCGAAGTCGCAGGTGCCGGCGGTGAGCTTCCCTCTCCTCAGGCGGTCGGCGAAGTCCTTGGCGGTGGCTACATCGGCCTGCGTGATCTCAATGACGCCCCCCTTGATCTCCTTTGCGGACTTCAGTCCATCAACCTTGGCCTCGATGAACGCCGTCTTGCCGAACATGATGTAAAGTTCTCCGTCGTCCGCGCGTATCATGGAGCCGCCGAAGTCCTCGGATCCCTGGCCGGGGGGCGTGTTGTCAAGGCGCGTCCCGACATCGAAGGTCGCGGGCCATTTCACGCGCATGGGGTCCGGCTCGAAGAGCCCGGCCACATAGAAGCCGCGGTCGTTCAGGATGTGCCACTCTCCCTTGTCCGTTCCGATCACGAAGACGTTGCCGAGGGCGCCCGGGAATTTGGCCGTGCCGATGAAGTCGTAGGCGGCGCGGATGAGGCCGCGTCTGGCTGTCGGCGCGGAGTGTCCGCCATGGACGCCGACGTAGCAGTTCGGGAAGCGGAAGAGGCATTTGCCGGTATTGATGTCGTAGCAGGGCGAATAGGAATGCCTTGTGTTGTACTGAGCATTGTAGATGGCGAAACGACCGTCCTCGGATACGACGCCCGCCGTAGCGCCCATACCTCCGGTGTGCTTCGCGGCCTCATCCGACATCTTCACGGCCTTGGCGAGGTCGTATATCGGCGCGCCGCATTTCGTCCAGCCGGTGACGGGGATTGCGTACTTGCCGGAGAACCAGGTCATCGCCTGGTTCATGGTCATGTACCATCCGGTTATCCACGAGCCGATGTTGATGTCCGTGAATTCCAGCACCTCGCCGGGCTGCTCGGCGCCGTCGTCGTTCTGGTCCGCCCAGGTCTTGATGCCCTTGCCGCTATTGACGATCGATGCGCGGAACTTCCATTCTCCTGGAGCCATGCGCTGGTATATGCGGATCCGCGACGAGTCGGCCGACCACCATCCGGCTATGGCGCAGTAGATCTCGCCCTTCGGCCCTCGCCCGAAGCGTGAGCAACCCCAGCCGGCGTCGCGGGCGACGTAGCCGACGCATTCGGCGCGTGGCGACTTGCCGTCAAGGCGCCACTCGCACCCCTGGCCAACCATGACATGCGGGTCGGAGGGACATATAGCTCCGCCGAGGGCGCCGTAGAACGTCGCGCCGAAGAACTCGGCCTCGAATGCGCCAGTGGCGGCGTTCCACTTCGAGACGCGGCGCGGGAACGAGTCCTTCTCAGCTACCCAGAGGAAGCCCTTGTCGTCGATGGTCATGTCAGCGACGTTGAATAGACCGTCCTTGTCCCACTTGCCCGAAAGGCGCCGTCCGCCCTCGCGCCCGATGCGCCTGATCTGGCGTCCGTCCTTGCCGACGACGGCGATCTGATGCTTCGGAGCGCCGGTCGCCACATAGCGTGTGCCATCCGGAGCGATTGCCGCAGCCGCGAGGTCTTCAGGCTTCGTCGGGCGGCGCTTCACGTCCTTCTGGTTGGTGACCGCGACGGAGACCATCTCCTTCTCGAAGATGAACTCAAGACGACCGTCCGCGAAGCGCATGCGTTTCGCCTGGCCGAGTCCGAACTGGTCGAGAGGTAACTCGGCGCTCTTGGTGCTGGGGAAGTTGTCGTAGGTGCCTTTGGAGGCGTCGAGTCGGTACACGATGTTCCCCTGTCCGGCGTCATAGACGTAGAGATGGCCTTCGCGATCGGGGGCAAGGGCGTGGGCGGTACCGAAGCCGCCGCGCTTGTGGCCCCAGATGCGGTTGCCGGCGTAGTCGGCCGCGATGACGGACTGTCCGGCCTCCGCGCGTTCCCAGCCGATGTAGATGCGCTCGGCGTCACACGCCACCGCGCATGGATCGCCGTGGTCGCCGCCCCAGCCGCCACCGGCCACGTCGTAGGGGTTCGGGCCGGCGCCGTGCGCCCAGCCACGCATCTCCAGGTGCAACGGCTTGTGGAAAAGCCCCTCCCACGTGTAGCGCCCGGGCTGGACCGGATCGCCAACATGAGTGTCGTAGCAGGCGGAGAGGCCATTCCATAGGATTTCGTGCTCGCCCGCCGGAAGCGGCTGCGCGCTAAGCGGCCATGCCACGACCTCGCCTGATGCGTCGCGGACGACGATGGAGACCTCGCCCGCCTCGTCCAGGCGGAATTTGATCGGCTTGAAACCGGGCTTCTCGCGGACGCCCTTGAGCGATGACCAGTCGGCGGTCGGGGTGCCGTTCTTCATAGCCACCGGCATCTCGCGTCCGTCAGCGAGGCGGATGGGGGAGGGGACGCCGCCCTTATCGACGAAGAGGGCTTCGCCCCATACGTCGAAGCGCATGAAGGTCATCGAGCGGTCCGGTTGGATGCCCTTTCGGAAGAAGTCCTTGGTCGACAGCCGCTGGTCTCCCGATGTGCGGTAGTTGGCCTCGAATGTGAGGAGCATTCTGTCGCCGGTCTTCGGGCGGTACGATCCTTCGCAGATGAGCGACCACGGCACGGACACCTCCTGTACGTATCCGCCCGGAACCTCCTTGAAGGCCTCCTTGACGCCTTTGCCCATGACATCCTCGCCCTTGGGCTGGGCGGCAACTGAGAGCGTTGCCCCGGCGGCCGCCTTGCCTTCGCGGTCGCGCCAGAATTCGAAATGGGCGAACCTGATCGGGCGCTTCGAGACGTCGGTGTTGTGCTGCAGCCCGGCGAAAGCTGTGGCGGACTGCGGGCTTGTCGCGAGCCGCACCTGCATGCAGTCTCCCTGCCATGGATAGTCACTGCCAGCGAGCCCGGGGTTGTTCATGGGCGAGGCGTCGTTCCACCGGAATAGGAGGTAGAGGTTGTCCGCGTCGAACATCGCGGAGATCCAAACCGAGTAGCTGGCGCGGAATGTCTCCACATCCGGGCAGCAGAAGATCGAACCCGAAAGATCCCAGTCCGAATACTCGGCGTCGATCGAGACGGCGCCCTTCGTCCGGAGGACGCGGAAATCCACGTTCTCCGTCTCGGTGGCCAATGCCGTGATGGCTGTCGCGGTGGCTAGAATAAGCGATGGAAGATGACGGGACATGGGAGATGGGAGATTAGAGATGAAAGATGAGAGATTAAAGATGAAAGAGAAGAGATGAGAGATGAAAGATGAAAGTGGAGAGTGGAAAGTGGAGAGTGGAAAGTGGAAAGTGGAGAGTGGAAAGTGGAGAGTGGAAAGTGAAAAGTGAAATGTGAGATGTGGAAAGATTAAAAGCGGACGAGGATCTCCCAGCGGAGATAGTAGGCGGTGCTGTTAGAGGTATAGTAGTCGCCCGGATCGAAGATCTCGCAGCGGAGGTGTCCGTCTGTCCTGCCAAAGCCGCCTTCTTTTCCTTTGAAAAGCGGGAAGCCCCACTGCGCCATGTAGAGGTCGCCACGGCGGCGGCCTCCACCTGCGCCGTTGCGCTCCTCGGCGAAGACTGGGCCGGCGGATAGCGAGAGCGAATGACCTCCCATCTTCGCCAAGGCAGTGGCGCGTGGGTGGATGAGGTTGTTCCAGTTGCCTGCGCCTTCGGTGTCGTAGCAGTATATCATGAGTTCGCTCAAGAACGGGTAGCGCGAGAATATGGGGTTGAATGCCTCGTTACGCGCGGTGTCCGGGTCGTCGCCGGAAAGGTATAGGCAGTCGAGGCCGATCTTTGTCTTGGGGAACAGCGCGATGGAACCATTGGCGGACGATGGGATTTTGCATTCCTCTATGTCGAGGAAGAGCCCCGCATAGGCGAGCGTCGCGTCGATGCCGTCGTCATCCGCCGGGTCGAACTGTCGGGCATACTCGAACTCGCCGGAAAGCGCATCGGAGAACTTCGGGCGCAGGAGGACGCCAACGGTGTGGATGTCGGCGTTGGGGACGGCGGTCCCGTCGGCCTTTCTTGCCGATGTCTCGTGCTTCCAGACATAATAGAGCGAGCCCGTGAGAGAATCGTCTAGAAGCGTTCCGTTCAGGAAGGCGCCCACGCCGGCCTCGTCGCGTCCATCGACTGACGGCGAGTAGCCGCGCAGCTGGCGGTGTTCGTTGCCAACGGCAAGCGGGTCCTCGTCCTTGTCGTACACGGCGAAGAGGTCCGCCGAAAGCGTCTCGCCCAGCGGCTGGTGGAGGAAGACGCCGTCGAAGAATGTCGTGCGCGAGGCGTCGAGAGGGGTGCCCTCGAAGACGAGCCGCCCGGATCCGAGCATGATGTCCTGGCGGCCAAGGACGAGGCGCGAGCCTTCGCCTGTGAAGTCCTTGAAGGCGATGTTCAGGTTGTCGAGCGAGAGCTCGTCCGGCCATTTGAAGGATTCTGGCCCGGCGCTTGTCTCGTAGAACATGTGCGCGAGACGGACATTGAGCGTCGCGTTTTCGGTCAGATCGTATGCTCCGAAGACGCGGGTGCGGAGGCGAAGCGTGTTGCAGTAGCCACCGCGAGTGACGTTGGGCGTCTCGGTCGGAATCGGGATGTCGTCCCAGACCTCCTGGCGCAGCCGCACGTCGGCGCCCAGACGCAGCCGTTGTGGTTCGGACGCTTGTTCCTGGGCCAGCGTCGCAAAGGAGACGGCGGCAGCCGTCAATGTCGCGAGTGTCGTTTTGAAGTCCATGATGTCCCATATTGTACACCACGCCACGCAATGTACGGTCCCCAACGGGAAAACATGCGGTGGTGTATAATCCCCGGCTAGGAGACACAACGACATGAGCATTTTCGAGGACGTCGTAGGCAATCCCGAGAAATTCCGGCTGGACATAGAGACGCTTGGCGAGAGGAAGGTCGATTCGCCGATCCGCAATCCACTCTTCGTTGAGGAGGGTTCGCGTGTCTATCTGACTCCTGATACAAAGCAAGTCACCGCCTTGCGCGCCCGCGGCGTCGAGCCGCCGTCGTTCGAGAAGGCCGGCCCACACGCTAAGATATTCCACGACCCGGCATGGAGCCGCGCCGCCATCCTTACCGCCGGCGGTCTCTGCCCCGGTTTGAACCATGTCATAAAAGGGCTGGTTGAGATACTGTCGTTCGACTACGGCATCAAGACCATCTACGGCATCAGATACGGCTACAAGGGGCTTGTCGCCGACCATGACCTGACGCCGATCTTCCTCGATCCCGACTCCGTGGATACGATCCACACGCTTGGCGGCACCATCCTAGGCTCATCGCGCGGACAGCAGGACACGTCCAAGATCGTGGATACGCTGATGCGGATGAACATCAACCTCCTCTTCTGCATCGGTGGCGACGGATCGCTCCGCGCCGCGCGCGACATCGCCGTCGAATGCCGCCGCCGCAAGCTCGCCATCAGCGTCGTCGGCGTCCCGAAGACGATAGACAACGACCTGAACTTCGTCGGCCGCTCGTTCGGCTTCGAGACGGCCGTCACCGCCACGGAGCCCGTCATCCAGGCTGCCCACATGGAGGCCAAGGGCTGCCGGAACGGCATCGGCCTGGTCAAGCTCATGGGGCGCGACTCCGGCTTCATAGCGGCATACGCGGCTGTGGCCAACCCCGTCGTCAACTTTTGCCTTGTCCCCGAGGAGCGCTTCGAGCTCGAAGGTCCGAACGGCCTTCTAGCCGCTTTGGAGAGAAGGTTCGCGACAAAGGACCATGCGGTCATCATCGTGGCCGAAGGTGCCGGGCAGGACCTCATCGCCGCCGGAGGCGAGGAACGCGACGCCTCCGGCAACGTCCTCAAGAAGGACATCGGAGAGTTCCTGAAGCGGAGGATAACGGAGTACTTCAAGGGCAAGGGCGTGGAGGCGTCCGTCAAGTACTTCGATCCGAGCTACTCGATCCGCAGCATCCCGGCCGTCGGCGCCGACGCCATACGCTGCTACATGCTGGCGCGCGCGGCGGTCCACGCCGCGATGGCCGGCTGCACCAACTGCGTCGTGGGCGACATCCACCATGGAGGCGAATACTCCCTGGTCCCGATTGACCTCGCGGTCGTCGAGCGCCAGAAGCTCGACCTCAAGGGCGAGCTGTGGCTGGCCGTGCTCGACTCGACCTGCCAGATGGACTACTTCTACCCGCAGAGGTAGTCGCAGGCGGTCTCAAACGGACGGAATGGCGTGATACGCGGTTTCCTGCAGAGACTTAGGGCGCAGTCCGGGGGCATCTGGTGGTACACCCTCCTGGGCTTCGTAGCCGCGCGCATGGGGGAGATCGTCAACTTCTACATCGGCGTGATCCTCGTCCCGAAGCATCTGCCGGCCTCGGACCTCGGCGCCATCCAGCCACTGCTCACGGTAGGCGGCTTCTTCGCCTTCCCGATAGCGATACTCCTCATCCCGGTCGGCAAGTTCCTGAGCGTCTTCGCCGCGCGGGGCGAGACCGGGAAGGTCAAGGCGCTGCTCTCCGACGCCCTTTGCCTGAACGCGCTTTTCGCCGTGGTCGTGGCCATTTGGCTGTACGTCTCGGGAGACGCGCTGCTTCTCCGGCTGCATGTGACGGACAGGCGCATACTCATCCCCGTCGCCGCGTTCGCGGTCCTGTCCTGCGCAGAACCCATCATCAGCACGGCGCAGAAGGCGCTGAAGTGCTTCCGTAGCATGATCGTCTCCGGGATGGTAGCCCCATACGTCCGGCTTGCCGCGATGCTTCTCCTCCTTGCGCCCTTCGGGGTGTTCGGCTATCTCTCCGCCCAGCTGGCGACGACGCTGTTTGGCGTAGGCTGCGCCGGCGTGGCCCTTGTGCTCGTGCTGCGGAAATGCGGGGGGCGCACATCATACCGCGCCGACATACGCGACATGGTCGTCTATTCGCTTCCGCTCCTCGCCCTGACCCTCGCCGGGCGTGTGACCGGCCCAGCCGAGGCGTTCATCATGCGCCACAGATTGCCCGAGGAGGTGACAGCCGGATACTACTTCTCGACGATGTTCGGCGCCATCCCAGGCTACGCCACAAGCGCCCTTCTCGCGTTCTTCTGGCCGATAGTGTCGGAGAAGTTCGAAAAAGGCGAATCGACGCGCCGTCTTCTGGCGCAGTCGCTCGCGTTCAATCTCGTCATAGGCGTGGCCGCGCTTGTGGCGACCGCACTGGTCGTGCCGTATGTGTTCCGCATGCCTGGACCATGGGCCGGATACAGGGAGTACGCGCGCTATGTGGCCCCGGCCGGCCTGATAACCCTTCTCGCCAACATCCAGGGAACCTACACGGCGCACGAGAGCGCATGCCGGCGTTTCGTGTACGTATGGTACTGCGTTCCGATCAGTCTCATTGAGGCCGCACTCCTGTACGGCCTGCCAGCCATAGGCCCCGCCACGCCATACGTTCCTGATTTCGTGACATCGTTCGTGACCGCCCATTGGCACAACACCCTGCCTATGTTCCTTGGCCTGATCATAGCGTTCAAGGCGCTTGGCGTTGTCGCGATGGCCATCGACTGGTGGTTTGCATACCACCGTGCGGAAAGGAATTGACAGATGATGCGAACCTTGTCCGTCGCAACCGGCCTGGCAGGATCACGCCCGGAATGGGCGAAGATCGCGGGCCACTCTCATACCCTCCGCAATACCAGCGTGCCGATCGAGGAGGCGTTCGGCCACCTTGTCGAATGGGAGAGGCGCCATGGCGTCACCGCCATAGGCCTTGGCTCCCCATGGACTAGTAGAAGCGGGGCCTTCTACGGGCGATGCGAGCATGAGGACCGGGACCGCTATTTCGCGGGTCTGGTCTCCGACTCCGAGCGCGAGGAACTGCTTTGCCGCGAAGACATCCACGCGATGATACGCGCGGCCAACGAGGCGTCCGGCGGCTCCACGCTCCACTATCTCGACAACGAGACGCCCAAGCAGCGCTACGGCCACATGTGGCATGTCGGCTTCCAGCTGCAGGTCCCGGCCTGGCACGACTACGATCAGGACCGCCGCGCCTCCTACTGCGACCTCGACCCAGTCGAGGATCCCAATCCCCTCGATCCGCGCGGCGCGCACTATCGCCGCACCTACTCCGAGGTGACCGCCCTTCAGCGGGCCGCCGGAGCGATCTCCATCTGGGCGCACCCGACAAGCTGGTGGGACGGCCCGGACGGACGCTACTACACAAACCTCGCCGCCGCGATGCCGCCCAACCTGTACGCGGACGGATTTCTCGACGGACTCGTGGTGCAAGGCTACGATCCATACCACCGCGACTATCAGGCGCTTTGGTTCGATCTGCTCGACCGTGGCTGGCGCGTCCCGGGCTTTTCGGAACTCGACCTATGCCCATGCAGGGAGATCAGAGGCAAGGGATGCGCGTTGTTCAACTGTGTGCCCGGCATGGCCTCGCATGGCGGGGACGTGACGCTTGACGCGATCATCGCGGCCATGCGCGCCGCGAACCACACGATGTCAAGCGGACCGTACCTCACCCTGTCCGTCGACGGCGTCCGTCAGGGTGGCTCCGTCAGGTCCGGGGCCGGCGTCACGCATGTCGCCGTCGTCGAGGCATGGCCGGCGCCGGGGCAGTCGGCGCTCGCCCGTGTGGAACTGCTTGGCAGGGGCGGGGCCGTGCTGGCTTCCGTGGACGACTTCCCCGGCGGGCGCGTCACCTTCATGTTCGAGGGCGATGCCAACGGCGGCTGGGTGGCGGCCCGCGTCTTCGGGGAGCATGACGGCGACTATGCCTCGAAGCGCCAGCAGGCAGTGCTCCACTGCGCCCTTACCAATCCTGTCGTGCTTGACGCGCCGCATACGCCGCATCCGGAATCGGTCACGACGCATGTGCGCCTTTCCTCCGATGGCTGCGAAGGCGCGTCGCTGCGCCTCGTCGCCGCGGACGGCTCCGAGCTGTGGAGGCGTGAACTGCCGGAAGCCGGCCTCGAGTTCGACGCCTCGCCGACATCGCGGCTGGAGATCGGCCAGCCGGATGGGGCTCCGTCACGCGTCCTCCCGCTCGCGGCGGCCAATCGCCGCGTCCGCGACCTCATGGACTATCTCGCCGACGGCCGCTTCCGCCGCGACTGGCCGGGGCTTGAGCCTGGCGAGGTCCCCGTGGCCGCATTCCATCTTGATGGTTTCCGTACCGCAATGACGGAGCTGGTCCTTAGCGCCCGCAAGGCGTAGCGCCGACCCGGACGCAATCCCTCAGGCTTATCCCCCATTTTTCCTTACTGGTCGCTTTGCGACCGACGATCATGGACGATTATCCTGCGCGGCGTCGCGGTGGCGTCCGTCATTTCGTCAGCCGGATAGCCGCTTCGCGGCGCCGACGAAATGCACGGACGC
>JAFSZJ010000091.1 GCA_017458965.1 Kiritimatiellia bacterium | reverse complement strand
TATTCACAACGGCCAGGATCCCCTTTATGCTTGAAGTCCGCGGGTGAATGGGGGAGAATGTTTTTGTTTTTACTGGGGGAAGAACAATGAAGACCTATCAGGAGAAGGCGCGTGAGATACCTGTCGTGGCGGAAGTCGACGTGTTGGTCGTCGGCGGCGGTCCGGCTGGCGTGGGCGCGGCGCTTGCCGCGGCCCGGAGCGGCGCGAACACGCTTGTCATAGAGCAGACGAACTGCCTCGGCGGCATGGCGACGAGCGGCATGATGTCCCATTGGTCTGGCTCCACGTCCTCGCCGGTCGGCAAGGAGATCTTCGACAGGATGCGCTCGAACACGTCGCTTCCCGTCGGCTGGAAGGAGGACAAGCCCGAGTGCATCAGCCATGAGGCGCAGAAGCGCGCCCTTCTCGATCTCGTCGAGGAGGCCGGCGCGAAGATACAGTTCCACACCTGGTTCGCGGGGGCGATAGTCGAGGACGGCCGGGTCGTAGGCGTCATCACCGAGAGCAAGTCCGGCCGCGAGGCGATCATGGCCAAGGTGACGATCGACGCCACTGGCGACGGCGACGTGGCCGCGTCCGCCGGCGCGGAGTTCATCCTCGGGCGCGAGGGCGACAACGTCTGCCAGCCCGTGACGCTCATGTTCCGCATCGGCGGGGTCGATTACTCCCGCGCCATCTTCCCGCCGAGCTTCGAGTCGTACGTGAACGTCCCGAAGGGCGAGGTCCAGGCGCTTGGCAAGAGCCATCTGCCGTTCCCGGCTGGCCATGTCCTGCTCTATCCGGCGCGGCTTCCCGGCGAAGTGTGCGTGAACATGACCAACGTCATCGACATCGACGGCACGAACGTCCGCGACCTCACCAAGGCCGAGGTCGTCTGCCGTCGCCAGATGGACGCCATAGTGGCCTTCCTGCGCGAGTTCGTGCCGGGATACGAGAATTGCTACACCGTGGCGTCGGCGTCGAACGTCGGCGTCCGCGAGACCCGCCATGTCAAGGGCGTCTACACGCTCACCGCCGAGGACATCGTCGAGGCGAATGTCTTCGACGACTGGATCGCCGTCCGCAACTACTTCAACTTCGACATACACAACACCAAGGGCAACGGTCTTGACGCCAACGGTGCCCAGGCGCACTTCCACGCCAAGGGCGAGTACACGATCCCGTACCGCTGCATCGTGCCGGAGAAGATCGACGGGCTGCTCCTTTCAGGGCGCAACATCTCGGGGACGCACAAGGCGCACTCCAACTTCCGCGTAATGACGATCTGCCTGAACATCGGATACGGCGCGGGCGTCGCGGCGGCACTCGCCGCGAAGGCCGGCATCCAGCCGCGGGACGTCGATCCCAAGGCCATCCAGACCGCGCTCCGCGCCGTCGGCTTCGAGCCGTAACCCCGCAGCGGTTCAAAAAACTCCCTAGACCTGCTGGAAGTTCCAGGAGAACGAGAAGTCGTCCGCGACCTTGAAGACGCGGAAACCGAAGGGGCGGTCGTCGAAGTTAAGCGAGAGCGATTCGGCGCTAAGGATCGTCAGACCCCCGGTGCCGCGAACGACAAGCCGATGCATGTGGCCGGCGAGATAGAAGCGCGCCCCCGCTGCCGCGTATGCCTCAAGGCGCTTGAAGCGAAGTGACTTCGGGCAGTTCTCGTATCCGTCATCCTCGTCGGGCCTGTAGGCGAATGGGGCGTTGTGGCCTGCGAGGATCACGCGGCCGTCGAGCGATGCCGCTTGCCCGAGCTCATGCTTAAGCCACTCCTCGTATCTGGCCTTGCCTTCGGCGTAGTCCGTATCCAGCCAGTACTGGGTGTTTCCTGCGATGATGCGCCAGCCATTGACGTCGAGCGCCTCGTAGTCATGGCCGAATATCGCGTTGAAGTCCGCCACAGCCTCGCGGGAAAGGCGTTGGAGGACATCGTGGTTGCCTGGAGTCACGACGACCCGGACCTTGAAGAGCTGGAGGAGCCTTGGCCAGTCGCGGCGGATGTCCGCGTGGCGGTGGGTCATGTCGCCTGATATCAGCGCGACGTCGGGGCGAAGCGCGTTCACGGCGTCGATGACGCGCTCCATCCTTACGAGGTCCTCACGGTATTTCGCCTCGCGGTGCTCGTCGTCGGCGAACCCGAGCTGAGGATCGCCAATGTGCGCTATCGTGATGCCATTCCCTGCCATGGGCGCGATTGTAGCACAGGAGACGGCGGGGATGGCGGCTCAGTGGGCCGCGCCGGTGGCGTCCGCGATGCGGTCGAAGCCGAATTCGCGGCAGATGCGCGGCATGTCCGCTATGATCCTCGGGCAGGTGAGGGGATCGACAAGATTGGCCGCCCCTACCTCCACCGCCGCCGCGCCGGCCATCATCATCTCGAGAGCGTCGTGCGCGTTTGAGACGCCGCCGCATCCGATGATCGGTATGCGGACCGCCTCGAAGACGTCCCAGACCATGCGCAGGGCGACGGGGAGCACCGCCGGGCCGGAAAGGCCGCCGGTGCGGTTGGCGAGCACGGGTCGGCGCGACCGCAGGTCGATGCGCATTCCAAGGAGGGTGTTTATGAGGCAAAGGCCGTCGGCCCCGGCGTCCTCGCACGCGCGCGCCACGGCGGCGATGTCGCCGACGTTCGGCGAGAGCTTCATGTAGATCGGCTTCGACGTCGACGCGCGGACGGCGCGGGTGACTTCCGCCGCCGTCTCGGGCGATGATCCGAAGTTCCTGCCGCCGCAATGGAGGTTGGGGCAGGAGATGTTGATCTCCAGGATGGCGATCTGCTGGCAATCCGCGAACCTGGCCGCGTTGCGCGCGTACTCCTCGACGGAGAAGCCGCAGACGTTGGCTATGAGTGGGCCGTGGAATAGTTCGGCGATGGCGGGAAGCTCCTCGCCGATCACGGTGTCTATGCCGGGGTTCTGGAGCCCCACCGCATTGAGCATCCCTGACGGCGTCTCGGCGATGCGCGGCGTGGGGTTGCCAATGCGCGGGGCTTCTGTCGTGCCCTTGAGCGATATTGAGCCGAGGATGTCGAGGTCGTATATGCCGGCGAACTCGCGTCCGAATCCGAAGGTGCCGGAGGCCGGGATCACCGGGTTCTTGAGCGTGACCCCGGAGAGCGTCACGGACAGATCTGGCTGCTCGGGCATTGGTGGAGGCGGGGCGTGGGGCTAGGCGATGGTGAAGCGGCGGAGTATGACGCCGGCCTGCGTGAGGATGTCGCGGGTCTGCGGCGTGAACTTGTACTCCTCGTCGTACACCACCTCGCGTATGCCGGAGTTGATTATCATCTTCGCGCAGGTGAGGCAGGGGCTGAGGGTCACGTAGATCGTCGCGTCCTTGGTCGATATGCCGTGGTACGCCGCCTGGGTGATCGAGTTCTCCTCGGCGTGGGAGCAGATGCACTCTCCAAGGTCGCTGCCGGAGGGGACATCGCTGGAGCACCGCTTGCACCCGCCGTCGAAGCAGTTCTTCACGCCGCGTGGCGTCCCGTTGTAGCCGGTGGATATTATGCGCTTGTCTTTGACGATGACGGCGGCCACCTTTCGGCGCGAGCAGTTGGCGCGCAGCTTGACGACATGCGCTATCCGCATGAAGTATTCGTCCCATCCGGGCCGGTTGTCCGCCACATGGGCATGTCCGTCTGTCTCATCCATTTCAGTCACGCTCCGCATCATTGTGCATTGTGCATTATGCATTGTGCATTATGCATCGTGCATTATGCATCGTGCATTGCTACACCGCATCCTGAAGCCTGTTCCATTCGTCGACGTAGGTCGAGATGAATTCCATTCCGGGCTTCTCCGCCTCCTCAAGCAGCATGTTCTGGAAGACCATCTGCTCCATCTCGTAGTCTTCGTCGTTGACGAAGCCGGCAAGGTGCGCGGTACGCAGCCACACGAGGTAGGTGGTCATGGCGTCGAAGCAGTTGTAGCGCACGATGTCGCGCCACTCGCCGCGCAGCCACATGCCGGCCACGTCGTCTCCGCAGACGCCTATCTTGCCGGGGATGCCGGAGGCGACGGCCAGCTCGTTGAGGGATGGCTGCGACTTGTAGGAGCCGCCCAGGACATCGATCAGGTCGATGTTGAAGTCGTTGTCCTTCGCGAAGTAATCTACGCCTTCCCACGGCTTGTCGGGGCGACGGCAGAACTCCGGCAGGGATATGCCGCATACGAACGCGCGCTGGATGAGTATCCGCATGTCGGACGCCTTGGAGTTGAAGCCCACGAGTTGCGGCTGGTGGCGTCCCACGGCGCCGAGGAACGCCGTCAAAACGGACGCCTCCGAATTGGACTCCGGATCATCCACGTTGCGCGGAAGCCATAGCAGGCGCAGCTTCACGCGATCCTCAGGGTCTAGGTTCTGGTCGTGGCTGACGCGGCGCATGACCGCGGCTATCGATACGACGCGGCAGAGGTTGGTCTTCAGGAACGGCTGCGGGTCCTCTTCGGTCGCGCCTCCACGCCGCCACATCTCCCGAAGCACCTCGTCCTCAGGCATCTCCGGCGGCAGCCCGTAGAGCAGGCGGCCTGTCCGGGCGTCTGGAACCCACTCGCAATCGAAGAACCAGATCTGATCCTTTGCAGACTTGAACATAGGGAAAAGTGGAAAGTGGAGGGTGGAAAGTGGAGAGTGGAGAGTGGAGAGTGGAAGTTGGAGAGTTATTTGAGTTTGCGGACGAGGCGGTACTGACCCTTGAAGTGGCGGGCGAGGCCGTTGAGGAAGTCGCCGCCAGGCTTGTCGATCTGGTAGCCGATGCAGTGGACCTGCGGCATCTTGAGGCTCTTCGGCTTGTACTCCGACTCGTAGATCATGTTCATGTGGTTTATGAAGTCGTTGAGAGTCCAGCGCCCTCCCTTCGGAGGCGGGGGCGGCGACGGACGCGGTCCGACGTCGCGCACTTCGCGCCAGTAGCCCGGACGCGCCGGAGCGCCTGGATCGGGCTTGACGCCCTCCTTCAGGACCTTCGGGTTGCTTGGCGGACGGGCAGGCTGCGGCGGCACCCACACGCGGCGGACGGGCGCGTTGGCGTAGGCCTTCTCATAGTTCTCGAGCGCGGCGGCATGGGAGGCGCGCCACTGCTCGACGGTGGCGTAGTAGGCCTTCATCTGCGCCTCGTCCACGCCCTTCTCGACTTCGGGAAGTCCGTCGCTGATGATCATTATCGTGTCGGCGCCCTGCATCATCGCGGCCGTTATGGCGAGATCGAGGCGGGTCGTGCCGCCGGTGGCGCGGAGGCCTACGTTCGCGCCGCTGAAGTTGCCGGAGTCGAGCCCGTAGTTGCCCTCCGTGTTGTAGGCGTTGAGGAAGTTGCGCGCCTTGTTGCGGGTCTCGTCGCTGGCATAGACCATCTTAGGCGACATCGTGGAGCAGGCGTCCGCGAAGGCTATGACCGTGAAGAGCGTTCCGTCGCGGAGCGACTTGACCACGTCCGCGAGGCGCTGCCTGACGCGATTGAACCCGGCTGGGCCGCCACGCTCCTCCTCGACCATGCTCACGCTGACATCGACGAGGACCGCTATGCGCTCGCCTCTTGCGGAGAGTCCGAAGAAGTTGATGGCCGAAACACCCTCGCCGAAGCCGCTCGTGCCGTACCCGGTGCCGAGACCCGCGCCCATGCCCTTGCCGCTGACGGCCTTGAACTTCGGCTGGAACGTCGTCGAGACGACCTTGGGATCGACCTTGATCTCGGGAAGCGAGATGTTGGAAGGGCGCGTGGAGACCATGCGCGGGATGACCGCAGGACGGCTGGAGCTGCGCTGGCGCTTCTGCACCTTGACCTTGAGCTCGACCTTCCTCGGCTCGTATGTGCGGGTCGGGGGCGGCGCCTCGAAGACGGTCTCCTCCTTGGTGAGGTACTGGACGAGCTTGATGCTGCCGAAGACCGCGAGGGCGAAGACATGGACCGCGAGGCTTCCAAGCAGGATGTACTGGAGAAGCCTGCGGCGTCGGGAGCCTAGAACCTCCTGGCCCGATTGGGCGGGTGCCTTGTCCTTTTCGTTCATCGCGGCCATGCTACCACAATTCCGCGCCCATGTGCTCGAAAAGAAGTCGGCGCAAATGATAGAATCTCAACGCGACACCGAAGATGGAGACCGTAACGGAAACGAGTGGCATAATCGCCAAGGCCATGGAAAGGCCGAAGGCGCTCGACGTCGCGGAGCTGGCACATCTCGTGTCGCTGCGCGACGAGGAGTCCATACGCGCCGTCCGCGCCGCCGCATATTCGCTCAAATGCCGGCATTCCGGCCATCTGGTCTCCATGCGCGGCATCATCGAGATCGGCAACGTCTGCGCTAAGGACTGCCTCTACTGCGGGATAAGGCGCTCCAACGCCAACCTCGTCCGGTACCGACTGACGGCGGACGACATAGAGCGCATGGCGCGGGCAAACGCCGAGATGGGATATGCGTCGCTCGTGCTGCAAGGAGGGGAGATCGAAGGCGAGGCCAACACGGCTTTCATCGAGGAATGCCTGCGCCGCATCGCGCCCCTTGATCTCGGGGTCACTCTTTCGCTGGGCGAGCAGACGGAGGAGGTCTATGCGAGATGGAAGGCGGCCGGGGCCGCCCGCTATCTGCTGCGCATCGAATCCTCCGACCCTTCGATATACGCCCGCATCCATCCGCAGGGCCATAGCTGGGAGAGGCGCGTGGAATGCCTGCGGGCGCTGCGGCGGCAGGGGTACCAGGTCGGCACTGGCGTCATGTCCGCCCTGCCTGGCCAGACGCCCGAGGATCTGGCGCGCGACATCATCTTCTTCGGCGAGATCGACGCCGACATGATCGGGATGGGGCCGTACATTCCGCATCCCGACACGCCGCTTGCCGCGGTCGCGCCGGAGATGTCGGCGGAGGAGCGCCTGCGCATAGGCCTCAACATGATCGCGGCGACGCGACTCTACCTCCACGACGTGAACATAGCCGCCACGACGGCGCTTCAGGCGCTCGCGGACGACGGGCGCGAACGCGGCGTCCTCGCCGGTGCCAACGTGATGATGCCGAACGTGACGGACACCGAGTACCGGCGATCGTACCAGCTCTACGCCGGCAAGCCGTGTCTTGACGAGAACGCCTCCAAATGCCGGCGATGCCTGGACCTGCGCCTCGCCGCCATAGGGGAGCGCGTGAACTACGGACAGCGCGGGGATTCGCCTCATTTCGCCTCCCGCCTCGCCCGCGTTGCACGGACCGTGGCGCTTGCCGTTGCGCTTCTGGCCGGCCCATTGGCGGCCGGGGCGCAGACCATCCGCTTCCGCGAGACCCGCAAGGCTCCGCCGCCTGAGCGCATGGAGGCGAATGTAGAGGTTTGCGGCGACATGTCGCGCCTTGTGCGCGTCGATGTGGCCCGATTGACGGGCGACAAACCGCCGCCCACGTACTCCGGCGATCTGATCGGACCCTACGACGGCTTCCGGTGGTACGTGAGCCGCCACTACGCGATCACGTCCGACATGGACGACGCGGCCGTCCGCGACGCCCTTGCGCTGCTTGAGCTGGCGTGGCCCCAGTATGGCCGGATATTCGGATGGCGTCCGGCCGGCTGTTCGCGGATGGCGGTGGTCCTAGCGTCATGCCGCGAAGTCCTTGAGGCATGCATGAGGCGGGACTCCGTGTTCGCCCCGCTCCGCGGCGGCCTGACGCAGGAGGGGCTCGCCTGCTCGTACCTCTACGCGGGGACGCCATACCAGTCGCGGTACATACTCCTCCATGAGGCCACGCACCTCTACCAGTACTGTCTGTCGGGCGACACAAGGGGGGTCTTCGGCTTCCTCCGCGAAGGTGTGGCGGACTACCTTTCAAGCCACATCTACGATCCGTCGTCGCATACCTTGTCCGTCAACGTGCTCGACCGCGCCCCCATACACAACCACCTGGAGGCGGGGCTTGAGGAGTGGCGTCAGCGGGGCCGCCCATCGTTCTCGACGCTTGTTTCCGACCCTTGCCCGTCGAGAGGCGTCAGCGTCCTGCTCGTCGCCTATCTGCGCCATACGCCGTCCCTTGAGTTGAAGTGGCGGCTGCTCTGCGAGAGGATCGTCCGCGACGCCCCGCAGGAGGACGCTGCCAAGGCCACGCTGTCCGTGATCGAGTCCTTGTATGGTCCTGTCGCATCACATGATGCCGGTTTCAAGACATGGATGGAGTCGCTGTCCCCGACATTCACTATCGTCGAACGCGACTTCGACCAGGACGGGGACGGATCGTTCGTGGCGCTTCCGGTGATGCCCTCCGCCGCACGGCTCCGCATCAACGACGCCGCCGCGCTTCTGGATGCGCTCGCCTCGACCTCTGCCCCGCCGTTCTCCGTGAAGATGGAGCCACGCGGCGGGAGCGACACCTCCGCCGGTTTCTCCGGGGCCGGGATTTCATTCTCCATGAGCAACACGTGGTCCGGCGCTTGCGTTTTCACGGCCACGGACGGGAACGCCGCCGATGCGCGCGAAGTGCCGTCCGCGTACATGCGTGGCTTCGACAAGCCGTTCGACATCGTCATCGCCAAGGATGGACACGAGGCCGCAGTTCGCGGATCGGATGCGAAGGGGCGTGAGTTGTTCGCGCCGTTCCGGTTTGGAGCCGGAGGCGTCGCCAGACGATCCGCCGTGGAGCTTTTCGCGCAGGGCGCCGAGGCCCGCTTCCTTCTTCCGCATCTCGCGCGGGATAGGGCGAAAGACTGGCGGCCCCCAAGGTTCCTTCAGGGGATGGTGGCGCCTTCCTCGCGTGCGGGCGTCGGCGCGAGGTGGATCACTTCATGGCGCGTGGCAGGTCCCTTCAAGTCGGCGGAGGATGCGGCGCATGCCCCGGATGGCGCCTTTACGGCCACCTATGCCCATGTGCCGACGGAGATATCCCCACCGCTTTTGAAGTTATGCGAGGTCTTCGGCGAGGCGGCGGATGGCGCCCATGCCGTTTTGGAAGCGTCCGTGGGTTGCGACGCGGACGAGGTGGCGGACCTCGTGCTGGGCGTGTCTGACGGAGTCGAGGTCCTCGTCAACGGCGAAAGGGCGGGGGAGCCGTTCCACGGCAGGCGCGAGTGGCGCGAGGCAAATGTCCGTGTCGGCGGAATCCATCTCAGGAAGGGCGCGAACATCATCACGCTCCGCCTTGCCCATGCCGACAGCGTCTGGCTTGTTTCGGCCCATCTTGAATGACATGACGGCGCCGGATCTAGCCGCAATTTCAGCCCGCTTGGTCTGAAACTGATATATTCTTTCGCATGGAAACGACCGACAACACCACGACCGAGGGTCGCGGACACTTCATCGAGCAGTTCATAACGGACGATCTAGCGGCGGGGGCGAACGACGGCAAGGTCGTCACGCGCTTCCCTCCCGAGCCCAACGGCTATCTGCACATCGGCCACGCGAAGGCCATCTGCATAGACTTCGGCATGGCCGCCAAGTTCGGCGGGGAATGCCATCTGCGCATGGACGACACCAACCCCTCGAAGGAGGACGAGTCCTACGTCCGCTCCATCAAGGAGGATGTCAAGTGGCTCGGCTTCGACTGGGGCGAGGGCTTCTTCTACGCCAGCGACCTGCTCGACCGCATGTACGAGTTCGCCAAGGGACTCATCGCCCGCGGCCAGGCGTACGTCTGCGACCTGTCGCAGGATGAGTGGAAGAAATACCGCGGCATCCCGACCGAGCCTGGTACGCCATCCCCGTACCGCGACAGGACGCCAGAGGAGAATCTCGACCTCTTCGAGCGCATGTGCCGCGGCGAATTCGACGAAGGCAGCCGCTGCCTCCGCGCGAAGATCGACATGGCCTCGCCTAACATCCACTTCCGCGATCCGGTGATCTACCGCATCAAGAAGGAGCCTCACTACCGTTGCGGAACGAAATGGCCCGCATATCCCACCTACGACTTCGCCCATCCTTTCGAGGACGCATCTGAAGGCATAACCCACTCCCTCTGCACCCTTGAGTTCGAGGTCCATCGCCCGCTCTACGACTGGGTCATAGACCGTATGGACGAGCAGGGGCTTCTGGTGGTACGAAACGGCGTTACCATCCGTCCGAAGCAGCGCGAGTTCGCACGGCTGTCCCTCGACTACACCATCATGTCGAAGCGCAAGCTCCTCCAGCTCGTGCAGGAAGGGCTTGTAGATGGCTGGGACGATCCCCGTATGCCGACCGTCTCGGGGCTTCGCCGCCGCGGCTACCCGGCCGAGGCGATCAGGGACTTCTGCGAACGCATCGGCGTCTCCAAGTACAAGAGCGCCACGGAGCTGGCGCTCCTCGAATCGTGCGTCCGCGACCGCCTCAACAAGACCGCGCTCCGCCGCATGGCGGTGCTCAACCCCGTTAAGGTCGTCATAGACAACTACCCGGAGGACGCCGAGGAGTTCTTCGACGCCGTCGAGAACCCCGAGGATCCCGATGCCGGGACGCGCAAGGTGCCGTTCTCGCGCGAGCTCTGGATCGAACGCGACGACTTCATGGAGGACCCGCCGAAGAAGTTCTTCAGGCTTTCCCCCGGACGCGAGGTGCGCCTCCGCTACGCATGTCTCTTCCTCTGCACGGGTGTTGAGAAGGACGCCGATGGCAACGTGTCCGTCATCCACGGCACATGGGATCCCGGTTCACGCGGCGGCAACGCCCCTGACGGACGCAAGGTGAAGGGGACGATCCACTGGGTCTCCGCCCGCCATGCGGTTCCGCTTGATGCGCGCCTCTACGACCGGCTCTTCACCGTGCCCGATCCCGAGGCCGATGAGACGAGGCCGTTCACGGACTTCCTCAACCCCGACTCGGCGAAGACCGTCACCGCGTTGTGCGAACCGTCCGTCAAGGATCTGCGGCCGCTAGAGACCGTCCAGTTCGAGCGCCTCGCCTACTTCTGCGCCGACAGCCGCGATTCCGCGCCCGGGCGCCCGGTCCTCAACAGGGTCGTCACGCTCAAGGATTCCTGGCAGCCGAAGTAGCATGGCGTTTTGACGCCTGACGGACGGGATCATGCAACGCGTCGGAGATCGTCCCCGACGCATCCGATCCTCATGGCATGGCTCCAGGAGCCGCTTGAAAGTCCTTCTTGTCATCGCTGGATGAATCTGCGAGACTTCATGGCATGCAAACGACATGCCATGGACATGGCGGACGGATATCGGTAAGGGGGCTTGGTGCCTTCACGCCGCTTGGTCGGACGATTGACGAGAACTGGAAGGCGGTGCTTGAAGGACGGACCGCCATCTCGGAGATTCGGCGCTTTGACCTAGGCGGGATCGCATGCGTGAAGGGCGGCATCGTCAATGCCGCAGAGGAAGGGGCGACCCTCGCCGTAAAAATGGTGACGGCTGCGCTTGGGGAGGCGATAGCCTCGTCCGGAGTGGATGTCTGCGGCCTCGGTCTTGTGTGCGGCAGCAATTTCGGCGACGGATCGCAGGGTGATGCCCACTCACCGATTGCGAAGGCGGCAAAGGAGCGGTTCGGCCTTGGCGGGCCTGTGGCGTCGATTTCGCTTTCATGCGCCTCCGGAGCCTCGGCCGTCGCGCTTGCCTGCGAATGGATCGTCGCCGGGTACGCGCCGGCGGTGGCGGTCGTCGGGTACGATGTGATCACACCCGTCGATTGGGCAGGGTTGTGTTCCCTGAGGACGATGGCCAAGGACGGCGTTGTGCGGCCATTCTCGGCGGAGCGAGGAGGGACCGTATTCGCCGAGGGCGCAGCGGCGATGATCCTTTCGGCCAACGGCCCAACGGACCAACGGACCAACGGACCAACGGACCAACGGACCAACGGACCAACGTTCATCTCCGGCTGGTCCACGGGGAACAACGGCTTCCATCTAACGGCACCGCCGCCTAGGGCGGCCGGGAGTACGGATGTCATGCGCAGGGTCATGGAGATGTCCGGGGCCGGACCCGAAGCGCTTGCGTTCGTGTCCGCCCACGGCACCGGTACGCGGGCGAACGACCAGACCGAGGCGGAGGCCCTCTGGGACTTGCTCGGCGACCGACTCCGATCGGTGCCTGTCACGGCGTTCAAGTCATCGTCTGGGCATTTGCTCGGCGCGGCCGGCGTCTTCGAGGCCGCAATGGCCGCGAAGGCCCTGCGGGAAGGCATGGTGCCGCCGGTGGCCAACGTCACGGACGCGGATCCCGCCATTCCTCCTGTGGCCTTGGTGACCGGCTCTCCGAAAAGAATCGCGGGAGGATTCGCGCTCGTCAATTCGGCTGGATTCGGAGGTTGCAACGCCGCTCTCGCCCTTGTCAGGGACAAAGGCGATCTCAAATCTCAGATTTCAAATCTCAGATGTGTTTCAGCGGGAAGACCGGATCGGATAGCGATACGGTCGTGCGGCTTCATATCGGCGCTGGGTATCGGCATGGAGGAGGCTGAAACCGTCTGGAGCGAGGGGGAGAGCGCCCTCATGGACTACGGCGACGGGGTTGCCCTTGGCCGCGTGCCGGACTTCGACCCCGCCACTATCCTGCCGACCGCGAAGGCCTATCTCGACAGGCAGTGCCTTCTCGCCTTGTCGGCGTCGGCGCTTGCGATGCGCGATGCCGGGCTGTCCGTGGCGCCAGACCGCTTCGGCGTGAGCTTCGGAGCGGCGCTTGGTCCGTCCGCTACTGCGGCGCGTTTCGCGTCCGATTGCATGGAGAAGGGGCTTCGCCTTGCGCGGCCGATGCTGTTCCCGCATACCTACGCCAACGCGGCTGCGAGCCTTGCGTCCATTGAATGGGGCCTTCGCGGACACCACGCCAACTTCGCCGGCGGAACGAACGCATCGACATTCGCGATCATATCTGCTGTTGACGCCCTGCGTCGCGGACAGTGCGACGCGATGCTCGCCGGTGGCGCTGAGTCCTTAGCCGCCGGAAGCCTCGAAAATGGGGCAGGGGAGGGGGCGGCTGTTTTCGCGCTGGCGCGCGAGGAGGATGGCGGCCATGGAATTGCGCCGCTTGGCTTCATCGCCGGGACATGGATAGGCGGTGCGGATGCGATGGCCTCCGCCATCGCGGAGGCAGGGCTGGCAGCGACCGATATAGCCGCCGCCTATGTCACGCCATCGCTTGCGGACGCCGTCCGCGACATGGATGGTTTCCGTGGCCGCGTGGTGGATCCATCCGCGATGTACGGCGACGTGGATGGTGCGTCGGGCGCAATGGCCCTTGCGGCGGCATTGATCGACTTAGCGGAGGGACCTGCCCTTGTAGCCACGGCTGATGGCACCGGAACGGTCGCGGCGATCGTGATCGTGCCGGCGCAGAGGTCCTGAAGGTCTGGAAAGTCTGGAAGGTCTGGCAGAGCCAGTGGTTCTCAACGCAGAGCCGTAGAGAACGCAGAGGGCGCAAAGGGTACCCAAATCTGGAGGTGCGGCGTCCCGCAGCGCAATTCCCTACCTAATGTCGCGCGGCAAGATGCCACACCTCCACAAATCCGGCACTCGAACTGATCACTTCGCGGCTTGTCGGCGCGAAGCGCCAAACCTCATTTTAGCCCGCTCTACGGCAGGCACCAGTAGCCGAGGAGGTCGGCACGGTCCTTGGCAGGCTCGCGCATGTCGATGGGCGGGTTGACGCCACTGCCCATGAGGTAGCCTGTCACGGTGGCCGGCGGGGCGAGCGACTCCCAGACCGTGTACTCGCTGGCCTTCACGGTGTGGCCCTCGAGGTTGTCCCAGCGACGCCATATCGCGTACTGGCTGAGCTTGTCGCGGTCGTCGTCCCATACCCATTGCCTGGAGTCCATTGAGAGCCCGTAGGTGTAGCGGTAGGGCGTTATGCCGGGAACGTACTCCTCGATGTCGTCCTGCATGGATTCGATGCTCAGGAAGGATGACGGATATACGACTCCGAGACCGGTCGTCAGCGTCTCGCCGTTGGGGTTGCATCCGCAGTGGTAGTCGTTGGCAAGGCAGGCGGCATCGAAGTACTTCTGATCGCCCGTGATCGCGTGGGCCGCGATGAAGCGCAGCGCGTTTCGCATGGGGTGCCCGTTGCCGAAGGCGACCGTGCTAGACCACAAGTCGGTCGATTCAAGCCATGGCAGGCGGTACGGGTAGGAGTTCTCGACGTAACCCACGAACTTGTCCGCGTCCTTGACCGTGCCTGTCTTCCAGGCCTCGCGCATGGCGGGGTATGCGTCGATGGGGACGTCCGTGAAGAGAAACTCCGCGTATCCGAGAGGGCTGTGGCCGATGAGGTACTTGTCGAGCTTTTCCTGGACGTTCCTGGCTATGCCCGCAAGCGCGTCCGCGTACTTCCTGTCGCCAGTGAGGGCGTAGAGGTTGATGGCGGCCTTCGCCACCAGCATGCAGGCCGGCGGCTTGGTGGTCTCGTTGTAGAAGACCAGTATCTCGTCCTTCTTTATTTTCTTCCCCTTGAAGAGCGTCTGCTGCGGCTCGTCGAGGGACATTAGGTCGTCCTTCTTCGGGGCGGGGACGTTTTTCTTTTCGGTGCGCGTCAGGATTGGGACCTTCTTCGCCGGTGGGTGCGTTGTGGCGTATTCCCATGCCTTGACTGCGCTGGCCTGGTACTCGTCGGCGATCCTTGAAGCCTCCGGTCCCCCTGCCTTGCGAAGGGCGCGCGCGAGGAGCGCGGCGAAGCCGGCGTACTCCATAGTCGAGGAGCGCGTCGCGCGCGAGATGCAGTATTTCAGCTTGTCGTCCTGCGCCCTGTCTCCGGGGTGGCACTTCGCCTCGATCCATGTGCCGACGCCACCGTCCTCCTGCTGTCCTATCAGGAGGTGGCGAAGGCCCCATGCCGCCTCGTCGAGGATGTCCGGGACGCCGTTGCCGCGTTCCAGGACGGCGAGCTGCGAGTCCGTGAAGTTCTCCGGGCGCAGCATGTAGATCTCGCAAAGGTATCCGGCGATGCCCATGTGCATGGGGCGCCGGTCATGGTCGGCCGCATCATGCCAGCCACCGGAGATGTCGACCCAGTCCGTGTAGGTGTCGATCATCGCCGAGTTCACGTCGAAACATGATGTGTCGGGGGCTTTGAAGCCGAACTCGTCCACGAAGCAGCTGCCGTACTCCCAGAGGTCCGGCGGGTTCTCGCCGCGCAGGACCCTGAGATGGCACGCCTTGCTCGTCCAGTGGGTGAGCGAGGCGGGCTTCTCGCAGCCGCAGCGCTGCTGGAAGAGCCCCTTCATGTGCAAGGCGAAGGCGTCGCCGACACCCTCGCGCCCAACCCTGAAGTCCATGCTGCGGCCGACGCCGGGGATGCGCACGAAGTAGTGTCCGGGGGGCGCCGGCGAGATGTCGATCTCGTGCACGATATCGCCCATCGTAGGCAACCCCTCCTTGCTGATCGGATCGTCCATGCGCCTGGCGGGTTCGCCGGTCAGGACCACCTTGCCGGAGTCGGCGTCCACCAGCTCGAACTTCATCCCCTCCGGGGCCTTCCATGGACCGAGCGTGGCCATCCACCCGCCGAGATAGACGTAGCGGCGCGAGGCTAGCGACGAGTAGCCCACCTGGTTGACCTTGAATAGCGGGCTCGGGATGTCCGGGTCGTAGGTGAAATCGACATTGTCGCCGCACGGCAGTGCGAACTTGACCTTCTCGCCTGGCTTAAGCGGTTCGGCAAGCGTCAGGAAGAGGTTGTACATGAGGCGCGCCTGGTGCCCCGAATAAAGGCGTCCGTTCTTCCCACGGGTGAACCAGGCGCCGTTCGGCATCTTCCACAGGGAGCTCTCGACGGCGGGGGTGCCATTGGCGAGGACCGTGCCGTTGCGGAGCGCTTTCTCGCGTTCCGGACGGCCGGCGATCGCCCGCTTCGCGCCCGCGTCAACGGACCACTGGTACATGTAGCTTGTCTTGGCCTCCTCCTCGTCCGTGAGCTTGTAGGCCGCCAATTCATCCTTGGTGGGGTCGCCTTGGATCACGACATGCGTCGGGTCCAGCGCCCTCACGCGCCAATCAACGCTTCCCGACGCGACGGATGCGGCGGCCAGTATGGATGCGAGGAGTGCGTGGCAGGGGTGTCTCATTGCGTCGTTCCTCCATGTCGGCCGGAAACGGTCCGGCACCGCTGATGCCGTTACCTGTCGAGCCTTATGCGAAGGCGCTGGTAGGTGGGTATGTCGAGGTTTTCGCCGTCGATGAACGTGCCTTCGATGCCTTGGAAGCGGTCGCGTTCGCCCGGAGCGAGGCGTCCGTCGCCGTTGCGGCTGCGTCGGCGCGTTCTATGCGTAGGCTGGGA
Organism: Kiritimatiellia bacterium; assembly: GCA_017458965.1. GTDB lineage: Bacteria > Verrucomicrobiota > Kiritimatiellia > RFP12 > JAAYLN01 > RGIG3612. The sequence continues at coordinate 8,419 of JAFSZJ010000091.1, read as the reverse complement.
CTTGAACTCCTCTATGCTCTCTTCCGCGGGCTGGGCTTCCGGCCGGATCGAGTCGAAGAAGAGCGCTATGAGCCGCACGGACCCCGCGTAGCGCTCGTCGAGCACCGTCGATAGGTTGAACGAGCAGGACTGAGGCAGGACGCCGCGAAGTCGTCCTGAGATGTCCGAGAGCTCCTTGAGCCTGAGGTCGCCGCCGGCGAGGACGCCGAGAAGGACCGCCTGTACGCCGTCGAGCGACGGCGAGGCGCCGAGCATCGGCGAACGACACAGAAGCCCGACCGCCTCCGAGGCGCGTCCCTCGCCTTCGGCCGAGGCGACTGCGAAGCGGCAACGGCCGGACGACTGCGATAGCAGGGAGGCGAGGAAGGCCGGACCCAGGGATATGTAGCCGGGGTTCAGCACGAGCGACCAAAGGAGCGAGAGCGCGTCGCCCAGACGTTCCTCGGCCGCGATCATGGCCTCGGAAAGCGGCGCTCCCGTCACGTCGCCGTAGAGGTCGTCGAGGCGCATAGCTACAACGGCGTCGGTGGACTCCTCGATCACCGGCAGCGCGCGTATGGCCGCCGCAGTCCTTCCGTGCCCCTCGAACTCGAACGGGAGCGTCACCACGCAAAGCGTCGGCACGCCGCGCGAGCGGAGCGCCGAAAGGATGACCGGCGTCGCGCCGGTCCCCACGCCGCCGCCCTGGGCGGCGACTACCACGGCCATGCGGGCCGAGGAGATCGCGGAGGCTATGACCTCGGCGCTGTCGTCGGCCGCCGCATGGCCCTTGACGGCGTCGCCGCCGGTCCCCTGGCCATCGAGGCGCGACGCCCCGAGCAGGAGGCATCGCATCCCAGATACGGAACGCGATGTCGCCGCGTCGGTGTCGAAGCCGACGGCGTGTATGCCCGGGCCGAAGCGGCGGGCGGTGGAGGAGGCGAAGCGGCAGCCACCGCCGCCGATGCCCACTAGCAGGATGTCCGCTGTGTCGTCGTTCATCGCGAGAAGATCCTTCCGAAGAAGCCCTTGGCGCCGGTCTCGCGCTGGGCGAGCGCGCCGTATTTGAGAAGTCCGATGGCCGTCGCGAGCGAGGACATGGATTTGACGCCCTCCAGCGCGGGCCCGGAGATCAGCGGCACGCCGATGGAGCAGGGGACGCCGAAAATCGAGCGGCCCAGCGAGCAGATGTCCTCCATCTCAGCGCCGCCGCCCGTGAAGACGATGCCGGCCCCGAGGCGCGGGAGGACGTCCGCCTCGGCGAGGCGCGCGCGGACGATGCGCAGCGTCTCCGACATGCGGGCGTTTATGACGGTGTGCATCGCCTTGAGCGAGATCGACTGGTCTCCCTTGCCGTACTCGTTTGGGATGGCGAGCCGCTTCAGGCCCGTGTCCGGCGAAATCGTCGCCCGGCCGTGCGCTACCTTGATCTCCTCGGCGCGCGCCTGCGGGATGTTGAAGGCGAGCGAGAGATCGTTGGTGACATGCTCGCCGCCGACGGCGATGGACCCCGCCGCCGCGACGACGTTGCCCGCGTAGGCGAAGTAGCTCGTCGTCCCGCCGCCGAGGTCGATCACGGCCGCGCCGCTCTTCTTCTGCTCCTGGTTAAGGACGGCCAGCGCGGAGCATAGACCGCCGAAGACCATGTCCTCGACGTCGAGATCCTCGGCGACCGCCACGGAGCGCAGGTTCTCCACAGGACCGCGCTTGGCGTGGACGAGGAGCATGCCGAGCACCAGCTGCGCCCCCTGGAGGCCTAGCGGCTTGACGATGCCGCCCTGCCCGTCGAGCGTGAAGTTCTGCGAGATCGTGTGGAGCAGGACCCGGTCGTCCGGGATCGGGTATTCCTTGACGCGTTCCGTGACCTCGTCCACGTCGTCGTCGGATACGATCCTGTTCCGCGCCATGACCTGCACGGCGGCCTGGTTGCGCACGGCCTCTACGCCGCCGCCGTTCACGGCCATGATAACGCGCCCGATGTCAACTCGGCTTTCATCCGAGGCCTGCTTCACCGCCATCGCGACGCCGCTCTTGGCGTGCTGCATGTCTATGATCTGGCCCTTGTGGACGCCGGTGGATGGATAGATGCCTTTGCCGACGACGCGGATCTTGTCCGCTGCGCCCACCTCCCCGACAAGGCACACGGTCGTGGAGGTTCCGATCTCAAGCGCTGCTATAAGTGGTGTTGACATCGTCTAGGGTTCCTCTGGCGGCTGAATGGTCTATAGCGGGTCGGGGACTTCTTCCCCGGCGGGGATCGGCGCGAAGGCGTCGGCGCCGGCGAGTCCCTCGGCGCGGTCCGTGAACTGAGTGAACTTGTCGTCGAAGTTCAGGCGGACCTCGCCGACTGGGCCGTTGCGGTGCTTGGCCACGTCGACTATGGCCAGCGTCTCGTCGTCCTTCTCCTTGTCGCCCGGGTATTTGCAAGGGCGGCGGAGGAGCAGCACCACGTCGGCGTCCTGCTCGATCGCGCCGGAGTCGCGGAGGTCCGACAGGCGTGGCTTGCCAGTCTTCTCGCCGCGTTGCTCGGGCGCGCGGGAGAGCTGCGAGAGCACTATCACCGGGATGTTAAGCTCCTTGGCCATCGCCTTGACCTGCGCGGATATGGCCGAGGTCTCCAGCTGGCGGCCTTGCTTCGCGTACTCGCGGCAGTTGAGCAGCTGGAGGTAGTCGATCATGATGAGGCCTATGCCGTACGCCTTCTTCATGCGGCGGGCGCGGGCGCGGAGCTCAGCCACGTCCAGTCCGCCCGTGTCGTCCACGTATATGAGCGCCTTGCCCAGCTCGTCCGCCGCGCGGGAGAACTTCCGCGCCGCCTCGGCGATGTTTAGGCTCCCGCCGTCGAGAAGGAAAGCCGGGATCTGCGCTTTCGCGCACAGCATTCGCATGGCAAGGGACTCCTGCGACATTTCGAGCGAGAAGACCGCGACCGGCACCTTGCCGCCGTATTCCTCCAGACCGCCGCGAAGCGGCCGCCCGGCGATGTCGCGTCCGGAGGCAAGGCACTCGACGATGTTCATCGCCAGCGACGTTTTGCCCATGGACGGGCGCGCGGCGAGAACGATCATCTCGCCCGAGCGCAGCCCGCGCAGCTTGTGGTCGAGGTTCTCGAAGCCGGTCGATATACCCGAAACGCCTCCCTTGAGGATGCGTTCGATCGTGCCGAAGGTCGTGGTGAGCGATTCCTTCCAGGGCAATCGCCCGGATGTCCGCGTGCCGGCCACCGACAGGATGCGCTGCTCCGACATCGCGACGATCTGGTCGGCCGATTCGGTCTCCGCGTAGCAGTCGCGCTCCACCTGCCGCGCGCAGTCTATCGTCCGTCGCAGGAGTGCCTTCTGGCGGACTATGTCGATGTAGTACTCCGCGTGGGCGGCCGTGGGGGTGTCATCGACCAGTTGCTCCAGGAACCCGGCTCCGCCGACCTCGGTGAGCAGGTTCTCCTTCTTCAGCCTCTCGAGCACCGTGAGCGGGTCGATCGTGTCTCCGGCCGAAGACATCTTTTGGAGCAGGGCGTAAAGAGTCCGGTGCGCTGGTATGAAGAAGACGTCTGGATCCGAAAGACCGTTCTCGACGCAAAGATCGACTACGCGGGAGGCGTCCAGTAGCGCCGATCCGAGCACTCCGCGTTCCGCCTCCTCGCTGTGTGGTGGTGTCCTCAGCTGTTGAACTGCCGTCAAACCATCTGCCATGTTTCACATTTCCCTTCTGTTTCCAACCGGGATTATACCCTAGTCGCGGGTTTGGCGTATTCGCGCTTCACGGCCTCGGCCACCGTGCGCTTGGCGCGGCGGTAGCCGTCGAATATCCCCGCCAGGTTTTCGGCGAATGGTTTGCAGCGGACGTCCCCGCCACGGCGGTGGTAGCTGCGGCAGTCAGTGAGCTGCCAGATGGTGAAGCCCGAGATCTCCGGACGCGCGGCGACTGCGCGTATGGCCGCCGTGAGGTACTCGGCCTCGAACTCCTCCGTCCATTGCGCGGCGGCATCGTCATGGCGCCCGTACTCGCCGCATGTTCCCATCTCCGAGACGATGATCGGCTTGTCAGGCCACTTTCCGCGGTAGTAGGCGACGATGCCGGCGATGTCCTTTTCGATCATCGCGCGCAGCTCTTCCTGCGTCCCGGGTTGCGAGCCTATCCAGCCAGGATACGTGTTGAACGAGATGATGTCCGTGCCCTCGTTCGAGATGTCGCAGTTGTTGTGGTTGCACGCGAACGTGACGAGCCGCCCGGAGTCGAACGACCTGATCGTGGCGATGATCTGGTCGGCGATGTCCTTCCCTGTGGTCGAGGCGCTATCGAACTCGTTGAGGAAGCCGAAGATGACGACCGACGGGTGGTTGAAGGACTTCTCCACCATGAGCCGGGCTTGCTCAAGATTGTCGGCGAGGAAGTCCGGGTTGGAAAAGTCCCCCTGTCCGCGGTCGTTCCACGAGGCGCCGTTGCCCCAGCCGAGGGACTCCTCCCACACGAGAAGCCCGTTTTCGTCGCATAGGTCCAGGAAGCGCTCGGCCTGCGGGTAGTGCGCTCCGCGGACGAAGTTCGCGCCAAGCTCCTTGAGATTCTGGATGTCCGCGAGCATCAGGGCATCCGGCGTCGCCGCGCCGAAGGTCGGGTGCGCCTCGTGGCGGTTGGCCCCCTTTAGGTATAGCGGCTCTCCGTTAAGGAGGATGTGCCCTTCGCGCGCCTCGATTGCGCGGATGCCGAAGCGGGCGCTGACGGTAACGCCGCCACAGTGGCTGGTGTTCGGCTCGACAAGCTCGACGGTGTGGAGGCTGGGCGAGTCCGGAGACCAAAGGCGGAAGTCAGGGACGCGTACTGTCGCCCGCCCGCCGGCGAAGGCCGCCTTGACCTCGTTCCTGCCATCGAATAGAAGCTTCGCCTCGAAATCGCCGGCGCCGAAGCCGAAGGCCTCGATCTCGATAGACCCCGTGCGGAAATCACGGGTACGGACGCGCAGGGTGCGATCGTCGAATTCGAGAGACACGCCATGGTAGAAGCCTCCGTAGAGATAGAAGTCGTAGTATGGCTTCGCTATCGCAAGGCGCGGCTCGTCCAGCCGGTTGGAAAGCGCGGCGAACACCGTATGCTCCCCGGCGGAGAGCGGACCGGTCTTGAAACGCAGCGTGCTGTACGGGAGCGCCGCGGAGCCTATGGAGCGCCCGTCGATCGCGAACGAGCCGACAAGACCCATGCCTTCGATGACGAGGGTGGCGTCCGTCACGTCGTCGGCGAGGGTGAAGGTGCGGCGGTAAAGACCGGTGCCGCGCTTGAGATACCATGCGGGAAGCGCGTCGAAGCAGGCCGGGACGGGAAGCGTGCCGTCCGGCGTGAAGTCCATTCGCGAAGAGGCGTCCGCAAGCATGGCCCCCTCTTCGAAGCGGAAGAGCCATGATCCGTCAAGTGATAGTCTGTGTGGATTCATGTATGGTCAGGAAACTATGTGGGAGGTCTTGGTCAAGGCTACCGATATTGCCGGATGCGCACGTCTATGGCCGTGTCGGCCAGAAGTTCGGAGACGCGCTCCACCGGCGTTTCGGAGTAGTGGTAGGGGAAAAGTACCTTCGGTTTGATTGTCCGCGCCGCCTTCTCCACCTGTTCCGGCGTCATCGTGTATGGCTGGTTGCATGGCAGGAAGGCGATGTCGATGTCTTTGATGTCGGCCATCTCGGGGATGTCCTCGGTGTCGCCGGCAATGTAGATGCGCAACCCGTCGAGCGACAGGATGTAGCCGTTGTCGCGTCCCTTGGGGTGGAACTTCGTGTGTCCTGGCGTGGTGTTGTAGGCGGGGACGGCGGCAAGCGAGATGTCGTCGCGGACGATGCGGCTTTCGCCGTTCGTGAGCGCCTCGCCCGAGCCAAGCATCTGCTGGACGGCGGGGTTGGCGAAAACCTGGGTCCCGCCCTTTCGCAACGCCGCGATGGCGTCGCGGTCGAAGTGGTCGAAGTGTTCATGCGTCACGAGGATGATATCCGCCTTCGGAAACGACGAATAGTCGGTCACGGGCTTGCATCCCTGACCTACGGGATCTACCTGGATTTCAAGCCCGTCATACCGGATGCGCAGACTTGCGTGCTTGATGGCGGTGATGGCGACGTCCTTGCCGCCCTTGGTCTTGAACATGTCGGTCTGGAAGTCGGCGGTAGTGCCGCCCGTTGCGAGTGTGGTTGTCATGGCGAGTGTGGTCAGAATGGTTAGGGTTTTCACGCAACGATTCTACACTACGAGGATGAAGGCGTAAAGAGTGGCAAGCCGCCGCTGAGCGGCGAGTGGCTATTTCGAGTGACGTATTTGTGGAGGTGCGGCATCTTGCCGCGCGACATAAGGTATGGAATTGCGTGGCGGGACGCCGCACCTCCAGACCTTCTAGACTTCCTGACCTTCCGGGACATCTGAGACATCTGGGACATCCGAGACTTTCCAGACCAGCTGCAGGGGGGCGCCTTCGCGTTGAAACCCGGAAGCCGAAACTAGGAACTTGAAACCCGCAACCCGCAACCCCCAAACCCTCCAAACCTCCAGAACTCTCCGCGGCGAAAGCACTGAAGATCGTTGCCGTGGTTGTTCATGTTGTTTTCAAGCCGGATTCGACATTTCCTGATACTGCTCAAGAAGCTTGAATAGAACGCCGGCGCATGCGAGGGCGTCGTCAAGCGCATCGTGCGAATTCACGCCGTCGACGCCAAGGCAGTCGATGAGTCTTGCGAGGGCATGGCTTTCGAGGTCGGGGCGTAGCTTGCGCGAGAGGGCGAGGGTGTCGCAGGTTTCAAGCCCCTCCGGCGCGAACAGCAGCCCGAACTTCTCGCACTCGTTGTTGAGCATCCGCAGGTCGAAGGTCGCGTTATGGGCGACGAGCATGGCATTCTGCCCGACGAACTCGAAGAAGCGCTGCATTGCCTCAGGCGGCGCGGCGCCATTCTCCTGGAGGAACTCCATCGAAAGGCCGTGGACGGCTTCCGCCCACGGGTTCATCCGGCATGTCGGGCAGATGTAGAGGTTGAACGTCCGCGTCAGCTTGCCGCCGACATATTCGGCGGCGGCGATCTGGCAGATCTCGTCCCATGAGGAGCAACCTGTCGTCTCCGTGTCGAAGACCACGACCCGCCCCTCGCGGACATACGCCGCGATTTTCGGAAGTGTGCGCTTCGTGATTCTCACTTCTCCACCACCTTCTCGACCGCGAAGACCGGATCTGGCATATTGTAGAATTCCTTCACCCTTTTAAGTAACAAAGAGGCATTATTTGGGTCTGAAAAGATGGCTTGATAGGTTAGAATCGAAGGGAACACTTCAATTTGGTGTTCTTTCGCATCTTTGCCTAATCGTGAAAAAAGTTGGCTGGAGATTTCTTTATATTTTTTGAACTCTTCCGCAGAATTGTTTTCCTGCCCAAACCTATACACGATTTCCGCAAGCTTAATCTTCTTGTCCCTGAATAAACCTTTATACCAATTAATGTCTTTAGACGAATGTCGCAATCCAAGATAATGACTAATCATTTGTTTTACGCCTTCCATATATGCTCCTTCTCCATCCGCCACCCACTTTTGATTTTCAAATCTAAAGCCAGTGAATTCAAGGTTTTTGTCGAATACTTCGCTATAATACTTGTTGTAGTAAGCACTAACCTCAACATTCTTTGGCTTTAGATATTCACAAAATTTCGACTCCAAAAACAGGGCGCTGTTGTCATTCAACAATACAACATCCATGTTTGATACAGGGCGGCTCCGGCCGTCTTTTTCCAATGGGGATTTCACTTCGAACATAACCTTGTTATACTCCTCTCCGCCAATGGTAATAGGAAGTTCAGGTGAGACGCGGTGGAAGCAGAGGAATGACAGCAGCGCTGATGAATTTAATTGGTTAATTTCCAGCCATTCGTTTCCGCTTCCACAAGCCGCATAGCGAAACAATTCCCATGCTTGTTCGTTGTCATCAAAACCGAAAGCCTTTTGAATACGATTGTATTGTTCACGAACTATTTGATCCCTGATATTTTCAAAAGTTCTAGAGATATAATAAGCCTTCTGCCTGTTTTTCTTGGGTACAACACTATCGCTAAACTCGCGATTATTCCGGCAGTTTTCGATAAATTCACTTATGTATTTTATGGTCTTATCGCTCATTATCTTTTCCTTTCCGGGTCACCTGCTTCATCCGCATGGCACCTGCCACTTGCAAACGATGTCGGAAGTGTATCACACAACTTTCCAACCCTTCAACCTTTCAACTCTTCAACTCCTCAACTTCATCTCCCATCCCCATTTGGCGGGCTTAGCGCCGTCGGAGGTGGGTGCCTAGGTCAATGGAAGCATCATCTGGTCGCCGATGATTGGCGGGAGGAGCCTCCTCAAGATGCCATATTCCCGGAAGGCGTAGGCGATGATGGCCCTTCGCCGCCATTCGACGGTCAACTGCGACGCTGAAGCCACTTTTG